>NZ_JBHUTX010000006.1:0-358853 GCF_042671245.1 Streptomyces sp. NPDC057099
GTACCCGGTACCGGGTACGCCCCTCACGCATATGCGCAAGTGGGTGGGTCTCAACGACCCGTCACGCAGATGTCAGTTGTGGCCGAAGCTGCGCTTCCGCTTACGGGTCGCCAGGTCACCGGGGGCGGTGACCTCGGCCTCGGGCTGGGGCTCCGTCTGCGCCGCGGGGCTGCGGTCCGCCCGCTGGCCACGCTCGGTGGGACGCTGTTTGCGTTCACGGTTCTTGTTCTTGGCCATGGTGGTGCCTCCTGTGGGGGATCTAGGGGCCAGGGCCGGGACCAGATTCACACAGGCCGACAACGATCGCATGTCGGACAATTACCGTGCGTGACAGGGCTGGTCGGAGCGGGAACTCCCGAAACGCCACGCCGAAGATCGAGTTCCGGCCGTTAACCTCCGCGGCGTCGGGCAGACTCGAAGCAAGCCCGAAGCAAACCTCCTGGGAAGAGGGTGAGTCGTGTGGACCGCTGCATCGTCCTGGTGGACGCGGGGTATCTGCTGGGAGCCGCGGCGAGTCTCCTCGCCGGGGAGCCCTCACGGTCCCGCATCACCGTCGACCACACGGCCCTCATTCAGGGGCTGCGCGAACGCGCGGAGTCCGATACGCAGCAGCCCCTGCTGCGCATCTACTGGTTCGACGGCGCCCCCGACCGCGTCCCGCAACCGGAGCACCGCCGGCTGCGCGTGATGCCCCGGGTCACCGTCCGGCTCGGCGCGCTGACCCGCAGCGACGGCCGCTGGGCGCAGAAGGGCGTGGACGCCGCGATGCACGCCGAGCTCACCGAGCTGGCCCGCAACCGCGCCTGCTCCGACGTCGTCCTCGTCACCGGCGACGGCGACCTGCTGCCCGGCATGATGGCCGCCAAGGAGCACGGCGTCGCCGTCCATCTGTGGGCCGTCCAGGCCGCCGACGGCGACTACAACCAGTCCGAGGACCTGGTCGCCGAGGCCGACGAGCGGCGTGTCCTGGACCGGACGTGGATCACCAAGGCGGTCCGCGCCAAGGAGTACACCGGCGTGTGCGCCCCGCAGCCCGTGCCCCGGCCCGAGATCGCCGCGATCCTCTCCGCGCCGCTGCCCGAGTCCTCGCTCGCCGCCACGGCCGAGCGCCCCGCCCCGCCGCCCCCGCACCCGGCGGCCGGCACCGGGCAGAACGGCACCGAGGAGCGGGTTCCGGCCCCCAAAGGCGTCCCCACGCCCAAGGACCTGGCGGCCCTGCGCGCCCCCGGAACCCAGCCCGCCCAGCCCCCCGCCTCCGCCACCCTTCGCTGGTCCTCCGACAAGGGCTGGGTCGACCGGCCCACGGCCGAGCCCCCAGAGGCCGCCTCGATGCCGACGCTCGCCCAGCTGACCACGGCGGAGCAGCGGTGGGCCGACCGCGAGGAGGACATCACCACGGTTGGCGGCGACCCCTACGAGGTGGGACAGGTGTTCGCACGGCGCTGGGTGGAGCGCCTCGGCGACCAGGGTCAGCTGCCGAAACTGTCCGGGATGTACCCGCGCATCCCGCACCGGGTCGACGGGGAGCTGCTGCGCTACGCCGCCCGCTTCGGCCTGCTCGCCCACAAGGACGACCAGATCGACGAGCGGGACCGTTACGCCATCCGGGCAGGTTTCTGGCGGGAGATCGGCGTGCGCACGGGCGTGGAGCACACGCCCGTCGGCGACTGAGATCTGTGCGAGCGGATTTCCCGGAATGGACCGACCCGAGAGCCGACCGGGGTTCCCGACCCCGTAGTCTCGTCCCTTGTGAGTAAGCGCGCGGCACAGGCATTTCGGCACGATGGTGACGTCGTGTGCGCGGTCCGCGGGCTGACCAAGACCTATCCGGCGGTCCGGGGCCGGCGCGGCGCACCGGGAACTCCCGAGGTCCGGGCCACGGACGACGTACGGCTGGACATCCGGCGCGGCGAGATCTTCGGCCTGCTCGGGCCGAACGGCGCCGGCAAGTCCACCCTCGTACGGCAGCTCACCGGGCTGATGCGGCCCGACCGCGGCAGCGTGGAGATCCTCGGGCACGACATCGTGCGCCACCCGGAACGGGCCGCGCGCATCCTCGCCTACCTCGGGCAGGAGTCGACCGCCCTCGACGAGCTGACCGTGTCGCTCGCCGCCGAGACCACCGCGCGGCTGCGCGGCCTGGACGTACGGGCCGCGCGCGCCGAGCGGGACGACGTACTCGACGAGCTGGGGCTCGCGCCCCTCGCCGGGCGGCCGCTGAAGAAGCTCTCCGGGGGCCAGCGGCGCCTGGCGTGCTTCGCCGCGGCGCTGGTGGGGGAGCGCTCGCTCCTCGTGCTCGACGAGCCGACCTCCGGCATGGACCCGGTGGCGCGGCGGGCCGTGTGGTCCGCCGTCGACCGGCGACGCGCCGAACGGGGGACGACGGTGCTGCTCGTCACCCACAACGTCATCGAGGCCGAGACCGTACTGGACCGGGTGGCCGTCCTCGACCGGGGAAAGGTGATCGCCTGCGACACCCCGGCCGGGCTGAAGGAACAGGTCGCCGGTGAGGTGCGGGTGGAGCTGGTGTGGCGGGACGCGCCGCCGCTGCACGTCCCCGAGGTGGCCGCGCTGCGGGACCGCGTCGTGGAGTCGGGCCGCCGCTGGACGCTCCGGCTCGGGCCCGAGGAGGCCCGGGCGGTCGTCGCCACCGTCACCGGCGGGGCCGCCTTCGCCGCCCTGGACGACTTCACGCTGGCCACGCCCAGCCTGGAGGACGTGTACCTGGCCCTGGGCGGTGCCGTGCAGCAGGGGCTGGTGAAGGCGTGAGGAGTACCGGGGCCTTGGGTGCGGGGGGCTTGAGCGCACAGCCCGCCGCATACGTACCGAACAGGGCGACCGCCGCAGTGGACCCGAGCGAAGGGGAGCAGCGCGACGTGAGTGTCGTACCCGCCGATGTCCTGCCGGGCAGTGCCCTGGCCGCGGAGGAGCCCGCCGCGTGCGCGGCCGAGCTCGGGCCCAGGGCGCGGCTGTGGCCCTCGCTGGCGGCCGTGTACCGGGCCCAGCTGTCCCGGGCGCGGGTCGCGCGGATCCCGCTGCTGTTCGTGGCGACCTTCCAGTCGATCGGGATCATGATCCTGATGCGCGGGGTCGTCGACGACGGGGCGGAGGCGCAGGCGGTCGTCGCCGGGTCTTCGGTCCTGGTCGTCGCCTTCGTCGCGCTGAACCTGCTCGCGCAGTACTTCGGACAGCTGCGGGCCAGTGGCGGACTCGACCACTACGCGACCCTGCCGGTGCCGCCGGCGGCGGTGGTGCTGGGCGCGGCGGGCGCGTACGCCTCGTTCACCGTGCCGGGGACCATCGTGACGGCGGTGTTCGGCTGCGCGCTGTTCGGGCTGCCGCTGGCCCATCTGTGGGTCCTGATGGCCGTCATCCCGCTCGCGGGCGC
This sequence comes from Streptomyces sp. NPDC057099, assembly GCF_042671245.1. Classification (NCBI taxonomy): domain Bacteria; kingdom Bacillati; phylum Actinomycetota; class Actinomycetes; order Kitasatosporales; family Streptomycetaceae; genus Streptomyces; species Streptomyces sp. NPDC057099. The sequence continues at coordinate 3,389 of NZ_JBHUTX010000006.1, forward strand.
CGCGCTCGCCGGGCTGGGGGCGGCGCTGGGCCTGCTCGCGCCCCGGCCGGAGCTGGCCACGCTGCTCGGACAGCTGGGCATGTCGGCGGCGCTGCTGCTGGGCGTGCTGCCGGCGGACCGGATGCCGGAGGTCGTGCGCTTCGCGCGGGACCTGCTGCCGTCGACGTACGGCGTCGAGGCCTTCGCGCGGACGTTCGATCCGCATCCCGACTGGGCCTTCGTGCTCGGTGACCTCGCCGTGTGCGGGGTCGTGGGCGTCGTCTCGCTGGCCGTGGCGACCTGGGCGTACCGCCGGGCGGCCGTCCGGTGAGCGCGGAGCGGTCGTCCGGTGACGCGGCGCACAGGCGGGACTGGCACGATGGCAGGGTGACCGCACCACTGACTCCGCCACCGCCCCCGCATGAACGTTCCGCGCAGGACGCGTGGCAGCCGCCGGCCGACGGGCCCGGGGCGAACGGGCCCCAGGCTCCCGGGTCTCAGCACGCCGAATACGCCGGGCACGGCTGGTACGGACAGGACGGCCCCGGCATGAAGACCGAAGTACGGGAAGCCGCCGTGATCTCGCTGGCCGTGGCGCTCGGCGGGGTGCTGCTCGGAGCGCTGTGGTGGTGGCTCGCACCGCACGTGCCGCTGGTCGGTGACGTGGTGGAGGGCAACTGGGTCGTCTACCTCAAGGACACCGAGGGCGAGCAGGCCGTCGGGGTCGACGGCACGTTCACGCTGCTCGCGCTGGGCTTCGGGGCCGTCAGCGCGCTGGTCGTGTTCCTGCTGCGGCGGCGCGGGGGTGTGCCGCTGGTGGTGGGGCTGGCCGTCGGCGGGCTGCTCGGGTCGTTGCTGGCCTGGCGGCTCGGGGTGTGGCTCGGGCCCGCGGAGGATGTCATCGCGCGGGCGAGGGATGCGGGGCGGGGGGTGACGTTCTCCGCGCCGTTGAAGTTGGGGGCGAAGGGGGCGTTGCTGGCCTGGCCGTTGGCCGCGCTGGTGTTGCATCTGGGGCTCACGGCGTTGTTCGGGCCTCGGGATCCGGAGCCGGAGTTCGAGCACGGGCCTTATGAGGCACCGCCTGCCGCGTAGGTGCTCGGCGTTGGTGCTGAGGCGCGGGTGGGTCCGCAGCCCGGCGGAGCGGGGTGCCGCCTGCGCCCACCCGTGCCGCCCCTAGCGGCACGCATGCCCGCAGGCTCTAGGCCCGGCTGACCGGTGCGAGTACCGCCTCCGTCAGTTTGGCCAGGGACTCCGGTGACAACTCCACCTCCAGGCCCCTCCTGCCCGCCGAGACGCAGATCGTCGGGTGGGTCGAGGCCGAGGCGTCGAGGACCGTGGGGAGCTTCTTGCGCTGGCCCAAGGGCGAGATGCCGCCGCGGACATAGCCCGTGGTGCGTTCGGCCAGGGTCGGGTTGGCCATCGTCGCGCGCTTGCCGCCTACCGCGGCCGCCAGGGACTTGAGGTCCAGTTGGCCCGCCACCGGGACCACCGCGACCGTCAACGCCCCGTCGACGTCCGCCACCAGGGTCTTGAAGACCCGGTCCGGAGAGACGCCCATCGCCTCGGCCGCCTCCTCGCCGTAGGAGGGGTGGGCGGGGTCGTGGTCGTAGGAGTGGACGGTGAAGTCCACGCCCGCCGTCGTGAGCGCGACCGTGGCGGGCGTGCCCCCCGGCTGCTGTTGCTTCTTCGACTTCTTCGCCATGCCGGTCCGCTTCAGTTGAGGCTCATCGGGCCGCGCGTCAGTTCCGACGCCGGCAACGACGGCAGATTACGGATGATGGCCGTCTCCGAGCGAAGGAGTTTCAGCTCGTCGCGCAGGCGGGACGCCGTGTCGGGGGCCTGGAGCAGGCGTTGCTTGGACGGGGTGTCCAGCATCATCGCCGCCGCCACCAGATACGACACCACGCCCGGCTCGTCGGGCAGCTCGGCACCGGTCGCCAGGGAGCGTTCCCGCGCGCCGGCCAGCCGCTTCTGGTACTGGCGGAAGGACCGCAGTACCCCCTCGGCCAACGGCGCGGCCTCGTCCCCCGGCTCCTCGGGCAGCGTCTCCAGCTCGGCCGTCAGGAAGGGGCCGGAGGCGTCGACGGACAGCAGCCGCACCCGGGAGGTGCCGGTCGCCAGCACCTCGAAGGAGCCGTCGGTCCGCTCCCGGATCGTCGCCGCGTCCGCCACACAGCCCACCTTGTGGAACGCCTTGACCGGATCCGCGCCGAAGCCGGCCAGCGGGCCCTTGTCGGGCAGCGCCGTCGGGTCGGGCATGCCGGGCGCGCTCGGGGCCACCTCGTGGCCGTCGCGGATCGCCACGACGGCGAACCGGCGAGGCTCGTCCTCCGGGGTCTTCAGCAGCTCGCGCATCATGGCGCGATACCGCTCCTCGAAGACGTTGAGCGGGAGCACGAGCCCCGGGAACAGCACCGAGTTCAGGGGGAAGAGGGGGAGCCGGACGGTGGTCACGACGCAAAAGCCTAATGGTCGCCGGAGCGGACTCGTCCGCCCCGTTCACTCCGTGGATGCCAGGACGGCCGGCCCGCCGTCGCGGCCCGGACGTCGTCGCGCACCCGCAGGTAGTGTCCGAGCGGGTCGTCCGACACCTGGTCCCAGGGGAACGAGGTGGCGTACGGGCCGTTCAGACGCAGCTGCTCAGTGGCGTCCGGCCAGCGCTCCAGGCGCACCAGGACGAAGATCAGCAGGTTCCGCATCCGGGCCGGCCAGGGGTCGGCCGCCGGCAGCAGCGGGGACAGCGCGATCGCCCGGTCCACGGCCGCGTCCAGCCGCGCCCGCGGCACCTCGGGCCCGCAGCCGTCGGTCAGGTAGCCGAAGGCCGCACGCAGCGGGAGAGCCTGGGCGAGCGCCTCGGCGGGCGCGTCCTGCGCGGCCCGGTCGGCGAAGTCGAAGCACTCCTGGTGCGATCCGTGCCAGAAGGCGGCCAGATAGCGCAGGGCGGCCACATGACAGCCGTAGTGGTGCGGGGCACGGCGTACGGCCGCCGCCCACAGCTCCTCGAAGTACTTGTGCCCGGCCTGCGCGCCCCGCGCGTGGTCGAGCGCGAGCCGCCACGGCACCGGGTCCCGCTGGTCGCCCCGGGCCGCGGCCGTGAGCAGCGGTCTCACCTCGCGCAGCAGCTCGGCGCGGGCCGGTGAGAGCCAGGCGCGGTCCACCGCCAGCTGGGCCCCGACCAGCAGCGCGTCGGGGTCGTGCGGGGCGATGGCGAGCCAGGCGTCCAGCCATTCGGGGCGCGAGCGGGCGAAGGCGGCCAGCCGGGTCACGTACCGGTCGCGTCGCTCCCACTCGGACGCCGCGCGGGTGGCGTGGAGCAGCCCGGCGGCCGGTCCGTGGTCGCCGCGGGCGGCGGCGACCAGCGCCGGACTCAGCCGCGCGTCCGGCGCGTCGAGCAGCACCTCGTCGTCGGCGAAAGGCCCGCTGACGGGGTGGGGGGAGGTCCTTGTCATCCGGCTCGCGCGGATGAACGGGAGCTGCAGAGCCATGGTGTCGACCATTGAAAGACCGCTGGTCACAGCGGCGCCAGATGGTTCGGGGAACTCGCCGAAAGTTGTACGCCTCATGGTCAAGAGAAGGTAAAGGTGTGACAGTTCAACAACTGTGATCACACCGGCAACATCAGTTGCGCCGCAGCAATCGGGTGGCCCCCGCCGCCACCGTCGTCGCCAGGATCCAGCCCAGCAGGATCATCGCCGTCGCCAGCCACTGCCAGCCCCCGCGCAACTGCCAGAAGCCCACCTGGCCCAGGTCGATGACCGGCAGCAGCAGATCGAGCGTGAAGAGCGTGGGACTCCACTCCGGATGCTCGCCCCGCTTCAGCGGCGGATGGCCGGCCTGCGCGAAGGCGAACGAGCCCGCCGCCCACAGCACCGCCATCCAGACGGCGGCCCGGCCCGGCCGGTACCCGTAGGCGACCGTCCAGTCCTGCACATAGCCCCACAGCTTGGCCGCCGGCGGCAGACTCTCGCGGTGCCGGCGCTGCTTGGCGAGCAGCACCTCACGGGCGTCCTGGTCCTCCCCGCCGGCCCGCAGCACGGACGCGAGACGCTCGTACGGCTCCGGGTTGTACTCGGCGGTCGCCGCCGCCACCCAGTCCAGCCGCTCCGCCAGTGGGAACGGGCCGCGCGGCACGAGGTTCTCGTAGGCGAAGCCGCCCATGTGCAGCCGCCCGGGGCCGGGCCAGGCGTCCGCCCGGTCCATCAGGTTGATGATCTTCGCCCCCGACAGCACCACCCGCCCGCGCGCCGGATGCTCCCCGAGGAACCGCAGCTCGGGTGTCTGCACCCGGCGCAGCGACAGCTCCTGGTCGTCGGTGAGGGCGAACCGGGCTCGCTCGAAGTCGACGGCGTCGCCGAACCGCCCGTCGTCCAGCCGTATCCCGCCCTCGCACTCGAACCGCTGGATCCGTGTGCCGCGCGCCGGGGTCATCCCGCTCATCGCCTGGGCGCCGACCCCCGCCGGGGTCAGATACAGGCTGCGCTCGACGGTCAGCTGCGGGGCGTTCAGCGCGAGCCGCTCGTAGGGGTTGACCAGGCGCGCGCCGCGCAGGCTCAGCGAGACGCCGACGGTGGCGGCGCGCAGGCTCAGCTCGCCGTGCGACTCCAGCAGCTCGGCCTGTAAGTCCTGGCCGACGGTCAGGCCGTCCGCGGCGATCGACCGGCCGCTGCGGTCCCGGTGCACGATCGACTGGTTGAGCATCAGGTCCGTGCCGATCTGCGCGTCCGTGATCCGGATGCCGCGGTGGAACCGGCAGCGCGGCAGATGCAGATCGCCCTCGGTGTGCACCCGGGCCGCCTCCAGGCGCGGCACCGAGCAGTCCACCATCCGCAGGGTCGTGAAGCGGGCCTCCGGCAGCAGCACGTCCTGCTCGAACCGGCACTGGCGCATCTCGACGTACGGCACCACCGTGCCCCCCGCGAGGTCCAGCGAGCCGCTGATCCGTATGCCGGCCAGCTTCAGTGCCGACACCCGGCCGGCCAGGGCGGGCGGGCCGTCGAGAAGCAGCCAGCAGACGATCCGGGCCCGCACGGTCCGCTCCTCGCCCCACGGGCTGCCGCCGTGCGGATCGTCCACCAGCGGGTCGCCGCTGCTCAGGTCGTACACGCTGCCGTTACGGAAGGCCTGCCACATGCCGGCCTCGGCCGCGGTCAGGTCCTCGGGCACATCCCCGGCACGTACGCCGGCCCCCTCGGTCACGCTCTTCCCTTCCTCCCCGGGTACTCGCGGGTTGGTTTCTTCGTACAACAGTTCATGCCCGCTGGGTGACGCCCCGAACGCGAAACGTGAGGGGGATCCTCCGGCTTCGCTCCGCGTTCTGTATCAGCCATTGATACGCGCGGACGACGCCTCACCCGGGTCTGAGAGAATTGAGCACGTGATCTCCCGAATCGATCTGCGCGGCGACGCCCTCCCCGAGGGCACCGCCCTGCGTGACCTGCTGCCCCGAGCCGAATTCGACGTAGCGGCCGCCCTGGAGAAGGTGCGTCCCATCTGCGAGGACGTGCATCATCGGGGCGACGCGGCGCTGATCGACTTCGCCGAGCGGTTCGACGGGGTCAGGCTCGACCGGGTGCGGGTGTCGGCCGCCGCGCTCACGCGCGCGCTGGAGGAGCTCGACCCGGCCGTGCGCGCGGCCCTGGAGGAGTCCATCCGCCGCGCCCGCATCGTCCACCGCGCCCAGCGCCGTGACACGCACACCACCCAGGTCGTGCCCGGCGGCGCCGTGACCGAGAAGTGGGTGCCGGTCGAGCGGGTCGGGCTGTACGCGCCCGGCGGCCGCTCCGTCTACCCGTCCTCCGTGATCATGAACGTGGTGCCCGCGCAGGAGGCCGGCGTCGAGTCCATCGCGCTCGCCTCGCCCGCCCAGGCCGAGTTCGACGGCCTGCCCCACCCCACCATCCTCGCCGCCTGCGCGCTGCTCGGTGTCGACGAGGTGTACGCGGCCGGCGGTGCCACGGCCGTCGCGATGTTCGCCTACGGCACCGAGTCCTGCGCGCCCGCGAACATGGTCACCGGCCCCGGCAACATCTGGGTCGCCGCCGCCAAGCGCTACTTCACCGGAAAGATCGGCATCGACGCCGAGGCCGGCCCGACCGAGATCGCGGTCCTCGCCGACGACACGGCCGACCCGGTGCACGTCGCCTCCGACCTGATCAGCCAGGCCGAGCACGACCCGCTGGCCGCCGCCGTCCTGGTCACCGACTCGGTCGAGCTGGCGGACGCCGTGGAGAAGGAGCTGGAGCCGCAGGTCGCGGCCACCCGGCACGTCGACGACCGGATCGTCCCGGCCCTGACCGGCAAGCAGTCCGCGATCGTGCTGGTCGACGGTGTCGACGAGGGCCTGAGGGTGGTCGACGCGTACGGCGCCGAGCACCTGGAGATCCAGACGGCCGACGCCGCGGCGGTGGCCGACCGGGTCCGCAACGCCGGCGCGATCTTCATCGGCCCCTGGGCCCCCGTCTCCCTCGGCGACTACGCGGCCGGCTCCAACCACGTCCTGCCCACCGGCGGCTGCGCCTGCCACTCCTCGGGCCTGTCCGTCCAGTCCTTCCTGCGCGGCATCCACATCGTCGACTACACGAAGGACGCGCTGGCCGAGGTCGCGCACCATGTGGTGACGCTGGCGGAGGCGGAGGACCTGCCCGCGCACGGCGCGGCGATCAAGGCAAGGTTCGGCTGGAAGGTTCCAGAAGGCAAGTGACAGGCATCGACGATCTCCCCGTACGGGACGAGCTGCGCGGCAAGTCCCCCTACGGCGCGCCCCAGCTGGACGTCCCCGTACGGCTGAACACCAACGAGAACCCCTACCCGCTGCCCGAGCCGCTGGTCGAGCGCATCGCCGAGCGGGTCCGTGAGGCGGCCCGGAACCTCAACCGCTACCCGGACCGGGACGCGGTCGAGCTGCGCACCAGGCTCGCCGAGTACCTGACGGACACCTCCGGCCACGAGGTCGGCCTGGCCAACGTCTGGGCGGCCAACGGCTCCAACGAGGTCATCCAGCAGCTGCTGCAGACCTTCGGCGGGCCGGGCCGCACCGCGATCGGCTTCGAGCCGTCGTACTCGATGCACGGGCTCATCTCGCGCGGCACGGGCACGGGCTGGATCTCCGGCCCCCGCAACGAGGACTTCACGGTCGACCTGGAGGCCGCCGAGAAGGCGATCGCCGAGCACCGGCCCGACGTCGTCTTCATCACCACGCCCAACAACCCCACGGGCAACGCGGTCCCGCCCGAGACGGTCCTCGCGCTGTACGAGGCCGCGCAGGCGGTCAAGCCGTCGATGGTCGTGGTGGACGAGGCGTACATCGAGTTCAGCCACGGCGACTCGCTGCTGCCGCTGATCGAGGGCCGACCGAACCTCGTCGTCTCCCGCACGATGTCGAAGGCGTTCGGCGCGGCGGGCCTGCGCCTCGGCTACCTCGCCGCGCACCCGGCCGTCGTGGACGCCGTCCAGCTGGTCCGGCTGCCGTACCACCTGTCGGCCGTCACGCAGGCGACCGCCCTGGCCGCCCTGGAGCACACCGAGACGCTGCTGGGCTACGTCGAGCAGCTCAAGGCCGAGCGGGACCGGCTGGTGCGCGAACTGCGCGCGACCGGCTACGAGGTCGTCGAGTCCGATGCCAACTTCGTGCAGTTCGGGCGATTCGACGACGAGGGCGGCTCGCACACGGCCTGGCAGAAGATCCTCGACCAGGGCGTTCTGGTCCGGGACAACGGCATCCCCGGGTGGCTGCGGGTGTCGGCCGGAACCCCCGAAGAGAACGACGCGTTCCTCGACGCGGTTCGTGCACTGAAGAAGGAGCAGAGTCAATGAGCCGCACCGGACGCGTGGAGCGGACGACCAAGGAGACCACGGTCCTCGTCGAGATCGACCTCGACGGCACCGGCAAGACGGAGATCTCCACCGGCGTCGGCTTCTACGACCACATGCTCGACCAGCTCGGCCGGCACGGTCTGTTCGACCTGACCGTGAAGACCGAGGGCGATCTGCACATCGACTCGCACCACACCATCGAGGACACCGCCCTCGCGCTCGGCGCCGCCTTCAAGCAGGCCCTCGGCGACAAGGTGGGGATCTACCGCTTCGGCAACTGCACGGTCCCGCTGGACGAGTCCCTCGCGCAGGTCACCGTCGACCTGTCCGGCCGCCCCTACCTCGTGCACACCGAGCCCGAGAAGATGGCGCCGATGATCGGCGAGTACGACACCACGATGACGCGGCACATCCTGGAGTCCTTCGTGGCCCAGGCCCAGATCGCGCTGCACGTGCACGTGCCCTACGGGCGCAACGCGCACCACATCGTGGAGTGCCAGTTCAAGGCGCTGGCCCGGGCCCTGCGCTACGCGTCCGAGCGTGACCCGCGCGCGGCCGGCATCCTCCCGTCCACGAAGGGCGCCCTGTGAACGGCATCTCGACCCTGCTGATCGTCGTCGGCCTGTTCCTCGTCGGCGGGATCTACTCCTTCGTCAAGCAGAAGATGCCCAAGGGCCTGATCGTGCTGCTGTCGATCGGCGCCGCGATGTGCCTCGTGGCCGGCGTCGTGCGGCTGGAGGTGTGGAATTGAGCACCCCTCAGAAGAAGGTAGTCGTCTTCGACTACGGCTTCGGCAACGTCCGCTCCGCCGAGCGTGCCCTCGCCCGCGCGGGAGCCGATGTCGAGATCACCCGTGACTACGACAAGGCCATGAACGCCGACGGGCTGCTCGTCCCCGGCGTCGGCGCCTTCGCCTCCTGCATGAAGGGCCTGCGCGAGGTGCGCGGCGACTGGATCGTCGACCGCAGGCTCTCCGGCGGCCGCCCCGTCATGGGCATCTGCGTCGGCATGCAGATCCTCTTCGCGCGCGGCATCGAGCACGGCGTGGAGACCGACGGCCTCGACGAGTGGCCCGGCTCGGTCGAGCCGCTCCAGGCCGACGTCGTGCCCCACATGGGCTGGAACACCGTGGAGGCCGCGCCCGGCTCGCGGCTCTTCGCCGGCCTGGACACGGACGCCCGCTTCTACTTCGTGCACTCCTACGCCGTCCACGACTGGTCGCTGGAGACCCACAACCCGACCCTCGAGCCCCCCAAGGTGACCTGGTCCACGCACGGCAAGCCGTTCGTCGCCGCCGTCGAGAACGGCGCCCTGTGGGCCACGCAGTTCCACCCCGAGAAGTCCGGCGACGCCGGAGCGCAGCTGCTGAACAACTGGATCGGAACCCTCTGATGTCCCCGAAGTCTTCCGTGAAGCTCGAACTCCTCCCCGCCGTCGACGTCCGTGACGGCCAGGCCGTCCGCCTGGTGCACGGCGAGTCCGGTACGGAGACCTCCTACGGATCCCCGCTGGACGCCGCCCTCGCCTGGCAGCGGTCCGGCGCCGAGTGGCTGCACCTGGTCGACCTGGACGCCGCGTTCGGCACCGGGAACAACCGTGAGCTGATCGCCGAGGTCGCGAAGGCGATGGACATCAAGGTGGAGCTGTCCGGCGGCATCCGCGACGACGACACCCTCGCCGCCGCCCTGGCCACCGGCTGCACCCGGGTGAACCTCGGGACGGCCGCCCTGGAGACCCCCGAGTGGGTCGCCAAGGTCATCGCCGAGCACGGCGACCAGATCGCCGTCGGCCTCGACGTACGCGGCACGACCCTGCGCGGCCGGGGCTGGACCCGCGACGGCGGCGACCTCTACGAGACGCTGGCGCGCCTCGACAAGGAGGGCTGCGCCCGGTACGTCGTGACGGACATCGCCAAGGACGGCACGCTCCAGGGCCCCAACCTGGAACTCCTGAAGAACGTCTGCGCGGCCACCGACCGCCCGGTCGTCGCCTCGGGCGGCGTGTCGTCGCTGGACGACCTGCGCGCGATCGCGGGTCTCGTCCCGGCCGGTGTCGAGGGGGCCATCGTCGGGAAGGCCCTGTACGCGAAGGCGTTCACCCTGGAAGAAGCCTTGGAGGCTGTGGCGTCATGACATCCGAAGCCGTACGGCGCGTGCAGAGCGGAAGTCCCTGGGAAGAGTCCTTCGGTTTTGCACGGGCCGTGGCGGCGGGTGACCGTGTCATCGTGGCGGGCACGACCGCCTTCAAGGGCGACGTGCTGTACGGCGACGGCGACCCGTACGAACAGACCAAGGTGGCCTTCGCCAGTGCGGTCGAGGCGATCGGTGAGTTCGGGCTCGGCATCGAGTCCGTGATCCGGACGCGTGTGTGCCTGGCACATTCGCGTGATGTCGATGCGGTGGGCCGCGCCCACAAGGAGTTGTTCGACTCCGTACGCCCGGTCACGACCCTGCTGGTCGTGGAGGGCTTCATCGACTCGCGGGTCCTGGTGTCAGTCGAAGTGGAAGCGTATAGAGGAGCCGTGGATTCATGACCCTGGCGGTCCGAGTCATCCCCTGCCTGGACGTGGACAACGGCCGGGTCGTCAAGGGCGTCAACTTCCAGAACCTGCGCGACGCGGGCGACCCCGTCGAGATGGCCAAGGTGTACGACGCCGAGGGCGCCGACGAGCTGACGTTCCTGGACATCACCGCCTCGTCGGGCAACCGCGAGACGACGTACGACGTGGTGCGCCGTACGGCCGAGCAGGTGTTCATCCCGCTCACGGTCGGCGGCGGTGTGCGCACCGCCGAGGACGTGGACAAGCTGCTGCGCGCGGGCGCGGACAAGGTGGGTGTCAACACCGCCGCCATCGCGCGTCCCGAGCTGATCCGTGAGATCGCCGAGCGCTTCGGCCGGCAGGTGCTGGTCCTCTCGGTGGACGCCCGCCGCACCGAGTCGGGCTCCTTCGAGGTGACCACCCACGGCGGCCGTCGCGGCACCGGCATCGACGCCGTCGAGTGGGCGCACCGGGCCGCCGAGCTGGGCGCGGGGGAGATCCTGCTCAACTCGATGGACGCGGACGGTACGAAGGACGGCTACGACCTGGAGATGATCCGGGCCGTACGCAAGCACGTGACCGTCCCCGTCATCGCCTCGGGCGGCGCCGGCAAGCTGACCGACTTCCCCCCGGCCGTCGCGTCGGGCGCGGACGCGGTGCTGGCCGCGTCGGTCTTCCACTTCGGGGACCTGCGGATCGGCGAGGTGAAGGAAGTCCTGCGTCAAGCGTCGTATCCGGTGAGGTAGCACTTTCTCGAGGCGGAAAGTCACCAATCTCGAGAAAGCTCTGCGCCGAGCTCGAGTCACGCCCTACCCTGATGGACTATCAGCGATGGTGCTGAAGAAATGGGTGGGGTTGTGGCAACGCTGAGCACCGACGGGTTCAACCCGGCGGCGGGTACATTCATCCGCTGCATGCCGATCGACGAGCGGACCACGCACATCCAGGTGCAGTTCCAGCAGTTGCGCGCGGTCACGCATGACCCCGCGGTCCTCCAGCCGGGTGCGAAGCTGCGCCCCTCGGACGTCACGGAGGACGACGTCGAACTGCACTCGTTGGTACAGCGCGGCCTCGAGCTGGGCAAGAAGTCGAACATCCCCAAGTACGCGGCGTACATCCGGCGCCGCGTGATGGGGGAGGAGCACGGAGTGCTCCCTCCCATGCACTTGTGGACCGAACGGACCCTGTCCGTCCACCAGTTCGCCGAGAGCGGTGTGGTGCAGCACTACCTCTGCGTGCCGTACGGCCTGAAGCTGATCGCCATCGACGGGGAGACGCAGCTAGCGAGCCACTATCACCTTCAGCAGGACCTGACCCTCGGTCAGGACGCGAAGGAACAGCACGCCACCTCCTACCTGAGCGCCGTGGTGCACGACGACCGGCCGCACATGCAGGCCCGGAAGTTCTTCCACGACCTGAACGTGCTCGGCGTCCGGGTCAACTCCACCATCGCCCTGTCCATGGACACCACTGACCCGGTGATGGCCGTCGTGGGCCGGATCTCGGACGAGGTGCCCTTCTTCAGCGGCCGGGTCGAACGGATCGCCCGCCAGATCAAGAAGAACAGTTCCAAGGTGATCAAGCTGCAGGATCTGCGGCAGTGCGTCATCAACATGGCGCACGGCATCGCGGGCGTGCAGTTCGGTGCCAAGCCCGCACCCGTCGACAGGGTCGACCTCGAGGATCTCGAAACCGTGGCCCGTGACTGGCTGACGGCCTATTCGGAAGCCTTCGGCGCAGAACTCACGGACCGCGAGGGATGCGTCGCGGGCACCGGTACGGTCCTCGCCGCGGTCGGAGCGATGGGCCGCGCCCTGCTGACTGCCCCGCCCGAGGAACGCGACACGCGCCGCGAGGCACTGCTCGAGAGCCTGCGGCCGGTCGACTGGCGCAAGGGCGACCACTGGCTGGGCACCGTGCTCACCCAGACACCGCGCGGCAACTACACGATCAATGGGCCGAAGCAGTCCGCGTACGCCGTGTACGGGGCACTTCACGACCCCACGAACGCCGCCTACCACCGGGTCCGCCATCAGCCCGAGCCGGCGACCGCGGGCGACTAGGCAGGGCCGCACCCGCATCAAAAAACGGCCCCGTTGCCGGGGCCGTTCCTGTCGGCATGCGCCGACCTTGTATGACTTCACGTTAGCAGGCGGCATACCTGGCCGGGAGAGACTCGTGAGCACCGTCATCGCCTACGTCGACGGCTTCAACCTTTATTACGGAATGCGGGCCAAATACGGCCACCGCTACTACTGGCTGGACCTCGCCGCCCTGGTCAGGCGGCTGAGACCGAACGACACGCTGGTCAAGGTCCGCTACTTCACGGCCATGGTCCGCGCCGAGCCCTCGGCCGCACAGAACCAGCGCGTGTATCTCGATGCCCTGGCCGCCCACAACCGGGGAGAGGTGGACATCACGCTGGGGCGCTTCACGGAGAAGCGCCCGCGCTGCGGCCGGTGCCGCACCGGCTGGCAGTGCGCCTGCATTCCCTCGCGGGTTTACCGCACCTATGAGGAGAAGGCGACCGACGTAGCCATCGGGTCGCGGCTGGTCGAGGACAGCGCGCTGGGGGCCTCTGATGTGGCCCTGATCATCTCCGCGGACACCGACCTGGTACCGGCTGTCGAGTCGGCCCGCCGCGTTGATCCGAACAGAGCGATCTATCTCGCCCTGCCGCCGGGAAACATGTCTCCCAGCGCCAACTTCGCCGGTGTCGGCTACTTCAACATCAACGAAACGGCCCTGCGCGCCTGCCAGCTCCCGCCTGTGGTCCCCGACGTCACCCAGGGGGCCCTGTACCAGCGGCCCGCCAAGTGGAAGTGAGCCGGGAGGCTCCGCGGGAGCCCCTCCCAGCGTGTCAGATCCCGAGCTGCTTCGACTCGTGCAGCTTCGCGATCGCGTTCCCGTCGCCGTCCAGGTCGACCTTGGCCGCGCTCTGCCGGCCGTAGGAGAACAGGACCAGCTCGGACGGCTCGCCGGTCACCGTCACCACCGGTGTGCCGCGCTGGGCGACCGTCGTCTGGCCGTCGGGGCGGCGCAGGACCAGGCCCGTCGGGACGCCGCGGCCCATCAGCCGGGCGGTGCGTTCCAGACGGGACCACAGGGCGTCCTGGAAGACCGCGTCGAGCTCGCGCGTCGACCAGTCGGGCTGGGCGCGCCGGACGTCCTCCGTATGGACGTAGAACTCGATGAGGTTCGACATCTCGTCGACCGGCTTGAGGGAGAAGGGCGAGAAGCGCGGCGGACCCGTACGGATCAGCTGGATCAGCTCCTCGTAGGGCTTGCCGGTGTACTCGGCCATCACCCGGTCCAGGCGCGAGGCGAGCTGCTTGATCAGTATCCCGCCCGCGGCATCAGGGCGGCGCTCGCGCACCACCACGTGCGCGGCGAGGTCCCGCGTCGTCCAGCCCTCGCACAGGGTCGGCGCGTCCGGGCCCGCGGTCTCCAACAGATCGGCGAGGAGAAGTCGTTCACGCTTGGCATGGGTCGACATGCCGCCAGCCTACGACCGCGCACCTGGTCCGGACAGTGGACACTCCACCGACCCTGCCAGTGGCGCCCGGCACAATGGACCACATGACCAGCACGCCCAGCCGCCTCGACCCGGAGATCGCAGCGCGCCTCAAGCGCAGCGCCGACGGCCTCCTGCCCGCCATCGCCCAGCAGTACGACACCGGAGAGGTGCTGATGCTCGGCTGGATGGACGACGAGGCACTGCATCGCACCCTGACCACCGGCCGCTGCACGTACTGGTCCCGCAGCCGCCGGGAGTACTGGGTCAAGGGCGACACGTCCGGCCACTTCCAGTGGGTCAAGTCCGTCGCCCTCGACTGCGACGCCGACACCGTGCTCGTCAAGGTCGACCAGGTCGGGGCCGCCTGCCACACCGGTGCCCGCACCTGCTTCGACGAGGACGTGCTGCTCAAGGACGGCGGTTCGGACGCCGCCGCCGCGGATCAGTAAGGTCAGCCGCCATGGACCTCGAGACGTTCCGCAAGCTCGCCACCGACCGGCGGGTCATCCCCGTCACCCGCAAGCTCCTCGCCGACGGCGACACCCCGGTCGCGCTCTACCGCAAGCTCGCCGCCGAGCGCCCCGGCACCTTCCTGCTGGAGTCCGCCGAGAACGGCCGCTCCTGGTCCCGGTACTCCTTCGTCGGAGTCCGCAGCGCCGGCGCCCTGACCACGCGTGACGGACAGGCGCACTGGCTGGGCACCCCGCCCGTCGGCGTCCCCACCGACGGCGACCCGCTCGCCGCCCTGCGCGCCACCATCGAGGCCCTGCACACCCCGCACCAGGAGGGCATGCCGCCCTTCACCGGCGGCATGGTGGGCTATCTCGGTTACGACATCGTCCGCCGCCTGGAGAAGATCGGCCCCGGCGAGCGCGACGACCTGAAGCTGCCTGAGCTGACCATGCTCCTGACCAGCGATCTCGCCGTCATGGACCACTGGGAGGGCTCGGTCCTGCTGATCGCCAACGCGATCAACCACAACGACCTCGACACCGGTGTCGACGAGGCGTACGCGGACGCGATCGCCCGCCTCGACGCCATGGAGGCGGACCTCTCGCGCGCGGTGGCCCAGCCCCCCGCCGTCCTGCCGCCCTCCGAAGTCCCCGAGTACTCCGCGCTCTGGGGCGGCCCCGACTTCCAGGAGGCCGTCGAGGACATCAAGGAGCGCATCCGGGCCGGCGAGGCCTTCCAGGTGGTGCCCTCCCAGCGCTTCGAGACGCCCTGCACGGCGAGCGCGCTGGACGTCTACCGGGTCCTGCGGGCCACCAACCCGTCGCCGTACATGTACCTGTTCCGCTTCGACGGGTTCGACGTCGTCGGCTCGTCCCCCGAGGCCCTGGTCAAGGTCGAGGACGGGCGGGCCATGGTCCACCCCATCGCCGGCACCCGCTGGCGCGGCGCCACCCCGCAGGAGGACCAGGCCCTCGCCGACGAACTCCTCGCCGACCCCAAGGAGCGCGCCGAGCACCTCATGCTCGTCGACCTGGGCCGCAACGACCTGGGGCGGGTCTGCGAGCCCGGCTCGGTCGAGGTCGTCGACTTCATGTCCATCGAGAAGTACTCGCACGTCATGCACATCGTCTCGACGGTGACGGGCCGCGTCGCCCCGGGCCGCACGGCCTTCGACGTCCTCACCGCCTGCTTCCCGGCCGGCACCCTCTCCGGCGCCCCGAAGCCCCGCGCCATGCAGATCATCGACGAACTCGAACCGTCCCGTCGCGGGCTGTACGGCGGCTGCGTCGGCTACCTCGACTTCGCGGGCGACTCCGACACCGCCATCGCCATCCGCACGGCCCTGCTGCGCGACGGCACCGCCTACGTCCAGGCCGGCGCGGGCATCGTCGCCGACTCCGACCCGGTCGCCGAGGACACCGAGTGCCGCAACAAGGCGGCGGCGGTCCTGCGGGCCGTCCACACGGCGAACCGGCTGGGAAAGGCCTGAGATGAACCCCGGGTGACGGTTCGCCCGGGGTTCAGGCGATAGTGGGGTACGTGACTGCTGTACCGCACCCACGTTCCCAAGCCTCCGGATCCGCCCGGGCCGGCCGACTGAGCCTCGCCGTCGCCCTGCTGTGCGGCGCGCTCGGCGCTGCCGTGGCGCTGCTCGCCACCCGGCAGAGCTGGTCGGAGGGCACCGCGACGGTGGCCGGTGGCGCCTTCCCCCTGACCGCCACGGGCAGCGACGTCACGGGCGTCCCCGCCGCGCTCGCCATAGTGGGCCTCGCCGCGCTCGTCGCCGTCTTCGCCGTCCGCCGGAGCGGCCGCGTCGTCGTGGCCGCCCTGCTGGCGCTCTCCGGCGCGGGCACCGTCGCCGCCGCCCTGCTCGGCGCCTCCGACAGCTCCGCGCTCGACGAGAAGGCCGCCGAGGCCTCCGGCGACACCTCCGCCTCCGTGGCGGCCCTCAGCCACACCGCCTGGCCCTACGTCGCGGCCGTCGGCGGCGTCCTGCTCCTGCTGGCCGGACTGCTCGCCCTGCGCTACGGCCGCCTCTGGCCCGCGATGTCCGGCCGCTACGAGCGGGACGGCACGCCCCGGCCGCGCCGCAAGGCCCCCGTAGTCGACCCCGACCGGCCCGAGGACCTCTGGAAGGCCCTCGACCGGGGCGAGGACCCGACCGGGGCGTGAACCGCGCGGGTGCGCGCGGCACGAGAAGCGGAGGGAGTACCCCCGCTCACCGGACGCGCGCACGTGCGGGACAATGGGCGCGAGCGTCCTGCTCAGACACGCACACAGCAACGAGGAGCAAGCAATGGCGGGCAGCAGCCACGGTCACACCCCGGCCGCCTGGACCGGTGTCACGATCGCCTTCATCGGTTTCTGCATCGCGGGCGCGTTCATGGTGTTGGACCAGCCGCTGGGCTTCTGGGCGGGCATGGTGGTCGTGCTGCTCGGCGGTGTCGTCGGCGCGGCCATGCGGGCGATGGGCATGGGCCAGCCCAAGGACCTGCACCACCCGCACGCGATGACGGGCGACCGCGAGCCGGCGCGCGCCGAGGGCTGATCCCCCGGAACACACCGTTGTCGCGTGAGGGGCGGCCGGCACTGGGATGCCGGGACCGCCCCTCACGCGCGTGCGGGGCACAATGCATTCCGTGAACGCCGACAGCCGAAGGGTGACGCGCAGCGTCCCGAGCCGCCTGGCCGTCCCCGCCGGGGTGCTGGCGGCCGTCGCCGCCGCCTTCGCCTACGTGGGCACGGTGGACCCCAACGAACCCGGCCACTACCCCGTCTGCCCGCTGCTGCGCTACACCGGCCTGTACTGCCCCGGCTGCGGCGGACTGCGCAGCGCGCACGCCTTCGTCCACGGCGACGTCGCGGCGGCGTTCCAGGACAACGCGCTCGCCGTCCTCGGCTATCTCGGCTTCGCCGTACTGTGGACCGTATGGGTGGTCCACGCGGTCCGCGGGCGCCCGCTGCGGATCGATCCCCGGCCGGCGCAGGTGTGGAGCCTCGGCGCGTTGCTGCTGGTCTTCACGGTTGTCCGGAACCTGCCCTTCGGTGGCTGGCTCCACCCTTGATCCGGCGGCAGACGTCCAGGTAGTGGGACCAGGCGTCAACCGGATGTGAGGCCTACGCCCCGCTGCGGATACCATCGCAGTGACCACCGGTTTCGATGGTCGCTGGAACTGTCAACCGTCTGGAAGGGGGCCGCTCGCGTGAGTGTGCTCGACGAGATCATCGACGGAGTCCGTGCCGACCTCGCGGAGCGGCAGGCGCGCGTCAGCCTCGACGAACTCAAGGAGCGCGCGGCGAAGGCTCCCGCGGCCAAGGACGGCGCGGCGGCACTCCGCGGCGACGGCGTCAAGGTCATCTGCGAGGTCAAGCGCTCCAGCCCGTCCAAGGGCGCGCTGGCCGCGATCGCCGACCCGGCCGGGCTCGCCGCGGACTACGAGGCGGGCGGCGCGGCCGTCATCTCGGTCCTCACGGAACAGCGGCGCTTCGGAGGCTCGCTCGCCGACCTCGAGGCGGTCCGCGCCCGCGTCGACATCCCCGTCCTGCGCAAGGACTTCGTCGTCACGTCGTACCAGCTCTGGGAGGCCCGGGCCTACGGCGCCGACGTCGTCCTGCTGATCGTCGCGGCCCTCGACCAGCCCGCCCTGGAGTCCCTCATCGAGCGCGCCGAGTCCATCGGGCTCACCCCGCTCGTCGAGGTGCACGACGAGGACGAGGTCGAGCGGGCGGTCGACGCCGGCGCCCGTGTGATCGGCGTCAACGCGCGCAACCTCAAGACCCTCGAGGTCGACCGCGGCACCTTCGAGCGCCTGGCGCCCGAGATCCCCGACCACATCATCAAGATCGCCGAGTCGGGCGTCCGCGGCCCGCACGACCTCATCGCCTACGCCAACGCCGGCGCCGACGCGGTCCTGGTCGGCGAGTCCCTCGTCACCGGCAAGGACCCCAAGACGGCGGTCTCCGACCTGGTGGCGGCGGGCGAACATCCCGCACTCCGGCACGGCCGGGGCTGATCTCCCGCTAGGCTTGCCCCGATGACTCTCACCATGACGACCGTGGACCGGTACGCCCGCCTCGCGCGCGGCTGCCGCCCCCGCGGCTGCCGAGCCCCGGCCCGCCGGGTCCACGGCCGCCGTGTGCGGTACGTCATCGGTGACGAACCGGGCCAGGTCAACGGCATGCGATGGCAGCAGGGCCTTTAGGGGCGCGGGGAACTGCGCGAGCAACCACACACGGCCCGCAGTCAACAGACGATCCCGCCCCCACGGCGACTAGTGCATTCCACACACAACTCACCGTGAAGGTATTCGCATGCCCAGTCAGTTCTTCATCCCCGACCCGGAGGGTCAAACCCCGAACCCCGAAGGCTACTTCGGGGCCTTCGGCGGCAAGTTCATCCCCGAGGCCCTCGTCGCCGCAGTCGACGAAGTGGCAGTCGAGTACGACAAGGCCAAGCACGACCCGGAGTTCGCCAAGGAACTCGACGACCTCCTGGTCAACTACACCGGTCGCCCCTCGGCACTCACCGAGGTCCCCCGCTTCGCCGCGGAAGCGGGCGGCGCACGGATCTTCCTGAAGCGGGAAGACCTCAACCACACCGGCTCCCACAAGATCAACAACGTGCTCGGCCAGACCCTGCTCACCAAGCGCATGGGCAAGACCCGCGTCATCGCCGAGACGGGCGCCGGCCAGCACGGCGTCGCCACGGCCACCGCGTGCGCGCTCTTCGGCCTCGAGTGCACGATCTACATGGGCGAGATCGACACCCAGCGCCAGGCCCTCAACGTCGCCCGCATGCGCATGCTCGGCGCCGAGGTCATCGCCGTGAAGTCCGGCAGCCGCACGCTGAAGGACGCCATCAACGAGGCCTTCCGCGACTGGGTCGCCAACGTCGACCACACGCACTACCTCTTCGGTACGGTCGCCGGCCCGCACCCCTTCCCGGCCATGGTCCGCGACTTCCACCGGGTCATCGGCGTCGAGACCCGCCGCCAGCTCCTGGAGCGCGCCGGACGCCTCCCCGACGCGGCGATCGCCTGCGTCGGCGGCGGCTCCAACGCCATCGGCCTCTTCCACGCCTTCATCCCGGACCCGGACGTACGCCTCGTCGGCTGCGAGCCGGCGGGCCACGGCGTCGAGACCGGTGAGCACGCGGCCACCCTGACCGCGGGCGAGCCCGGCGTCCTGCACGGCTCGCGCTCGTACGTCCTCCAGGACGACGAGGGCCAGATCACCGAGCCCTACTCGATCTCCGCCGGTCTGGACTACCCGGGCATCGGCCCCGAGCACTCCTACCTCAAGGACTCCGGCCGCGGCGAGTACCGCGCGGTCACCGACGACGCGGCCATGCAGGCCCTGCGCCTGCTGTCCCGCACCGAGGGCATCATCCCGGCCATCGAGAGCGCCCACGCGCTGGCCGGCGCCCTGGAGGTCGGCAGGGAACTGGGCAAGGACGGGCTGATCGTGGTCAACCTGTCCGGCCGCGGCGACAAGGACATGGACACCGCCGCCCGCTACTTCGGCCTCTACGACACCGACGCCGAGGTCGCCGCCGACGCGGACACCGACACCGCAGAGATCGAGGGGGACGCCAAGTGAGCGGCAACATCGAGCTGTTGAGCGACACCCTCGCAGCGGCGAAGTCCGAGGGCCGGTCGGCCCTGATCGCCTACCTCCCGGCCGGGTTCCCGACCGTGGACGGCGGCATCGAGGCCGTCAAGGCCGTCATCGACGGCGGCGCCGACGTCGTCGAGGTCGGTCTGCCGCACAGCGACCCCGTCCTCGACGGCCCCGTCATCCAGACCGCCGACGACATCGCGCTGCGCGGCGGCGTGAGGATCGCCGACGTGATGCGCACGGTCCGCGAGGCCCACCGGGCCACCGGCAAGCCCATCCTGGTCATGACGTACTGGAACCCCATCGACCGCTACGGCGTCGAGCGGTTCACCGCCGAGCTCGCCGAGGCGGGCGGCGCCGGGTGCATCCTGCCCGACCTGCCCGTGCAGGAGTCGGCGCTGTGGAGGGAGCACGCGGAGAAGCACGGGCTCGCCACGGTCTTCGTCGTCGCCCCCAGCAGCAAGGACGAGCGGCTCGCGGACATCACCGCCGCGGGCAGCGGCTTCGTCTACGCCGCCTCCCTCATGGGCGTCACCGGCACCCGCGCGACCGTCAGCTCGCAGGCCGAGAACCTGGTGGCACGCACCCGCGCCACCGGCACCGGCCTGCCGGTCTGCGTGGGGCTCGGCGTCTCCGACGCCACCCAGGCCGCCGAGGTCGCCCGCTTCGCCGACGGCGTGATCGTCGGCTCGGCGTTCGTCAAGGCCATGCTGGACGCCCCGGACGACGCGGCCGGTGTCGAGGCCGTCCGCGCGCTCGCGGGCGACCTCGCGAAGGGCGTGCGCCGGCAGGCGTAAGAAACCGGGAAGTCATACCGGTCCCTCGTAAGGGTGGACCTGGGGCCGGGGAGGCGCGGTGCGCCTCCCCGGTTCGTTTCCGGGGTGTGAGCGAGAAGAACCGTGAGGGAAAGCGCACCGCCCGGGAGAAGCTGGCGGTCGAGCGTGAGAAGCAGAAGTCCGCGGACAAGCGCCGGCGCGCGCTGATCGTGGGCGGGGCCGTCGTCGCCGTCCTGGGTCTCGCGGCGGTGATCGGCGTCGTCGCCGCCAACGCCGGCAAGGAGGACGACAGCGAGGCGTCGGGCCCGGTCGTGGCCCCCTCGGGAGCGCAGGGCAAGGACGGCCTCGCCATCCCGGTCGGCAAGGACAGCGCCAAGTCCACGCTCACGGTGTGGGAGGACTTCCGTTGCCCGGCCTGCAAGTCCTTCGAGACGACGTACCGGCCGGTGATCCACGAGCTGACCAAGGCCGGCGAGCTGAAGGTGGAGTACCACCTCGTCACCCTCATCGACGGCAACATGCGCGGCACCGGCTCCCGCAACGCGGCCAACGCCGCGGCCTGCGCCCAGGACGCCGGGAAGTACCCCGCGTACCACGACGTGCTCTTCGACAACCAGCCCCCCGAGGTCGACGACGCCTACGCCGACAACGACAAGCTGATCGAGCTGGCCGGCAAGGTCGACGGCCTGGACACCCCCGCCTTCCGCACGTGCGTGCAGAACGGCACGCACAACGGCTGGGTCGCCAAGTCCCATCAGGCCTTCAACAAGGGCGGCTTCTCGGGCACGCCGACCGTGCTGTTCAAGGGCGAGAACGTCTACAAGGACGCGGCGATGACCCCGGCGAAGCTGAAGAAGATGGTGCTGGAGGCGAACAAGGGGTAAAGGCCTTTCTCACGCCCCCGTTATGGACCCGTAGCCGGGCTGCCTGCCGTGGGCCCGGTGCGGCAGGGTAGCGTCGACCTTGCCATGGAACTTGCCTTCATTCCCAGCCCGTCGCGCGGGGTGCTGTACCTCGGCCCCATTCCGCTGCGCGGCTACGCGTTCTGCATCATCATCGGCGTCTTCGTTGCCGTCTGGCTCGGCAACAAGCGCTGGATCGCCCGGGGCGGGCGGGCCGGCACGGTGGCCGACATCGCGGTCTGGGCCGTGCCCTTCGGCCTGGTCGGCGGCCGGCTCTACCACGTGATCACGGACTACGAGCTGTACTTCAGCGAGGGCCGTGACTGGGTGGACGCCTTCAAGATCTGGGAGGGCGGTCTCGGCATCTGGGGCGCGATCGCGCTGGGCGCGCTGGGCGCGTGGATCGGCTGCCGCCGCCGGGGCATCCCGATGCCGGCCTACGCCGACGCCGTCGCCCCGGGC
Organism: Streptomyces sp. NPDC057099; assembly: GCF_042671245.1. Classification (NCBI taxonomy): domain Bacteria; kingdom Bacillati; phylum Actinomycetota; class Actinomycetes; order Kitasatosporales; family Streptomycetaceae; genus Streptomyces; species Streptomyces sp. NPDC057099. Next base: position 25,445 of record NZ_JBHUTX010000006.1, read on the forward strand.
ATCGCCCTCGCCCAGGCCATCGGCCGCTGGGGCAACTGGTTCAACCAGGAGCTGTACGGCAAGCCGACCGACCTGCCGTGGGCCCTGGAGATCACGTCCTCGGCGGACGGGCGCGTGCCGGGCACCTACCACCCGACGTTCCTGTACGAGTCGCTCTGGTGCATCGGCGTCGCGGTCCTGGTCATCTGGGCCGACCGCCGCTTCCGGCTCGGACACGGGCGGGCGTTCGCGCTGTACGTCGCCGCGTACTGCGCGGGGCGCGGGTGGATCGAGTACATGCGCGTCGACGACGCCCACCACATCCTGGGCCTCCGGCTGAACGTGTGGACCGCGATCCTGGTGTTCCTGCTCGCGGTCGCCTACCTGGTGATCTCCTCGAAGAAGAGCCCCGGCCGGGAAGAGGTCGTGGAGCCCGGCGCGGAGGCCTCCGGCGGTGAAGCCGACGGGGGCGAGAAGGCCGCCGCTGACGCTGACAAGGAAGCCGACGAGGCCGAGGACGAGGCCAAGGACGACGAGGCCAAGGACGGGGCCGGGTCGGCGAAGAAGACCTGACCGTCCGCCGTACGTGTACGTGTGACCAAGGGCGCCCGGAGATGCTCCGGGCGCCCTCGGTGTGTCTCAGCGGTGGCGGGCCAGGGACAGCGTGCGCTGGGCCGCCGTCACCACCGCCGCGTCGACGAAGCAGCCGTCCGCCAGAGCCTGGGCGCCCTGCTGCGTCGCCGCCGCCTTGAGGATCGTCTCCGCCTGTTCGATCTCCCCCTCGGTGGGCAGATAGGCGCGTTCGATGACCGGCAGCTGGCGTGGGTGGATCGCGGCGCGGCCCAGGAAGCCCAGCGCGCGGCCGTGGGCGCAGGAGGCGGCCAGACCCTCCAGGTCGCGGATGTCCGGGTGGACCGACTGCGCTGGCGGGGGCAGCCCTGCCGCCCGGGCGGCCACGATCACCCGGGAGCGGGACCAGTCCAGACCCGCGTCGTCCCGTACGCCCAGGTCGGCCCGCAGATCCGCCTCCCCGAGCGCGATGCCCCGCAGGGACGGGTGGGCCCCGGCGATGGCGTACGCCTGTTCCACACCGAGGGCCGACTCCAGCAGGGCGTACAGGGGCAGCCCCGGAGGGACGGCGCGCTCGGCGATCCGGACGATCTCGGCGGGTGAGGTGATCTTGGGGAGCCGCAGGGCGCAGAGGCCGGGGGCGCGGGCCACGGCCGCGATGTCCGGCGCGGCCCAAGGGGTGTCCAGGGCGTTGACGCGGACATGGACCGGGACCGGTGGCAGGCTGCCGAGCAGGTCGGCGGTGGCGGCGCGGGCGTAGGCCTTGCGGTCCGGGGCGACCGCGTCCTCCAGATCGACCACGATGATGTCGGCGCCCGAGGTGAGGGCCTTCGCCACCAGGTGCGGGCGGTCGCCCGGGGCGTACAGCCAGGTGAGCGGGTACGCCGCCGTCACAGGGCGCCCTCGGTGCGCAGCGCCGTGAGGTCGGCCGGGGTGAGGCCCAGCTCGGTCAGGACCTCGTCCGTGTCGGCGCCGTGCGGGCGGCCGGCCCAGCGGATCGCGCCGGGTGTGGCGGAGAGGCGGAAGAGGACGTTCTGCATGCGCAGGGGGCCCAGTTCCGGGTCGTCGACCGTGGTGATGGTGTTCAGGGCCTGGTACTGCGGGTCCGCCATCACGTCCCGGACGTCCTGGACCGGGGCCACCGCCGCCTCCGCCTTCTCGAAGGCCGACAGGACGTCCGTGCGGGTGCGCGCGGCGATCCAGGAGCCGACCGCCTCGTCCAGGAGGTCGGCGTGGCGGGCACGGTCGGCGCCGGTGGCGAACCACGGTTCGTCGATCAGTTCCGGGCGGCCCACCAGGTGCATCACGCGCTCCGCGACCGACTGGGCCGAGGTCGAGACGGCGACCCAGGTGCCGTCCGCGGTGCGGTAGACGCCGCGCGGGGCGTTGTTGGGGGAGCGGTTGCCGGTGCGGGGCTGGACGTGGCCGAGCTGGTCGTACCAGAGGGGCTGGGGGCCGAGGGCGGCCAGGATCGGTTCGATCAGGGCCATGTCGACGACCTGGCCCTCGCCGGTGCGCTCGCGTGCGGCCAGCGCCGTCATCACCGCGTACGCCGTCGTCAGGCCCGCGATGGAGTCGGCCAGGCCGAACGGTGGCAGGGTCGGGGGCGCGTCCGGTTCGCCGGTGATCGCGGCGAAGCCGCTCATCGCCTCGGCGAGGGTGCCGAAGCCGGGGCGGTGCGCGTAGGGGCCGAACTGGCCGAACGCGGTGACGCGGGCCAGGACCAGGCGCGGGTTGGCGGCCGACAGCTCCGGCCAGCCCAGGTCCCACTTCTCCAGGGTGCCGGGGCGGAAGTTCTCGATGACCACGTCGGCGGTGGCGGCGAGGCGCAGGAGGGTGGTGCGGCCGCCGGGCTTCGACAGGTCCAGGGTGATGGTGCGCTTGTTGCGGCCCAGCGTCTTCCACCACAGGCCGATGCCGTCCTTCGACGGGCCGTGGCCGCGAGAAGGGTCGGGCTTCGACGGGTGCTCGACCTTGACGACCTCGGCGCCGAAGTCGCCGAGCAGGGTGGCGGCGAGCGGGCCGGCGAAGAGGGTGGCAAGGTCGAGGACGCGGAGGCCGGTGAGGGGCGCGGTGATGGGAGCGGTCGCGGGCGGGGGCGTGGCAGCGGTCATGGGCGGTGGGTCTCCCGGTGCGTGAGGTGGGCGAGAGCGTCGAAGCCGATGCCGTCGAAATCGCCGACGGACGTGGAGAGACGGTTCTTCAGCGGAGCCGTCCAGCGGTCGGGGAGCGCCGCGGGGTGTCCGGCCAGCAGGCCTGCGACGCTGCCGGCCGTCGCGCCGTTGGAGTCGGTGTCCCAGCCGCCGCTCACGGCACGGCAGACGGAGCCGGAGAAGTCGCCGTTCGCGTGGGTGAGGGCGGCGGTGATCAGGGCGGTGTTGGGGACGGCGTGCACCCAGTGGTACGTGGGGGAGTGGGTGGCGTGGAGTTCGTCCACGAGCGTGTCGAAGTCGCTGTGCTCCCGGGCCAGTCGGACGGCGTGGTGGACGGCTCGGGCGAGGCGGGAGCGTGGGGGGACGACGGTGAGGCCGGTGCGCAGGCAGGCGTGGATGTCCTGTGCGCCGGTCGCGGCGGTCGCGAGGGTGGCCGCCGTGAACATCGCCGCGTAGACGCCGTTGGCGGTGTGGGTGAGCGTGGCGTCGCGGTGGGCCTGTTCCGCGGCGGCGGCCGGGTCGCCGGGGTTGGTCCAGCCGTGGACGTCGGCGCGGATCAGGGCGCCGATCCATTCGCGGAACGGGTTGCGGTGGCGGGCGGTGTGCGGGGGTTCCAGGCCGGAGAGGAGGTTGCGGTAGGCGATGCGCTCGGCGGTGAAGGTGCGGCCGGCGGGGAGTTCGTCGAGCCAGGTGCGGGCCACGTCCGTGGTGGTGAAGGTGCTGCCGTGGCGTTGGCGGACGAGGAGGTTGAGGAGGGGGTAGTTGAGGTCGTCGTCCTCGGGCATGCCGTCGATGTTCTCGGCGAGGGAGGTATGCGCTGAGCGGCGGTTCCAGGGGTGCTTCAGGAGGAGGTCTTCGGGGACGCCTCGGGCGGTGAAGTAGGTGGTGAGGGGCCAGCTGCCGGTGGACTTGGCCAGTTGGCGGATGGCTTCCAGGGGGAGCTTCTCCACTGGTTTGCCCAGGAGGCAGCCGGCGGCTCGGCCCAGCCAGGCGGCTTCCAGGTGCTGCGGCGTGGCGGCGGCGCGACTGCCCGCAGGCTCTGGCCAGTCCGGGCACAGGCGTCTGATCTCCTCCAGGTCCGTCGGTTCGTCGTCGGCCAAGGCGCTCGGCAGGTCCGCCAGTTCGTCCAGGAGGTCTTCTGCCAACTGGCGGAGGTATCGGGACGCCGGGGTCGGGGACGCGCCTGCTGTGAGAGGAGCCTCCTGGCCGCCCGCCGCCTTCCAGCGGGCCGCGATCGCCTTCGGCTCGCGGCCGTCCTGGGAGGCCTGGCGGAGTTCGTGGCCGATCAGGTCCTCCGGCTGGACCCAGGTCAGTCGGAGCATGCCGGGCCTCCGAGGGACGCGAAGGCCTGTTCGTGGGTGCGGCGGCGGGACACGTCCCGGGCGAAGATCTCGCGGGTCACGGCCGTGAGGGCCGCAGCCGGTTCCCAGAGGTCCAGGCGGCTGGCCTCCGCGACCGTCTTGGACCAGTCCTCGGGGACCGGCGAGCCGAGGGCGCCGGCCATGGCCCCTGCCATCGTGGCGATGGAGTCGCAGTCGCGGCCGTAGTTCACCGCGCCGAGGACCGCGTGGCGGTAGTCGCCCCCGGCCACGAGCAACAGGCCCAGGGCTACGGGGAGTTCCTCGATCGCGTGGAGGCGGGAAGGGCGGCGGGCGCCGAGGGAAGGGGAACGGTAGTCGGGGCCCACCGTGTCGTAGGGGGCGACCGCCTCGCGCAGGGGGCGCAGCGCCGACTCGAAGTCCGTGTGGCGGGAGGCCTCCTCGCAGACCCGCTCGATGGCGGTGCGGGTGCCGTCCTTCGCGAGGGAGAGGCATGTCGAGACGATCGAGTCCGGGGTCGCGCCGGGCGTGCACGCCGCCGCCACCGCCGCGGCCAGGACGCCCGCCGCCTCACGGCCGTACGACGACTGGTGCGCGCCCGCGATGTCGAGGGCCTCGGCGTACGCCGCCGCCGGATCGGCCGCGTTGACCAGGCCCACCGGGGCCATGTACATCGCCGCACCGCAGTTGACGATGTTGCCGGTGCCGGCCTCGCGCGGGTCGGCATGGCCGTAGTGGAGCCTCGTCACCAGCCATTTCTCCGCCAGGAAGATCCGTTGGAGGGGGAGGGCCTCGGTCTCCAGTTCCGGGATCCAGCGCGGCTCGGTCATCAGGTCGGGGACCAGGTGGTCGGCGATCGCGTAGGCGTCCAGGTGGTCGCGGACCCGGGCGTAGACGCGGACCAGGGCGTGGGTCATCAAGGTGTCGTCGGTGACGTGGCCGTCCCCCTTGTGGTACGGGGCGAGGGGGCGGGCCGTGCGCCAGGCGTCGCCGTGCCAGGGGCCGACGATGCCGTGGACGCGGCCGCCGTGGCGTTCGAGGATCTGCTCGGGGGAGTAGCCCTCGACCGGGCCGCCGAGGGCGTCGCCCACGGCCGCGCCGACCAGGGCACCGGCGATCCGCTCGTCCAATGAGGTGTTTTGGTGTGGTTTGGGGTGCATGGCCGCATCATCCACCTGGGCGGGCCGGTAGTGCGGCTTCGAGGAGTTCGGCGAGTTCTACGAGGTCGGTGCCGGTGAGACGGGGGAGGGCGCAGCCGGAGAGCGTGCGGCAGGTCTCCCGCCAGGAGGCCGGGATGGAGGCGCCGCCGCCCAGTGCGCCGGTGAGGGCGCCCGCCAGGGCCGGGGCGGAGTCCGCGACCCGGGACAGACAGGCCGCGGCGGGGACGGCCTCCGCGATGCGGCCGCGGGCGGCGGTGGCCAGGGCGAGGGCGACCGGGACCGTTTCGGCGGCGGCGATGCCGTAGCTGTAGACGTGGTCGACGATCTGGTGTTCCAGGGGCGGGACCAGGGCGAAGGCGCTGTCCGCGGCGGCGGCGAGGTGCAGGGCGTGCCGGGCGTTGCGGCCGATCTCCGTCTCCTCGGGGAGTTCGGCGAGGGCCGCCGTGACACAGGCGTCGACGTCCGCCCCGGCCAGGGCGAGAGCGAGGGCCGCCGCCATCGCGCGGGCGCCGTGTACGCCGTCGCCGTCCTGGGTGTAGCGGGCGTCGAACTCGGCGAGTGCGGCGGCGCGGCCCGGGTCGCCCGGGTGGGCCATGGCCAGGACGCAGGCGCGTACGCAGGCCGCGTCGTCGAAGTAGTGCGGGTTGTCGTGGCCGGTGGCGGGCGGTCGCAGACCGGTGGCGAGGTTGCCGAGGCCGGCGCGGACGGAGATGCGGGCGCGCAGGGGGAGGACGGCGGACTCGATCTCGGGGGCGCGGTCCGCCGCGGCGGCCACCTCGCTGGCGATGGCGTTCCAGGTGAGGTCGATCGCGGCTCGGGTGCGGCGTTCTCGGCTGAGGTCGTTCAGGACGGTGTCGTCGCCGGCGCGGAGGAGGGCCTCGGCGGCGAAGGCCGCCCATTCGGCGTCGTCGGAGGGGCCGAGGCGGAGGGGTTCGGGGGGTTGGTTCAGGGCGATGGGGACGGGGAGGGTGGTGGTGGCGTTGTGTTCGGCGAAGGTGTCCAGTTCGCGGGTGAGGCGGCGGGTCCAGTCGGGCATGCGGGCGGCTCTGTGGCGGGCGGCGGGCCAGCCGGCGGCGTCTCCGGCGGCGAGTCCGAGCAGGAGGCCTTCGGCCTTTTTGCCTCCCACCCGCGCACCGCCCGTAACGGTCACCCGAGGGGTCCTGGTCTCCCGTGGGGCGCTTTCGCCGTCGGCGGCCGCGGGTGGCCCCTGGAGAGGGCTCATGCTCGTACCTCCGTCTCACGGTCCGCCGTCAGCAGGTCCGCCACGTCCCGTACGTGGTAGCCCGCCATCGCCGGCAGGCAGCGGCCGCGGACCGGGCCGATGGGGGTGGCCCAGGCCTCCGGGATCGCCGAGACGCCCTGCGTCGCGCCCGCCAGCGCCCCCGCCACCGCCGCCGTCGTGTCCGCGTCGCGGCCCATGTTCACCGCGGTCAGGACGGACCGCTCGAAGTCGCCGTCGGCCGCCGCGTACGCGCCGAAGGCGAGGGCGACCGCCTCGGGAGCCAGGTCGGTCCAGGGGTAGCCGCCGATGACGACGGCGGAGCGGACCGCCCGTTCGCCGCGGTGGGCCACCGCGACCGCGCGGCGCAGGCTGCGGGCCGTCCACGAGTCGTCCGGCACGACCGCGAGGGCGGCGGCCACGACCGCGATCGCCGGGGCGCCCGCCATCGCCGCCGCCACACCCGCCGCCACCGCCTGGCCGCCGTAGATGCCCTCGCCGTCGTGACTCACCGAGCCGTCGATGGCGACCAGTCGGGCCGCTTCCGCCGGGCGGCCCGCCGCGAACACCCCGAAGGGGGCCGCGCGCATGGCCAGGCCGTCGCTCCAGGCATGCCGGTGTTGGGCGGAGATCGGGGCGGCCAGGCCCCTGCGCAGGTTCTCCAGCGTGCCGCGTTCACTGAAGCCGGCGCCCCGGAAGGGGCCCTCGTCGCGGTCGGCGATCCACTCGTGCCAGGCCGCCTCCACATGCGCCGGGGTGAGCGCGGAGCCGTGCCGGGCCAGGAGGAGACCGGAGAAGATCGCGTACTCGGTGTCGTCCGTGCCGGACGGGTTGTCGCTGACGTAGCCGGTGATACGGCCCCACCGGGCGCGGATCTCGGACGGCTTCATGTTCTCGGCGGGGGCGCCGAGGGCGTCACCGACGGCCAGGCCCAGCAGTGCGCCCCGTGCCCGTTCGCGGAGCGCGGCGGCGTCCCCGGGCGCCGGGACGGAGGGGATGCAGGCGATCGATGCCATACGGGATGTGTCCCACTCCGGCGATCCGCCCGAGCCTCAAGAACCTCAGCATCACCCGGTCGACATCTGTGCAAGATCGTTATCAAGTGAGCAGGTAAAGGTAAAACCGCAGGTTAGCGCAGCCTTTCCTTGCTGGCGGGAGCGGAATGCGGAGCGTATTTTGAGTGTTGTCGAAAACTGGAACATGTCCAAGTAGGGGAGTGGGGATCTTTCATGGCCATCATCGAGACCGAGGCGACGCTGCACGAGGCGCACCGGGACAACCACACGCACCGGGACGTGAACGGCGGCTGGCTGCGTCCCGCGGTGTTCGGTGCGATGGACGGCCTCGTCTCCAACCTGGCCCTGATGACCGGTGTCGCCGGCGGGGCCGTCGGTCAGCAGACCGTGGTCATCAGCGGACTCGCGGGGCTGGCCGCCGGTGCCTTCTCCATGGCCGCCGGCGAGTACACCTCCGTGGCCTCGCAGCGCGAGCTCGTCGAGGCCGAGCTGAACGTGGAACGGCGCGAGCTGCGCAAGCACCCGAAGGACGAGGAAGCCGAGCTGGCCTCGCTCTACGAGGGGAGAGGCGTCGAGCCGAAGCTGGCCCGGGAGGTCGCCCGGCAGCTGTCGAAGGATCCCGAGCAGGCGCTGGAGATCCATGCCCGCGAGGAGCTGGGCATCGACCCCGGCGATCTGCCCTCGCCCACCGTGGCCGCGGTGTCGAGCTTCGGCTCCTTCGCGCTGGGCGCGCTGATTCCCGTACTGCCGTATCTGCTGGGGGCGAGCACCCTGTGGCCCGCCGTGCTCCTGGCGCTGCTGGGGCTTTTCCTGTGTGGTGCGGTGGTGGCCAAGGTGACGGCCCGCACCTGGTGGTACAGCGGACTGCGGCAACTCTTGCTGGGAGGCGCGGCGGCCGGTGTGACGTACGCCCTGGGCACCCTGTTCGGAACGGCCGTAGGATAGCTCGGCTCGGACTTATGCGTGAGGCCGTATAAATAGCCGTTACTCGCTGGTTTCGGATCCGCAATCACCGGGCATGAGCCGTAAGCGCTGCGGGCAACGACGCTCGCCGCGCACCCCAGCGGGATGGGTGAAGGCGCCCGTTCCCGCCACCGGGCCCGACGGGCATCGATCTCACCCGGTCGTTCCGTACTGGCCCCCCATAGCTTCCACCGTCGGCGCGGAACCCCTGTCGCACACCTACGGTGTCCGCATGTTGGAACGGATTATCCCGCTTCCCGAGAACCGCTCCATCATGTAACCTGCACGAAATTTTGCGATCACGCAGAGGGCCAACGTCGTCCCTCGGCACCTTGCATATGCCACATGACGACGACGGGAGAGCCGATGCGTACGCCGCGCCAGCCGTCCCAGCACTCCGCGAATGGCCAGAACTGGTCCTTCATGGATGCTCGCCCTGCTGCGCAGGGTATGTACGACCCCCGCAACGAGCACGACGCCTGCGGCGTCGGCTTCGTCGCCACCCTCACAGGCGAGGCGTCCCACACGCTGGTCGAGCAGGCTCTGACCGTCCTGCGCAACCTCGAACACCGCGGTGCCACCGGCTCCGAGCCCGACTCCGGCGACGGCGCCGGCATCCTGTCGCAGGTTCCGGACGCCTTCTTCCGTGACGTGGCCGGATTCGAGCTGCCCGAGGCCGGCGGCTACGCCGTCGGTATCGCCTTCCTGCCGGAGGACTCCACCGCCGACGCCGTCTCGAAGATCGAGACGATCGCGTCCGAGGAGGGCCTCACGGTGCTCGGCTGGCGCGAGGTGCCGGTCGCTCCCCAGCTGCTGGGCGCCACCGCCCGGTCGACCATGCCGGTCTTCCGCCAGATCTTCGTCGCGGACGGGTCCTCGACGGGCATCGCCCTCGACCGCAAGGCGTTCGTGCTGCGCAAGCGCGCCGAGCGCGAGGCCGGCGTGTACTTCCCGTCGCTGTCCGCGCGGACCATCGTCTACAAGGGCATGCTGACCACCGGCCAGCTCGAGCCCTTCTTCCCGGACCTGTCCGACCGCCGCTTCGCCTCCGCGGTCGCGCTCGTGCACTCCCGGTTCTCGACGAACACGTTCCCGTCGTGGCCGCTGGCCCACCCCTACCGGTTCGTCGCGCACAACGGTGAGATCAACACCGTCAAGGGCAACCGCAACTGGATGGTCGCCCGCGAGTCGCAGCTCGTCTCCGACCTGTTCGGCTCGGACGACAAGGCCATAGAGCGGATCTTCCCGGTCTGTACGCCGGACGCCTCCGACTCCGCCTCCTTCGACGAGGTCCTCGAACTCCTGCACCTGGGCGGCCGCTCCCTGCCGCACTCCGTGCTGATGATGATCCCGGAGGCGTGGGAGAACCACGACTCCATGGACCCGGCCCGGCGCGCCTTCTACCAGTACCACTCCACGATGATGGAGCCCTGGGACGGCCCGGCCTGTGTCACCTTCACCGACGGCGTCCAGGTCGGCGCCGTGCTCGACCGCAACGGTCTGCGCCCCGGCCGCTACTGGGTCACCGACGACGGCCTCGTCGTCCTCGGCTCCGAGGTCGGCGTCCTGGACATCGACCCGGCCAAGGTCGTCCGCAAGGGCCGCCTCCAGCCCGGCCGCATGTTCCTCGTCGACACCGCCGAGCACCGCATCATCGAGGACGACGAGATCAAGGCCGAACTCGCCGCCGAGAACCCGTACGCGGAGTGGCTGGAAGCCGGCGAGATCGAGCTGGGCGACCTGCCCGAGCGCGAGCACATCGTCCACACCCACGCCTCGGTCACCCGCCGCCAGCAGACCTTCGGCTACACCGAGGAGGAGCTGCGCGTCCTCGTCGCGCCGATGGCCAAGGCCGGTGCCGAGCCGATCGGCTCGATGGGCACCGACTCGCCGATCGCGGCGCTCTCGGACCGCCCGCGGCTGCTCTTCGACTACTTCACCCAGCTGTTCGCGCAGGTCACCAACCCGCCGCTGGACGCGATCCGCGAGGAGCTCGTCACCTCGCTGCGCTCCGCGCTGGGCCCGCAGGGCAACCTGCTCGACCCGAACGCGGCCTCCTGCCGCAGCGTCCTGCTGCCCTTCCCGGTCATCGACAACGACGAGCTGGCCAAGCTCATCCACATCAACGCCGACGGCGACATGCCCGGCTTCAAGGCCGCGACGCTCTCCGGCCTGTACCGGGTGCACGGCGGCGGTGACACGCTGGCCGCGCGCATCGATGAGATCTGCGCCGAGGCCGACGCCGCCATAGAGAACGGCGCCCGGCTGATCGTCCTGTCGGACCGCCACTCCGACGCCGAGCACGCGCCGATCCCGTCGCTGCTGCTCACCGCGGCCGTCCACCACCACCTCATCCGCACCAAGCAGCGCACCCAGGTGGGCCTGCTGGTCGAGGCCGGTGACGTCCGCGAGGTCCACCACGTCGCCCTGCTCATCGGCTACGGCGCCGCCGCCGTCAACCCGTACCTGGCGATGGAGTCCGTCGAGGACCTGGTCCGCGCCGGCACCTTCCTGCCCGGCATCGAGGCCGAGCAGGCCATCCGCAACCTCATCTACGCCCTCGGCAAGGGCGTGCTGAAGGTCATGTCCAAGATGGGCATCTCGACCGTCGCCTCCTACCGCGGAGCCCAGGTCTTCGAGGCCGTCGGCCTGGACGAGACCTTCGTCGAGGCGTACTTCAACGGCACGGCCACCAAGATCGGCGGCGTCGGCATCGACGTCATCGCCAAGGAGGTCGCCGCCCGCCACGCCAAGGCCTACCCGGCCTCCGGCATCGCCCCGGCGCACCGCGCGCTGGAGATAGGCGGCGAGTACCAGTGGCGCCGCGAGGGCGAGCCGCACCTGTTCGACCCGGACACGGTCTTCCGCCTGCAGCACTCCACGCGCTCCGGCCGCTACGACATCTTCAAGAAGTACACCGAGCGCGTGAACGAGCAGTCCGAGCGGCTGATGACGCTGCGCGGCCTGTTCGGCTTCAAGTCGGGCCGGCAGCCGATCTCCATCGACGAGGTCGAGCCGGTCTCCGAGATCGTCAAGCGGTTCTCGACGGGCGCCATGTCGTACGGCTCCATCTCCCAGGAGGCGCACGAGACCCTCGCCATCGCCATGAACCAGCTGGGCGGCAAGTCCAACACCGGTGAGGGCGGCGAGGACGCGGAGCGTCTGTACGACCCGGCCCGCCGGTCGTCCATCAAGCAGGTCGCCTCCGGCCGCTTCGGTGTGACCTCCGAGTACCTGGTCAACGCGGACGACATCCAGATCAAGATGGCCCAGGGCGCCAAGCCCGGCGAGGGCGGCCAGCTGCCCGGCCACAAGGTCTACCCGTGGGTCGCCAAGACGCGTCACTCGACGCCGGGCGTCGGCCTCATCTCGCCGCCGCCGCACCACGACATCTACTCCATCGAGGACCTGGCCCAGCTGATCCACGACCTGAAGAACGCGAACCCGCAGGCGCGGATTCACGTCAAGCTGGTCTCGGAGGTCGGCGTCGGCACGGTCGCCGCGGGTGTCTCGAAGGCGCACGCGGACGTCGTCCTGATCTCCGGCCACGACGGTGGTACGGGTGCCTCGCCGCTGACGTCGCTCAAGCACGCCGGCGGTCCCTGGGAGCTCGGCCTCGCCGAGACCCAGCAGACGCTGCTGCTCAACGGCCTGCGCGACCGCATCGTCGTGCAGACCGACGGCCAGCTGAAGACCGGCCGCGACGTGGTCATCGCCGCGCTGCTCGGCGCCGAGGAGTTCGGTTTCGCGACCGCGCCGCTCGTCGTCTCCGGCTGCGTCATGATGCGCGTCTGCCACCTGGACACCTGCCCGGTCGGCATCGCCACCCAGAACCCGACGCTGCGCGAGCGCTACTCCGGCAAGGCCGAGTACGTCGTGAACTTCTTCAAGTACATCGCCGAAGAGGTTCGCGAGATCCTCGCCGAGCTGGGCTTCCGCTCCATTGAGGAGGCCGTCGGTCACGCCGAGGCCCTCGACGTCACCCGCGCGGTCGACCACTGGAAGGCGCAGGGCCTGGACCTGGAGCCGCTGTTCCACGTGCCCGAGCTGCCCGAGGGCGCGGTCCGCCATCAGCTGATCGCCCAGGACCACGGTCTGGAGAAGGCGCTCGACAACCAGCTGATCAAGCTGGCCGCCGACGCCCTGTCCGCCTCGGACGCCACCGAGGCCCAGCCGGTGCGCGCCCAGGTGCAGATCCGCAACATCAACCGCACGGTCGGCACCATGCTCGGCCACGAGGTGACGAAGAAGTTCGGCGGCGCGGGCCTGCCCGAGGACACCGTCGACATCACCTTCACCGGTTCCGCCGGCCAGTCCTTCGGCGCGTTCGTGCCGCGCGGTGTCACGCTGCGCCTGGAGGGCGACGCCAACGACTACGTCGGCAAGGGCCTCTCCGGCGGCCGGGTCATCGTCCGCCCGGACCGCGGCGCCGACCACCTCGCCGAGTACTCGACGATCGCGGGCAACACCATCGCCTACGGCGCTACCGGCGGCGAGCTGTTCCTGCGCGGTCGTACGGGCGAGCGGTTCTGCGTCCGCAACTCCGGCGCCACGGTCGTCTCCGAGGGTGTGGGCGACCACGGCTGCGAGTACATGACCGGTGGTCACGCGGTGGTGCTCGGCGAGACGGGCCGCAACTTCGCGGCCGGTATGTCCGGCGGTATCGCGTACGTCATCGACCTGGACCGCGACAACGTCAACGTCGGCAACGTGGACGCCGTCGAGCCGCTGGACGACACCGACAAGCAGTGGCTGCACGACGTGGTCCGCCGCCACCAGGAGGAGACGGGCTCGACCGTCGCCGAGAAGCTCCTGGCCGAGTGGGACACCGCCGTCGAGCGCTTCAGCAGGATCATCCCCAGCACGTACAAGGCAGTGCTCGCCGCCAAGGACGCCGCCGAGCGAGCCGGTCTCTCCGAGACCGAGACCCACGAGAAGATGATGGAGGCGGCGATCAATGGCTGACCCGAAGGGCTTTCTGAACCACGGCCGCGAGGTCGCCAAGTCCCGTCCGGTCGAGGAGCGCCTCAAGGACTGGAACGAGGTCTACGTCCCCGGCTCCCTGCTGCCCATCATCAGCAAGCAGGCCAGCCGCTGCATGGACTGCGGCATCCCGTTCTGCCACAACGGCTGTCCGCTGGGGAACCTCATCCCCGAGTGGAACGACTACGCCTACCGCGAGGACTGGGCCGCCGCCTCGGAGCGGCTGCACGCGACGAACAACTTCCCGGAGTTCACGGGCCGTCTGTGCCCCGCTCCCTGCGAGTCGGCGTGTGTGCTCGGCATCAACCAGCCGGCCGTCACCATCAAGAACGTCGAGGTCTCGATCATCGACAAGGCGTGGGAGACCGGGGACGTCGCCCCGCAGATCCCGGAGCGCCTGTCCGGCAAGACGGTCGCGGTCGTCGGCTCGGGCCCGGCCGGTCTGGCCGCCGCCCAGCAGCTCACCCGGGCCGGCCACACGGTCGCCGTCTACGAGCGCGCGGACCGCATCGGAGGCCTCCTCCGCTACGGCATCCCCGAGTTCAAGATGGAGAAGCGGCACATCAACCGCCGTATCGAGCAGATGCGCGCGGAGGGCACCCGCTTCCGTACGGGCATCGAGATCGGCCGCGACCTGAAGGCGACGGACCTGAAGAAGCGGTACGACGCGGTGGTCCTGGCCGTCGGCGCGACCACGGCCCGCGATCTGCCGGTGCCCGGCCGCGAGCTCCAGGGCATCTACCAGGCCATGGAGTACCTGCCCCTGTCCAACAAGGTCCAGGAGGGCGACTTCGTGGCGCCCCCCATCACGGCCGAGGGCAAGCACGTCGTGGTCATCGGCGGCGGCGACACCGGCGCGGACTGCGTGGGCACCGCCCACCGCCAGGGCGCGGCCTCCGTCACGCAGCTGGAGATCATGCCCCAGCCGGGCGAGGACCGTGCCCCGCACCAGCCGTGGCCGACGTTCCCCATGCTCTACAAGGTCACCTCCGCGCACGAGGAGGGCGGCGAGCGGGTCTACTCCGTCTCGACGACCCACTTCGAGGGCGACGAGGACGGCAACGTCCAGTGGCTGCACCTCACCGAGGTGGAGTTCATCGACGGCAAGCTGACCCCGAAGCCGGGCAGCGAGCGCAAGATCCCCGCCCAGCTGGTCACCCTCGCCATGGGCTTCACCGGCACCGACCGCGACAACGGCCTGGTCGAGCAGTTCGGCCTGGACCTCGACGAGCGGGGCAACATCGCCCGCGACGCCGACTTCCAGACCAACGTGCCGGGCGTGTTCGTCGCCGGTGACGCGGGCCGCGGCCAGTCGCTCATCGTGTGGGCGATCGCGGAGGGCCGCTCGGCCGCACGCGGGGTGGACCGCCGCCTCGCGGGCGCCAGCGAGCTGCCGGCCCCGATCCGCCCGACGGACCGTGCGCTGATGGTCTGACGCGCACCCCCTGAACGTCCCGTACAAAGGCGTACGGGCGGGTTATCTGGGGGGGGCTTCCCCCCCCAGACCCCCCGAGACAGCGCCTGCCCCACAGTCCCCGACCGGACGACCGGGCAGGCGTTGTCGCATGCCGTCAGCCGTGTCCGTCCGGCCACACCTGGATGTGGTCCTCCTCCAGCTCCAGCAGCACCCGGTCCGCCATGCCCAGCGCCGTCGTGTACTCGTCCGGCAGCTGGAGGCGGCCCGCGCGGTCGAGCATCGCGTACTCGCGGGCCACCAGGGACTCCTGGCCCGCCTCGTCGATCTCCGTGCGGCGCAGTACCTCCGTCGAGGTGCGGCCGTCGCGGATCGCGACCGTGCGGCGGACCTCGCCGGCGACCGCCTGGTCGTGCGTGACGATGACGATCGTCGTGCCCAGCTCCTCGTTGGCCCGGCGGAACGCCGCGAAGACCTGCTGCCCGGTCGCCGAGTCCAGTTCGCCGGTCGGCTCGTCGGCGAGCAGGACGGCGGGGGAGTTGGCCAGACCGACGGCGATCGCCACGCGCTGCTGCTGACCGCCGGACATCTGGCTGGGACGCCGGTCCCGGCAGTCGGCGACCCCGAGCATGGCCAGCAGCTCGTCCGCCCGTCCGGCGCGCTTCCTCCGCGAGCCGCCCGCCAGTTGCATGGGCAGGGCGACGTTCTGCGCCGCCGTCAGATACGGCAGCAGATTGCGTGCCGTCTGCTGCCAGACGAAGCCGACCACCTCGCGCCGGTAGCGCAACCGCGCCTTCGCGTCCATCGCCAGCAGATCGCGGCCCGCGACCTTCGCCGCGCCCGCGGTCGGGACGTCCAGGCCCGCGAGGATGTTCATCAACGTCGACTTGCCGCTGCCGGACGCCCCCACCAGGGCCATCAACTCGCCGTCCCGCACCAGGAGATCGAGCCCCTGGAGCGCCTGCACCTCCATGGCGTCACCGCCGCCGCGCTTGGCGAAGATCCGTACCAGCCGGTCGCAGGCGATCAGGGCGTCGTGCCCGTACGCGGGCCGGTCGCGGTGCCGCGTCGCCCGCTGCTCCAGTTCCGCGAGCGACTCCGTCGTACCGCTCATCGCATGTCTCCTGCCCTGAGGTGAGTGATCGGTGTCCGGCGTCCCGCCCACCAGGCCTGCGCGACGGCCACCGCCCCCGCCAGCAGCACCGCTCCGACGGCGGGCAGGGCCAGCGCCCACGCGTCGGCCCGCAGCGTGACGCGCCCCGGTGCCGTGACGCCGGACGCGCCGGCCAGCGCGAGCCGCTCCAGGTCGATGCCGGGGGCGAGCAGCACCACCGCGGCCCAGCCGACGGCCATGCCCCCGCCGGCCGCGAGCAGCGTCTGGGGCAGCGCCTCCAGGCCCAGCAGCCGCCGCCCCTGGCGGGCCGTCAGGCCCAGGGTGCGCAGCCGGGCCAGCAGCGCCGCCCGTTCCGGTGCCGACCGCAGCAGCCCGAGCACCAGGGCGAGCAGGGCGTACCCCGCGCTTCCGGCGACGGCCCAGACGTAGATCCGTTCCGCGCCCGACTGCAACGGCGAGTCGGCCAGCGCCGCGCGTGCCTCGCCGCGCAGTTCCACGGAGAGGTCCGGCCCGGCGCCGCGCACGGCCGCCCGCAGCGCCTTCGCGTCCAGCCCGGCACCGGCCGCCAGCAGGACCGTGGGGCGGTCGAAGTCCTTCAGCCCCGCCGCGTCGACCAGCAGGAACTCGCCCTCGGGGACGGCCGGGGTACCGGGGCGCACGGCGGTGATCCGCACCGTGACGGCTCCGCCCGGCAGCACGATCCGGCGCGGCTCCCGCCCGAGCCGCTCGGCGACCTCGGGGGAGGCGACGGCGTCCCGGACCCCGCCCTCGGACCGCAGCCGGTCGGCCGGGAACTCCCCGAGTCCCATCTGCCGGGCCAGCCCCGCGTAGGAGTCCGGCTCGACCCCGACCACCGTCAGCGACCGCGACGTGTCGGACGCCCGCTCCTTGGCGAACTCGACGCCGACGGGGGCGACCTGCCCCACGCCCGCCACCGCTCCCACCGCCCGCGCCAGCCCCGCCGGGAGCGGGTCGCCGTCGGTCGTGGAGATCCGTACGTCCGCGCCCGTCTCCAGCAGCGCGGCCCGGTCCCGGGCGTCCGCCACGCCCGTCAGCACGGACCCCCCGAACGCGGCCGTGGTCAGGGCCGTCAGCAGGGCCAGCAGCGGCAGCGTGGCGACCGCGGCCGGGGAGCGGCCCGCGTGGGCCAGCGACAGGAACCCGACCACGCCGCGCAGCCGTCCGGCCGGGCCGGCGGCCCACCGCAGGGGCAGCGGGTACAGCCGTACCAGGACCAGCGCGGCGACCAGCCCGATGAGCACCGGGGCGGCGCTCACCAGCAGGTCGCCCGTCGCCTCCGCACCGCGGCGGCGCAGTGCCGCCACCGAGCCCACGGCCAGCACCAGCAGGGTCAGTTCGGCGACAGTGCGGCGCGCGCCGGGCCTGGCGTGGGCGAGGTCGTCGCGCTCCCGGTGCGCGCGCGGCCTGCGATGCGCCACGACCGCGCGCACCGGCAGCACGGCACAGGCGAGCAGGGCCACCGCGCCCGCCCCGAGGACGGCGGGCAGCGGCCGGCCCGCGTCAACGACGAGCACCGCGAGCAGCAGACCGCACGCCGCCGCGGGCACCGCCGGCACCGCGGCCTCGGCCAGCAGCCGCCCGGCGATGCCGGGCAGGGAGCCGCCCCGGGCCCGCAGCAGGGCGAGTTCGGCGTCCCGGCGGGCGGCGGCCAGGCCACCGCTCATCACCAGGACGACCACGGCGACCGCGGCGATGCCGAAGGCCGCGACGGCGACCACGGGCGTGATCGCGTCGAGGGTCTGGGTGTAGGAGCCGGCGATCTGCTCCAGGCCGGTGAACACCTGCGCCGTCGGACCGGCGGCCCCGCGCATCCGCACCAGCCCGGGCCCGTCCTCCAGGGAGGCGACCGCCTCGACGAGCGCCGAGGTGTCCGACCCGGTGAGCCGCCCGGTCGCGGGCGCGAACCGCCAGTACTTCTCCGGCTCGCCCTGCCCGCCGAGCAGCGCCGGCGCGGCCTCCGGCGCCAGCAGGACGCCCGCCTCCCAGTAGTTCAGCGGGAGACGGCCGCCGTTGGAGGTCAGGCCCGGGGTGCGCAGGATCGGCTCGGCGGACCAGTAACTCCGCTGCGGGTGCCGGGGTTCGACGACGCCGGTGATCCGCACGGTCAGCGGCCCGTCCAGGAAGCCGGCCAGGGTGAGCGTGGCGCCGGTCCGCAGCCCCAGCGAGCGTGCGGTCTCGGCGGTCACGGCTCCTTCCACCACCCTGGTGTCCACGGTCACCGGGGTCTTCGCGGCCGGCAGCCGGCCCTCCCGGACGGTGGCGTGGCCGGCCAGTCCCGACTGCGTGGCCAGGGTGAAGCGGGGCGGCAGCCCGTCGGGCCGGGGCAGCGACGCCTCCTGGGCCTCCAGGCTCTTCGCGGTCCGCACCCCGTACGCCGACTCGGCCGGGTCCGCCCGCAGCGGTGCGGGCAGCAGCGCCCGCGCCTCGCTGTCGACGGCCTTCAGCGCCTTCGGCAGGACCTCGTCCGCACGGTCCTGCTCCGGCAGTTCGAGACCGGGCTGCACCGCCTTCAGCTCCAGCACGGTGGACTCGGGGGGCGCACCGGCGACCGCCGCGCGCAGCCCGCCCGTCTCGTACGCCTCGACGGCCCGGGGCAGGACGGCCGCGAGGAACGCCGTGACCAGCACCAGCACACCGAAGGCGACGGTGGCCACGGGCGCGGCCCGCAGCCGTGTCCGTACCCAGGGCGCGCCCTGTTCCCTCGGCGGCATCTCAGTCCTCCCCTTGATGGCGCAGCGCGACCGCCGGCTCGGCACGGCGCAGCGCCGACGCGGCGGTGATCAGCAGGAGCGGGGCGGCCACCCCCGCGAGGAGCAGGGCCACGCGGTGCGCCGGGAGTTCGACGAGGACGGACGGGACCGGCCGCGCGGCACCGGAGGTCAGCACGATCAGCGGGACGACGGCCCGGGTCAGGACGGTGCCCAGACCGAGCCCGGCGAGCAGACCGACCCCGATGAGCAGGCTCTGCTCCGTCGCCACCAGCCGGGCGAGATCCCGGCGGGGTGTGCCCAGGGCGCGCAGCACCGCGAACTCGGCGGACCGCTCCCGCCGCGACCCGGCGGCGCTCACCGCGAACCCCCCGGCGGCGAGTGCCACGGCGGCCACCGCGACGGCCGTCAGCGCCGAGCGCGGCCCGGCGCCGAGCGGGTCGCGCAGCAGCTCGGCGGCGGTCTCGTCCCGCACCAGCACCTGCCGCGCTTCGACGTCGGGGCGCGCCCGCAGTGCCGCGGCGATCTCGGCGGCCTTGCCGGGGGCGGCGCTCACCCACCACTCGGTGGGGTCGAGCGGCGCACTGCCCCGCTGGGCCAGCACGGCGTCGACGGCACGCAGATCGAGCAGCAGGGCCCCGCCGTCCACGGCCTTTCCGTCCAAGCCGGTGGCGGTGGTCGGCAGCTCCTCGACCACCCCCGCGATCCGCACCCGCAGCTGTTCCCCGGAGAGCGGTACGTCGATGTCGTCCCCGGCCTCGGACCCCGACGCCCGCAGGAAGTCCCGGGTGGCGACGGCGGCGAGGACCCGGGGCGCCTTCGCCCCGGCGGTGGCGACACGGACGGTGTAGACCGGCGGCGTTCCGACACTCTCGATGCCGTCGGAGCCGGTGCCGTACGACACGGTCAGCGGCGCGGTCCCGGACACGGCGGGCTGCGCGGCCGAGCGGTCGACGACCTCGCCGTTCTCCGTCACCGACCACACGCCCCGCCAGCCCGTGCCGGCGGGCGCGGGCACGGTCCGGGCGGAGCCGTCGCGGCCGGTGGCGAGCAGCCGTTCGACGGTGAACCGATGCTTCTCGGCGTCGCCGGCGGGAGAGGTGTCGTCGAGCTGGAGCCCGGTCAGCCGCAAGGGCCCGGCGGGGGCGGCGCGCAGGCCCGTCGCCGTCCGGTCCAGGTCGAGCGCGACCCGGTGGACCCGGCCGTCCACCGGGACGGTCCCGGCGCCCATCCGGTACCCGATGCCGTACCGGTCCTCGACGACCACCGTGAGCTGGGGCGTGCGGGCGGAGGGGGAGCGTCCGTTCCGTGCGGCCACGTCGGTGATCCGCACGTCGAGCGCGAGCCGCCGGGTGCCTTCGGGCAGCAGTATCGCCCGGCCCTCCTCCCGCGCGGGCGGGGCCAGTGCCCGCAGCAGCTTCGCCGGGGGCTCGTCGGCGAGATCGCCGCGCATCAGCATCTCCTGCCCGGCGTGGGAGGTGTCCAGGGCGAGGGCCGTCGCCTGGCGGCCGCCGGAGAGGGCCAGGGTGGTGCGGTGCGCGGGAGCGGTGTCCCGGGCCCCGGGCAGCCCCGTGTAGAGACCGGACTGCCCCGGACTGCCGGGCCGCTGGTCGAGGACCCGAACGGAGGCGCCCGCCCGGAAGTCGGCCTGGTCGTCCTGCGACCGGTCCCAGGACGCGCCGTGCCCGATCGCCAGCATTCCGGTCGCCACGGCGATGACCAGCAGCAGCACCGGACCCGCCCCGCGCAGCGGACGCCGGCTGAACTGCCACCCCGCCAGCGCCGTCGGCAGCCCGCGCCCGCCGGCGGACCGCCGCTCCGCGAGCCGGGCCGCGAGCGGCAGCAGACGCAGCGTCAGGACCGTGCCCGCCAGCAGCGCCAGCGCGGGCGCCGCGACCAGCAGCGGATCGATGCCCAGCTCCCCGGCCCGGTCCCGGCTCAGCACCCCGCCGCCGGTCGCGTCGGTCTGCCGGTCGAGCTGCCAGTACGCCACGCCCGCGATCAGCAGCAGCCCCACATCGGCTCCGGCCCGCACCGGAGCCGCCGACGTCGCGGCCCGCACCCGTCGCAGCCTCGCCGGTGTGCCCGCCGTCGCCGCCAGCGCGGGCCCCACGACCGCCAGGGCGCACGCCGCCGCCACCCCGCCCGCGACCAGCCAGACCAGGCCCGTCGGGGCGGTGTCGAGCCGCAGTCCGATCCGGTCGAGCGAGGACCACCGGGCGAGCAGCCGGGCCAGCGGGCCGGACAGCAGCGCGGCACACACGGCGGCCGGTACCGCCAGCAGCAGCGCCTCCTGCGCGGCGAGTGAGGCGATCCGGCGGCGTGATCCGCCCCTGGCCCGCAGCAGTTCGGTCTCGCCGGCCCGCTCGCTGTCCAGGAGCCGTGCCACCAGCAGCAGCGCGTACCCGGCGAGCAGCACCAGCTGCACCGAGACGATCATCAGGGTGGACCGGGACACCAGCAGGGCCCGCCCGGTCCCGTCGAGCACCTCGGGCAGCCCCGTGCGCACGTCCGCCTCGCCCCCGAGCGCCGGGTCCTCGCGCAGCGCCCCGGCGGCGCGGACGGTCGCCGCGCGGAGCGCGCCGATGCCGTCGGTGGTCAGGGTCCGGTAGTCGGCCGTCGCCACCCAGCCGGTGCCGTCCTCGGAGGTGCGGCCGGAGGCGAGCACCGACTCGTCCGCCAGCAGCGGCCCGTAGGTGGTGAAGGCGACGGTGCGCACACCCTGGCCGCCGAGGGTGTCCGCCTGCCAGTAGGGATCGGAGCTGTCGGCCGCCCGGTACACGCCGGTCACCCGTACCCGCAGCGGCTTGCCGCCCAGCCGGTCGGTGAGCGTGACGCGCGCCCCGGGCCGCAGCTTCAGCCGGTCGGCCGCCGCCTCGGGCAGGGCGACGGGCACGGCGGCCGAGCGCTCCGCCGGGGCCGGACCAGGCAGGCTGCCCGCGACCGTCCGGATCCGCGACCGGTCCAGGGCGGCGAGATGCGTGAGGTCGGGCTGTCCGGCGCGGGCGTCGGCGTCCTGGAGGGAACGGGGCAGCGCGTACGGCCCGGACCGCTGAAGTGTCCGCACGGTCACCGGCAGCCCGCCGAACGCCTCACGCGCCCCTTGCTCCACCGCCCGCTGCGCCGCGTCCCGCCGCTCCCGGGGCACGTCCGCCTCGACGAGGAGGGAGGCGGAGGCCGCGTCCCGTCCGCCCAGGGCGCCGCGCAGCGCCGCGTCCCCGACGGAGCCCGAGAAGGCCGCGAGGGCGGCGAGCACCGAGGTGGTCAGCAGTACGGCGAGCAGGGCAGCCACGAGGAGCAGCCGATGCGCACGCAGGCGCAGCAGCAGTAAGCCGGTCACGCTTCCCCCACCCGAGCCGAGCCGCATTTCCCCCAACCCGGCATGCATATCACGGAGTTACCGATCAGGCACATGAGTTCGAATGCGGGTTGTTGCACTCTTGACCATCCGGACCGGTTCCGTATGGGATGCGATGATGACCGAGAACACCAGCCCGGGGTCCGGTGCCGCCCTCGCCGCCGACGCGTCCGACGAGCCGATGCTGCGGGTGGCGGACCTGCACCATTCCTACGGCACGGGCGCCGCGATCGTGCACGCGCTGCGCGGTGCCTCCTTCGCCGTCCGGCGCGGGGAACTGGTCGCCCTCAAAGGCCGTTCGGGCTCCGGCAAGACGACCCTGCTCCATATGATCGGCGGCCTGGACTCCCCGCAGAGCGGCCGTGTCGTCGTGGGCGGCACCGACCTGTCGGCGCTGAGCGGGAGCGAACTGCTGGAACTGCGCCGCGACCGGATCGGTTTCGTCTTCCAGTCCTTCGGGCTGATCCCCATCCTCACCGCCGCCGAGAACGTGGGCGTGCCGCTGCGGCTGCGCCGGGCCGAGCCGCGCGAACGCGAGGAGCGGGTGGCGCTGCTCCTGGCCCTGGTGGGCCTCGCCGGCCATGAGACACAGCGGCCCGCCGAACTCTCCGGCGGCCAGCAGCAGCGGGTCGCCATCGCCCGGGCCCTCGCCAACCGCCCGGCCCTGCTGCTCGCCGACGAGCCGACCGGCCAGCTCGACGCCGCGACCGGCCTGGCGGTGATGGAACTGCTGCGGGCCGTGGTCCGCAGCGAGGGCGTCACGGCCCTCGTCGCCACCCACGACCCCCAACTCCTCGGCCTGGCCGACCGGGTGCTGGAGCTGAGCGACGGAGTGGTCACCGAGGAGTGAGAAGGTGGGGGCCATGGTCGCGATCAGTCTGAGCAAGGTCCAGGAGACCGCTCCCGCGCTGGTGAACCTCTACAAGAGCGCCGGGGTGTCCCTCACGAAACACGGCCTCGACGGGCTGCGGGCCGCGGTCTACCTCGTGGTCGACCACTCCGGCTCGATGCGGCCGTACTACAAGGACGGCAGCGTGCAGGCGCTCGCCGACCGGGTGCTCGGACTGTCGGCGCACCTGGACGACGACGGCACCGTGCCGGTCGTGTTCTTCTCCACCGGCATCGACGCCGAGACCGGGATCGCCCTGGCCGACCACGAGGGGCGGATCGACCGGATCGTGGCCGGGCTCGGGCACATGGGCAAGACCAACTACCACCTGGCCATGGACGCCGTCATCGACCACTACCTCGACAGCGGTGCGACCGAGCCCGCCCTCGTGATCTTCCAGACCGACGGCGGCCCCCTCAGCAAGCTCGCCGCCGAGCGGTATCTGTGCAAAGCGGCGAGGCTGCCGCTGTTCTGGCAGTTCATCGGCTTCGGCGACCCGGACAGCAAGCAGTTCGACTTCCTGCGCAAGCTGGACGAGCTGCCTGTGCCGGGCAAGCGGATCGTCGACAACGCCGGGTTCTTCCACGCGGGCGAGGATCCGCGGAGGGTGCCGGACGCCGAGCTGTACGACCGGCTGGTGGGCGAGTTCCCGAGGTGGCTGGCCGCCGCCCGGGCCCAGGGGATCGTGCCACCGGCCTGAGCCCGGCGCGGTCACCCGCTCGTCCCCTTGGCCTATCCGTCCATACGCCCCATTTGCACCGTCGCGATGCCGTGCCACGCTGGGAAGGATCCGACGGGGAGGCGACGACGTATGGGCGACGACGGCGCACGACGGGTGTACGGGACGGACTCCGCTCGCAGGAGACCTCCCGTAGGCAAGGGCGAGCAGCTCGCCGACTGGGCGGACGGGCGGCTCGGGCTCTACGGGCTGGCCAAGGCCAACATGCGCAAGGTCTTCCCCGACCACTGGTCCTTCATGCTGGGCGAGGTCACCCTCTACAGCTTCATCGTGCTGATCCTCACGGGCGTCTACCTCACCCTGTTCTTCGAGCCGAGCATGCAGGAGGTCGTCTACAACGGCTCCTACACCGAGCTCAACGGCGTGCTCATGAGCAAGGCCTTCGAGTCCACGCTGGACATCAGCTTCGATGTGCGCGGCGGGCTGCTGATCCGGCAGATCCACCACTGGGCGGCGCTGGTCTTCATCACCGGCATGCTGGTGCACATGATGCGGGTGTTCTTCACGGGCGCCTTCCGCAAGCCGCGCGAGATCAACTGGGTCTTCGGCTGGACCCTGCTGATGCTCGGCATCATCACCGGCCTGACCGGCTACTCGCTCCCCGACGACCTGCTCTCCGGTACCGGCATCCGCTTCGCGCAGGGCGCGATCCTGTCGATCCCGATCGTCGGAACGTATCTGTCGTTCTTCCTCTTCGGCGGGGAGTTCCCGGGCGAGGACATCATCTCGCGGCTGTACCCCGTCCACATCCTGCTGCTGCCCGGGCTCATGCTGGGCCTGATCGCCGCCCATCTGATCCTGGTCTTCTACCACAAGCACACCCAGTTCCCGGGCCCCGGACGCAAGGAGCGGTCGGTCGTCGGGATGCCCTTCCTGCCGGTCTACATGGCCAAGGCGGGCGGCTTCTTCTTCCTCGTCTTCGGCGTCCTGACGGTGATGGGCGCGGTCGCCCAGATCAACCCCGTGTGGGCCTTCGGCCCCTACAGACCCGACCTGGTCACCACGGGCGCCCAGCCCGACTGGTACCTCGGGTTCTCCGAGGGCCTGATCCGGGTGATGCCGGGATGGGAGATCAACCTCTGGGGGCACACGCTCGTCCTGGGCGTGTTCATCCCCTTCTCGCTCTTCCCGCTGATCCTGCTCGCCCTCGGCGTCTATCCCTTCATCGAGGCGTGGATCACCGGCGACAAGCGCGAGCACCACATTCTGGACCGGCCGCGCAACGCGCCCGTGCGGACCGGCCTGGGCGTGGCCTGGCTGACCCTGTACGCGGTGCTGCTGATCGGCGGTGGCAACGACATTGTGGCCACCCATCTGCATCTGTCCATCAACGCGATCACCTGGTTCGTGCGGATCGGTGTCTTCGTGCTGCCGGTCGTCGCCTTCATGGTGACGAAGAAGATCTGCATGGGCCTGCAGCGCCGCGACCGCGCCAAGGTGCTGCACGGCAGGGAGACGGGCACGATCAAGCGGCTGCCCAACGGCGAGTACATCGAGCTGCACGAGCCCCTCGCGCAGAGCGAGCTGTTCACCCTCACCCAGCACGAGCAGAACCCGCCGTACGAGATCGGGCCCGAGGTCGACGCGGGCGGGGTCCGCCGCAAGGTCAAACGGTCCGAGCGGCTGCGGGCCCGGCTCGCGAAGGCCATGTTCGGGCTCGACGCGCGGATCGAGAAGCCGACGGTGGAGGAGTACCGGCAGATCACCAGCGGCGATCACCAGCCGCACTGACGACCAGGGCCCGGCACTCCCCGGGATCGCCCCAGGCGGTGCGCAGGGCCCGGGCCTTGGTCAGCCACAGCGACAGGTCGCACTCCGCCGTGTAGCCGATCGCGCCGTGCAGCTGCAGTGCGGTGCGCGCGGTGCCGTACGCCGCCTCGCACGCGGCGACCTTGGCGGCGGCGACATCGGCAGGACCCATGGTCAGCGCGGCGCCGAACACCAGCGGGCGCGCGAACTCCAGGGCGATCTTCGCGTCGGCCAGCCGGTGCCTGACCGCCTGGAACGAGCCGATGGGCACCCCGAACTGGCTGCGCTGCTTGACGTACGCGACGGTTCTGTCGAGCAGCGCGAGGCCCACGCCGAGGGCCTGGGCGGCGGTGGCGAGCCGGGCCCAGACGAGGGCTTGTTCTATGGCGGTGTCGAGGACTTCGCCGCCGGGGGCGAGGGGAGTGAGGCGGCGGGCCGGGTCGAGGGAGGGGCGGACGGGGCCGTGGCCGGGGGAGAGCCGGATGCCGTCGGGGGCGAGGGCGAGGCGGAGGGTGGCGGCGTCGCCGTCGAGGGCGTAAGCGCCATGCTGCGCCACCGTCGCCATGGTCTCCCCGGCCGCCAGTCCCGGCAGCAGCCGCTTGGCGATCCCCGGGCCGGCCCCCGTGAGCAGCACCGCCGCCGTGATCGTCTCGACCAGCGGGCCCGGTACGGCATGGCGGCCCAACTCGATGAACGCGACGGCCAGTTCGACGGGGCGTGGCCCCAGGCCCTCGTACTCCTCGGGGACCGCCAGCGCGAACACGCCCGCTTCCGCGACCCGGGACCACAGCGCCCGCCCGCTCGCATGGTCACCCCGGCTCCACTCCCGCACCACCGCCGCTGTGCCGGCCGCCGTCAGCAGGGCGTCCAGGGAGGCGGCGAAGGCGCGTTGCTCGGGGTCGAGGAGAAAGCGCATGGGTGCCCTTTCGATAGGGGCCGGGTCATCCGGGCCGGCCGCTCCGGTAAGGCTCGCGGCTCCTTCGAAGCCCTCGTCGAGTGGCGCGGTCCCCGGCCCCGGCGGAGCCCCCGGCATCAGCGGCGCCCCTTCGGCAGGCCGAGCAGGCGCTCGGCGATGATGTCGCGCTGGATCTCGTTCGTGCCCGCGTAGAGGGGGCCGGCGAGTGCGAAGACGTACCGCTCCGCCCAGTCGGTGTCCGCCAGCTCGCCCTCCGGGCCGAGGAGGTCGAGGGCCGTCTCCTGCAGCGCGATGTCCAGCTCGGACCAGAAGACCTTGTTGAGACTCGACTCCGGGCCGACCGCCTCGCCGTCCAGGAAGCGGGAGGCCGCCGCGTACGTGAAGAGCTGGTAGGCCCGCGCGCCGATCAGGGCGTCGGCCACCCGGTCCCGCGCCGACACCGGACCGCCCCGCTCCCGCCACAGCCCCTCCAGCCGCCGCGCGGAGGCGAGGAACCGGCCGGGGGAGCGGAGTATCAGCCCGCGTTCGTTGCCCGCCGTCGACATCGCGATCCGCCAGCCCTGGCCGGGTGCGCCGATCACGTCCTCGTCGGGTACGAAGACCTCGTCCAGGAACAGCTCCGCGAACGCAGGCTTGCCGTCGAGCCGGGCGATCGGGCGGACCGTGACACCGGGGGCGCGCAGGCCGAACATGAGATACGTCAGGCCCTGGTGGGGTTTCGGGGCCTCCGGGTCGCTGCGGAACAGGCCGAACGCGCGGTCGGCGAACGCGGCGCGCGACGACCAGGTCTTCTGGCCGCTCAGCAGCCAGCCGCCGTCCGTGCGCACGGCCTTCGCCCGCAGCGACGCCAGGTCGGATCCGGCCTCGGGCTCCGACCAGGCCTGCGCCCAGATCACCTCGCCGGAGGCCATCGCGGGCAGGACCCGGGCCCGCTGCTCCTCGGTGCCGTGATCGAGGAGGGTCGGGGCGAGCAGATGGATGCCGTTCTGGCTGACGCGCCCCGGGGCGCCCGCCGCGTAGTACTCCTCCTCGAAGAGCAGCCACCGCAGCAGACCGGAGTCCCGTCCGCCGTACTGCGACGGCCAGTTGACCACCGACCAGCGGTCCGCGGCCAGCTCCGCCTCCCAGGCGCGGTGCGCCGCGAAACCCTCCGCCGTCTCCAGGGAGGGCAGCGGTTCGCTCGGCACGTGCGTGTGCAGCCACTCCCGCACCTCGGTGCGGAACTCCTCGTCCGCCGGGGAGAACGCGAGGTCCACGACCGCCCTCCTTCCCTAACAAGTGTTTGGTAGGTTAGCGTGAGCCCATGACAGACGTCGAGAGTCCGTCGTACGTGCCCGGTCACGGCCTGCTGACCGGCCGGACCGCCGTCGTCACCGCGGCGGCCGGCGCGGGGATCGGCGGGGCCACGGCGCGGCGCCTCCTGGAGGAGGGCGCACGCGTGCTGATCAGCGACGCGCACACGCGGCGGCTCAAGGAGCACGAGGCGGAACTGGCCGCCGAGTTCGGGGCGGCGTCGGTCGCCGCCGTGCCCTGCGACGTCACGGACGAGACACAGGTGCGCACGCTCTTCGATACGGCCGTGCGGGAGCACGGACGTCTCGACGTCGTGGTCAACAACGCCGGTCTTGGCGGCACCGCGCAGCTCGTCGACATGACCGACGACCAGTGGACCCGCGTCCTGGACGTGACACTGAACGGCACCTTCCGGTGCGTGCGGGCCGCACTCCGTCATATGAAGGACACCCGGGGCGGCGTGATCGTCAACAACGCCTCGGTCGTCGGCTGGCGCGCCCAGGCCGGACAGGCCCACTACGCCGCCGCCAAGGCCGGTGTGATGGCGCTGACCCGCTGCGCGGCGCTGGAGGCGGCCGACTACGGGGTGCGGGTCAACGCCGTGGCACCCAGCCTCGCCCTGCATCCGCACCTGGTGAAGGTGACCACGCCCGAACTGCTCGCCGAACTGACCGCACACGAGGCCTACGGGCGGTACGCCGAGCCCTGGGAGGTGGCCAACGTGATCGTGTTCCTGGCCTCCGGCTACTCCTCGTACATGACGGGAGAAGTAGTCGCCGTCAGCAGCCGCCATCCCTAGGACGACAATGGACCCGTGCCTCCCACGAAGAAGAAACCCCAGGTGACCGCAGCGCCCGCCCGTCGCAGCGAACTCCTCGGCACCGCCGCCGAGGTCTTCGCCGAGCAGGGCTACAACGCCACCACCGTCCGCAAGATCGCGGACCACGCCGGCATGCTCGCGGGCAGCCTCTACTACCACTTCGACTCCAAGGAATCGATGCTGGAGGAGATCCTGCGGACCTTCCTCGACGAGCTCTGGGACGGCTACGACGCCGTCCTGGACGCCGGGCTCGGTCCCCGCGAGACGCTGGAAGCCCTGGTCACCGAGTCGTTCCGGGAGATCGACCGGCATCGCCCGGCCGTCGCGATCTACCAGAAGGAGAGCAAGCAGCTCGTGGCGCAGGAGCGGTTCGCGTTCCTCGCCGAGTCACAGCGCAGATTCGAGAAGGCGTGGCTGTCCACCCTGGAGCGCGGCGTCGCCGAGCGGGCCTTCCGCGCCGACCTCGACGTCCGGCTCACCTACCGCTTCGTGCGCGACACGGTGTGGGTCGCCGCGTCCTGGTACCGCCCGGGCGGACAGCACAGTCCGGAGGAGATCGCCCGGCAGTACCTGTCGATGGTGCTGGACGGGATCGCCGTACGCGAATAGCCCTTAACTGTCAGGGAGTTGTCATGGCCGAGGCCTACATCGTCGAAGCGGTGCGGACGCCCGTCGGGCGGCGCGGGGGAGGGCTGAGCGCGGTCCATCCGGCCGACCTCGGCGCGCACGCGCTGGGGGAGCTGATGCGCCGCTCGGGTGTCGACCCGGCCGCTGTGGAGGACGTCGTCCTCGGCTGCCTGGACGCCGTGGGGCCGCAGGCCGGGGACATCGCCCGGACTGCCTGGCTGGCGGCCGGGCTGCCCGAGGAGGTGCCGGGCGTGACCGTCGACCGGCAGTGCGGCTCCTCGCAGCAGGCCGTGCACTTCGCGGCACAGGCCGTCCTGTCCGGCACCCAGGACCTGGTGGTCGCCGGCGGTGTGCAGAACATGTCGATGATCCCCATCGCCTTCGCCACCCGGCAGGCCGCCGAACCCCTGGGGCTGACCCAGGGGCCGTTCGCCGGCAGCGCGGGCTGGCGGGCACGGTACGGGGACAAGCCCGTGAACCAGTTCGTGGGCGCCGAGACGATCGCCGCGAAGTGGGGGATCAGCCGGCGGGACCAGGAGGAGTTCGCCCTGCGCTCCCACCGGCGGGCGGCCCGGGCGATCGACGAGGGCCGCTTCGACCGCGAGACCGTGCCGTACGGGGAGGTCACCGCCGACGAGGGCCCGCGCCGGGACACCTCCCTGGAGAAGATGGCCGGGCTCAAGCCGGTCCTCGACGGCGGCACGATCACCGCCGCCTGCTCCTCCCAGGTCTCCGACGGGGCGGCGGCGATGCTGCTGGCCTCCGAGCGGGCGGTGCGCGACCACGGCCTCACCCCACGCGCGCGCGTGCACCATCTCTCGGTGCGCGGCGAGGACCCGATCCGGATGCTCACCGCCCCTATCCCGGCCACCGCCCACGCCCTGAAGAAGACCGGCATGGCCATCGACGACATCGACCTCGTCGAGATCAACGAGGCCTTCGCCCCGGTCGTCCTCGCCTGGCTGAAGGAGACCGGCGCGGACCCGGACAAGGTCAACGTCAACGGCGGCGCCATCGCCCTGGGCCATCCGCTCGGCGCGACCGGCGTGAGGCTGATGACGACCCTGCTGCACGAACTGGAGCGCACCGGCGGCCGGTTCGGCCTGCAGACCATGTGCGAGGGCGGCGGACAGGCCAATGTGACGATCATCGAGAGGCTGTGAGCCGTCAGCGAGGGCTGTGAGCCACTATCGAGGGGCGGTGAGCCCTCGGCAGATGTCCTCGGCCTCCTTCATGATCCGCTCCACCAGTTCCGCGCAGGACGGCAGGTCGTCGATCACCCCGGCGACCTGCCCGGACGCCATCACCCCCAGATCCGTACGGCCGTCCACCATGGACGCCTTGAGCAGCATCGGGGTGTTGGCGGCCAGCAGGACCTGGCTCCAGGTCAGGTCCTTGCCGTGCTTGAGCGCACGGCCGTCCTGGAGCATGCGGCGCCAGCTCGTGCCGGACAGCCTCCGGTAGCCCGCCGCCCTGCGGACCGCCTGGAGGGCACCCCGCACCCGGCCGGAGCGCTCCAGCGCGTCGACCAGTTCCGTCCGCAGCATGCGGTGCGGCAGCCCGTCCACGGCCCGGGTGACCGTCACATCCCGTACGGTCGCCGCCAGATACCGTGCCTTCACCGCGTCCGGCACGGTCGAGTCCGAGGTGAGCAGGAACCGCGTGCCCATCGCCACACCCGCCGCCCCATAGGCGAGGGCCGCGACCAGCCCGCGTCCGTCGAAGAACCCGCCCGCCGCCACGACCGGTATGTCCACGGCGTCGACCACCTGCGGCAGCAGCACCGTCGTGGCCACCTCGCCGGTGTGCCCGCCGCCCTCCGCGCCCTGCACGAGCACCGCGTCCGCGCCCCACGCCGCCACCTTCTCGGCATGCCGCCGCGCCCCCACGGTCGGCATCACGACGACACCGGCCTCCTTGAGCGCGCCGATCAGCTCCCGGGACGGGGCCAGGGCGAAGGAGGCGACCCGGACGCCCTCCTCGACCAGGATCCGGACCCGGTCGCCCGCGTCCGCCGCGTCGGCGCGCAGATTCACCCCGAACGGCGCGTCGGTACGGGCCCGGACCTCCCGTACGGCCGCGCGCAGCTGGTCGAGCGTCATCGTCGCGGAGGCCAGGATGCCGAGGGCGCCCGCGTTCGCCGTGGCGCTGACCAGGCGCGGTCCCGCCACCCAGCCCATCCCGGTCTGCACCACCGGATGACGGACACCGGTCAGCCGGGTCAGCGCCGTCTCCCTCACGAGGCGACCTCCCGGGCACGGGACCCGGCCGGGTCGACGACCTCGCGGATCAGCCGCAGCTCCTCGGCGGTCGGTTCACGGGTCGCCGGCACCTCGTCCGGGACGGTCAGCTCGAAGCCCGTCGCCTCCCTGACCTGCTCCACCGTGACACCCGGGTGCAGCGCGGCCAGCCGCATCGAGCGGTCGGGGGTGGCGAAGTCGAAGACGCCCAGGTCGGAGACGACCCGTGGGATGCGGTGGTACCGCGCCCCGGCCGCATGGTCGTACCCGACGCCGCAGACCATGTCGACCCGCTCGACGAAGACCCGCCGGGAGTGCCTCGGGATCCAGTAACTCGTCGGATTGTTCAGCGTGTTGACCGGCGCGCCTCGCACTCCGAGCAGCTGCCGCTTCGGCCGCTCCCAGTCGCCGATGCAGGAGATGTTCTGGTTGCCGAACCGGTCGATCTGGCTCGCGCCCATCATCACGTGCCGCCGCCCGCCGGTGACCCAGGCCAGATGCTGCCGGTACGGCAGCCAGCCCTCCGCCGTCCCGTCCGGGCGGACGAGCGTCGCCTCCCCGTCGGTCAGCAGCAGGTCCGGCGCGAAGGTGAGCCGGGCGAGCCGGGCGCCGACGGAGGGGATCAGACCCATGGGACTGGCGAGCACCTCGCCGTCGCCCCGCCAGGCCTCGGCGCAGGCGATCACGCAGTACTCGGCGCGGGTGACATCCTTCATGCCCCCTCCTCCGCGGTGAGGAACCGGGCCGCGAACTCCGGCCAGGGAGTGGTCGCGTAGGTCTTCTGGAAGGCCTCGTCCCGGTCGTAGTCGGGCGCGCAGGAGGTGAAGTGCGCGCCGTGCGGGGCCTCGACGACCCCGGTGACCGTGTGACGCTTGATCAGCAGGGTCTGCGGCGGGCCCGCCTTCGTCAGCTCGGCCGTGTCGACGATCCGTTCGCAGCTGACGTACGCCGTGTCGGCCGCCTCGCAGAACAGGTCGTCGAAATAGGGGTCGGGGCCCAGGTACTGGCCGTTGCCCGACCGGTCAGCGCGGTTGACGTGCACCAGGGCCGCGTCGAGCCGCAGGGCGGGCATCGCGACGAACGTCTCCCCGTCCTCGTACGGCGAGGTGACCGTCCGCAGGCCCGGGTTGACCCGCATCACGTCCGAACCGAGTCCCGCCCGCACCGGCAGGAACGGCAGCCGGTTCGCCGCCGCGCGCAGCCCCCACATGAACATCGCCTCGTCGACCTCCGTCAGTTCGAGGGCGCCACGCTCACGGGCCGCGCGGTAGTGCGGCTCCAGGGGGATCGAGTCGAGGGTGACGAAGGCCGTGACCAGCTTCCGGATCCGCCCGGCGGCGGCCAGCATGCCCACGTCCGGGCCGCCGTAGGAGACGACGGTCAGATCGGTGATCCCCGAGCGCAGCAGCGCTCTGATCAAGGCCATCGGCTTGCGGCGCGATCCCCAGCCGCCGATGCCCAGGGTCATGCCGCTGTGCAGACGGGAGACGACCTCGTCGGCGGTCATCGTCTTGTCGCTCACGGTGTCCCGTCCTTCCCGGCGCTTCCGAAGGCGTCGCGCACCCGCGCACCCACCCCACTGAGGCCCGCCTCGAAGGTGAAGCCCTGCTCGAAGCGGTAGCTGCGGCGTACGTCGACGGGGTCGATGCCGTTGATGGCGGCCTTGGCCAGGCGCAGCAGCTGCCCGTCCTTCGCGGCGATCTCGCGCGCCAACTCCAGCGCGGCGGCCGTCAGCTCCTCGCGCGGTACGACCCGCCACACCGAGCCGTGCGCGTGCAGCTCGGCCGCGCTCGCCGTGCGCGAGGTGTAGTACAGGGCGCGCATCAGGTGCTGCGGGACCAGCCGGGCCAGATGCGTGGCCGCGCCCAGGGCGCCCCGGTCCAGCTCGGGCAGCCCGAACACGGCGTCCTCGCTCGCCACGATCGCGTCCGCGTTCCCCACGAGGCCGATACCGCCGCCCAGGCAGAAGCCCCGTACCGCCGCCACGACCGGCACCGCGCAGTCGTACACCGCCGCGAAGGCCTCCGCGCAGGCGCGGTTGGCGCCGATCAGCGCGCTGTTCCCGTCCCGCTGTATCTCCTTGATGTCCACGCCCGCGTTGAACCCGCGCCCCTCGGCCGTCAGCAGCACGCACCGGACCTCCGGGTCGCGCCCGGCCGCGCGCACCGCGTCGGCCAGCGCGAACCAGCCGGCCACCGGCAGCGCGTTCACCGGCGGGAAGTCGACCGTGACAACGGCTATGCCCTTTTCCACGCACGAGGTGGAGACACCCATGGCCGCATCAGCTACCTTTCCACCAAACGTTTGTTAGGTAGAAAGGTAGCAGCGCATGGAGCTGGACGGGAAGGTCGCCGTCGTCACGGGCGGCACCCGGGGCGTCGGTGCCGGCATCGCGCGTGCCTTCGTGCGGGCGGGGGCCGAGGTCGTGGTCTGCGCCCGCCGGGCCCCGGAAGTGCCGCGGCCCGGGATCGAGTTCGTGCCGCTGGACGTCCGTGACCCCGAGGCCGTCCGCCGCGTTCTCGCCGAGCTGCCCCGGGTGGACGTCCTGGTCAACAACGCGGGCGGCGCACCGCACCGGCTGCTCACCGCGGCCGACGCCGAGCGGCACGCGCGCGTGGTGGAGCTCAACCTGGTGGCTCCCCTGACCGTGTCCCTCGCCGCGCACGACCACCTGCGGCGCGCCAAGGGCTCGATCGTCATGATCGGCAGTGTCAGCGGGGGCCGCCCCTCGCCCGGCACCGCCGCCTACGGTGCCGCCAAGGCGGGCCTGGAGAGCCTCGCCCGCTCGATGGCCGTGGAGTGGGCGCCCGACATCCGGGTCAACACCCTCGTCGTGGGCATGGTCCGCACCGAGCTGTCCCACCTCCACTACGGCGACCGGGACGGCCTCTCCGCCGTCTCCCGCACCGTCCCGCTCGGCCGTCTCGCCGAGCCGTCCGACGTCGGCGCGGCCGCGGTGTTCCTCGCCTCCGACGCGGCCGCTTACATCAGCGGGGCGAGCCTGCTCGTCCACGGGGGCGGGGAGCGCCCCGCCTTCCTGGACGCCGCCACCGCGAACAAGGAGCTGTGAGATGAGCGCACTCTGCGACGGACGGGTCGTCGTCGTCACCGGCGCCGGGCGAGGGCTCGGCCGCGCGCACGCCCTCGCCTTCGCCGCCGAGGGCGCCCGGCTCGTCGTCAACGACCTCGGCGTCGGCCTCGACGGCACCCCCGGGGGCGACGGCACACCCGGCCCCGACAGCCCGGCCGCCCTGGTCGCCGAGGAGATCCGCGCGGCGGGCGGCGAGGCCGTGCCGCACGGCGGCGACATCGCCACGACCGAGGGCGCCGCCTCCCTGATCCGGACCGCCCTGGAGGCCTACGGCCGGCTCGACACGCTCGTCAACAACGCGGGCTTCCTGCGCGACCGGATGCTGGTCAACCTCGACGAGGACGACTTCGACGCCGTCATACGCGTCCACCTCAAGGGCCACTTCCTGCCCCTGCGGCACGCCGCCGCGCACTGGCGGGCCGAGACCAAGGCGGGCCGCCGGCCCGACGCCCGGATCGTCAACACCAGCAGCGGCGCCGGACTGCTGGGCTCGGTCGGACAGGGCAACTACAGCGCCGCGAAGGCCGGGATCGTCGCCCTGACGCTGGTCGCGGCGGCCGAACTGCACCGCTACGGCGTCCAGATCAACGCGATCGCCCCCGCCGCCCGGACCCGGATGACGGAGCGCACCTTCGCCGACACCATGGCGGCACCCGACACGGGCTTCGACGCGATGGCCCCGGAGAACGTCTCACCGCTGGTCGTCTGGCTGGGCTCGGCGGCGAGCACGGGGGTGACGGGCCGGGTCTTCGAGGCGGAGGGGGGCCGGATCACGGTGATGGAGGGCTGGCGGCCGGGGCCGAGCGCGGACAAGGGCGGGCGGTGGAGCCCGGCGGAGGCGGGGGAGGCGGCACGGAAGCTGCTGGCGGAGTCGGGAGAGCCCGGGGCCGTCTACGGGGCATAGGCCGGGGGTCTGGGGGCGGAGCCCTCAGCGCTCGGATCACGTATCGCACTCCAACACACTCCGGCACAACGCACACCGCGCCCGAACCCGCCCCCGCACCGGCACCCGAATCCGCTGATGACAGGTAGGACACGGAAACGACACCCGCAACCGCCCACCCCCATCGGGAGAGAACTGGTACCGCACACCCGCCTGCGGCGGCGCCCCCGCCGGCGCGTGCCGCCGGTCCCTGGCATACCGCCGCCGCCCCGCCCACCCCGCCGCCGTCAACGGCGGCTGCCGCTCATCGCGCCGGGCCAGCTCCATCCCCTTCACATACGCCGTGTACGCCTGCGCACTGGTGAACCACACCGACGGGTCCTCCCCGAAGACCAGCGCCCGCTTGGCCAGCACGTACCCGAACTCCTCCGGCGTCAGATAGCCCAGCTTCTGCGACGACGCCCCGTCCTCCCGGAACGCGTCCAGCAGCAGCCAGCCCGCGCCCAGATACGTCGTCGCCGTGTCCGTCAGGATCTCGTTGTCCCGGACGCCCGGGAAGGACAGGTCGAGGCGGTGCAGGTACACATGCATCACCTCATGGGCGAGGGCCGCCCCGATGTCCCGCCGATGCGTACGGAACCGGTCGTTCAGCTCCACGAAGTACTCCGGCCCGGCCGCGAGCTCGACGTTCGCCGCGTGCCGCATCTCCCGGAAGCTCACGATCAGCCGGGCGTCCGGTAGCCGGTAGTGCCGCACCAGCTCGTGCGCCACCCGCTGCGCCCCCAGATGCAGGTCGTCGGTGTCGCAGAACGCCACATCGGCGGGGACCACGCTGGTCGCGAACGTCTGGATCGTGTCGTACGACAGTCGCCTGTACAACGCCGTGATGGCGGCCCGCACCGTCTCCAGATGCGGGTAGCCGTGCTCGACCGGCCCGTCGTTCGCCACGCCTCACCCCCAAGACGCCCCTGAATCCGGTTCCACTGTACGAAAGTGTGACGCCACGGGCCCGCGCCGCCGCCGCGAAAACCGGTCGTCCCACCCGGGCCCCGCCGGCAGAATCCGGGCCGTGACCAGCGAACAGCACACCGTCGCCACCGGACTCCGGGTGGGCGGCCGGGACGACGACCTCGAAACGCGGCTCGACGAGGAGCTGACCGCCTTCAACACCGCCGCCGCCGACGGCGCCGTCACCGAGCCCCTCTCCGTCCGCGCCACCGACGACACCGGCGAGCTGATCGGCGGACTCACCGCCTGGACCTGGGGCAGCCTGTGCTCCGTGGACATGCTCTGGGTACGGGGCGACCAGCGGCACACCGGCTGGGGCGGCCGGCTGATGCGCGCCGCGGAGGCCGAGGCGGCCCGGCGCGGCTGCACCGACATGATCGTCTCCACGTACAGCTTCCAGGCGCCCGGCTTCTACCCGCGGCTCGGCTACCGGGAACGGGCCCGCATCCAGGGCGTGCCCGGCGGACACGAGGACGTCTACTTCCACAAGCGGCTCGGCGCGGCCGAGGTGTGAGACGACGTGCGGCGGCCCGGCCACCTCCCCGTAGGCTGACGCCCCATGACCACCAGCAACACCGGTACCGGTGACGTCGACGCCGCCGTCCGCGAGGAGCTCGCCCGGCTGCGCGACAGCATCGACAACATCGACGCCGCCGTCGTCCACATGCTCGCCGAGCGCTTCAAGGCCACCCAGCAGGTCGGCCACCTCAAGGCCAGGCACCAGCTGCCGCCCGCCGACCCGGCCCGCGAGTCCCGCCAGATCGCCCGGCTGCGCACGCTCGCCGAGAACGCCAAACTCGACCCGGCCTTCGCCGAGAAGTTCCTGAACTTCATCGTCGCCGAGGTCATCCGCCACCACGAGCGCATCGCCGACGAGACCCTCAACGGCTCCACGCCCGGCGGCAACTGACCTCCGAGGACCGCTCCCAGGGGAGTGACACGGCGGCCCGCGCGGGGCATGCTGCGCTGTGCACAGCATGTCAGCTGACGAGCACTGCGCGTCAGTGTCCCGGACTTACTCTGGTCCTCCACGAGGGAGGGGCGTCGGGCCATGCCGTCGGATACCAGGATCCTCATCGTCGACGACCACGAGGACACGCTGTACGCGCTGGAGAGCGCCCTGGCCCCGCTGGGCTATCTGCTCGGCCGGGCCACCAGCGGCGACGAGGCGCTCAAGCAGGTGCTCCGCGGCCAGGTCGGCCTGCTGCTGCTCGACGTGCGCATGCCCGGAGTCAGCGGCCTGGAAGTGGTGCGCTACATGCGGCGCGTCGAACAGACCCAGCACATCCCCGTGATCCTGCTGACCGGCTTCGGCGCCGACCACGAACTGACCACCGCCGCCTTCCGGCTGGGCGTCGCCGACCTCGTCATGAAGCCCGTGGACCCCTGGGCCCTGCGCACCAAGGTCCGCTACCTCTACGACGCCCAGCAGCGGCACCTCGCCCTGGAGCGGGAAGTGCGCCGGCTGCGCGCCCTCGTACGGGAGCACTCCGAGGCCGCCGCACACCCCACGCGCCCCGCCCTGCCGCATCCCGACGCGCGCGTACCGACCCAGCGGCCCATGGGGGCGCACGCCGGGGAGCTGGAAAAAGACCGCACCTAGACCGGACATTGGGCACGTACCGATCCGCCTCTGTGCCTTGCCAGTGCGATCAGGCAGCATGTCACGCATGTCCGTACTGACGCGCGACGAAGCGCAGACCCGAGCAGAGCTCCTCGACGTGCACCGCTACACGATCGAGCTCGACCTGACCACCGGCGACGAGACCTTCGACTCCCGCACCCTGATCAGGTTCAGCGCCCGCACCGACGGAGACACCTTCGTCGAGGTCAGGCCGGACGAGCTGCGCTCCGTCACCCTCGACGGACACCCCCTGGACCCGGAAGCCCTGGACGGCAACCGGCTCCCCCTGAAGAACCTCACCGCCGGCGAGCACGAACTGCGCGTGCACGCGGGCATGCGCTACTCCCGCACCGGCGAGGGCATGCACCGCTTCACCGACCCCACGGACGGCGAGACGTACGTCTACACCCAGCTGTTCCTGGACGACGTCCAGCGCGTCTTCGCCGCCTTCGACCAGCCCGACCTCAAGGCCGTCTTCGAGCTGTCCGTCCAGGCCCCCGAGGGCTGGACCGTCCTCGCCAACGGCATCACCGAAAAGACCGGCGGCGTATGGAAGGCGGCACCCACACCGCTGATCTCCACCTACCTCGTCGCCGTCGCCGCCGGCCGCTGGCACTCCGTGCGCACCGAGCACGGCGGCCTGCCCTTCGGCCTGCACTGCCGCCGCTCCCTCGCCCCCCACCTGGACGCCGACGCCGACGAACTCTTCGACGTCACGCGCGCGTGCTACGACCGCTACCACGAGAAGTTCGACGAGCCCTACCCCTTCGACTCCTACGACCAGGCCTTCGTCCCCGAGTTCAACGCGGGCGCCATGGAGAACCCCGGCCTCGTCACCTTCCGCGACGAGTTCGTCTACCGCTCCGCCGTCACCGACACCGAGCGGCAGACCCGCGCCATGGTCATCGCCCACGAGATGGCCCACATGTGGTTCGGCGACCTCGTCACCCTCAAGTGGTGGGACGACATCTGGCTGAACGAGTCCTTCGCCGAGTACATGGGCTACCAGACCCTCACCGAGGCCACCCGCTTCACCGACACCTGGACCGATTTCGGCGTCGCCCGCAAGTCCTGGGGCTACGACGCCGACCAGCGCCCCTCCACCCACCCCGTGGCCCCCGAGGCCGTCGACGACACCGCCTCCGCGCTGCTCAACTTCGACGGCATCTCCTACGCCAAGGGCGCCAGCGCCCTGCGGCAGCTCGTCGCCTGGCTCGGCGAGAAGGACTTCCTCGCCGGCATCAACACCCACTTCGCCCGGCACAGGTTCGCCAACGCCACCCTCGGAGACTTCATCGACTCCCTCGCCGGCGCCACCGAACGCGACGTCCACGCCTGGGCCGACGCCTGGCTGCGCACCACCGGCGTCGACACCCTCACCCCCCGGATCGCCCCCGGCGAGAACGGCACCTGCGCCCTCACCGTCGACCACGCCGGCAGCCGCCCCCACCACATCGCCGTCGGCCTGTACGACCGGGACCTCGGCGACGACGGCGGGCACCTCGCCCTGCGCGAACGCCTCCAGCTGGACCTGCCGCGCGGCGACGCCCACCCCCTCGGCAAGCGCCCGGCCCTGCTCCTCCTCAACGACGGCGACCTGACCTACGCCAAGGTCCGCTTCGACCCCGAGTCCTTCGAGACCATCCGCAAGGAGCTGTCCGGCCTGCCCGAACCGCTCACCCGCGCGGTCGTCTGGAACGCCCTGCGCGACGCCGTCCGCGACGGCGAACTGGCGCCCGCCGCCTACCTGGAGACCGCCCGGGCCCATCTCCCGCTCGAGACCGACCTCGCCGTCGTCCAGGGCGTGCTCGCCTTCGCGTCCACGTACATCACCGACCACTACCTCACCCCCGAGGAGCGGCCCGCCGCGCTCGCCACCCTCTCCGACCTGTGCCGCGACCTCATCCGCCGCACCGAGGACGGCGACAACCCCGGCCTGCGCCTGATCGCCGTACGCCACCGCATCGACGTCGCGGCCCACCCCGACACCATCGCCGCCTGGCTCGCCGACGGCACCGTCCCCGGCGGCCCGGAGCTCGACCCCGAGCTGCGCTGGCGCGTCCTCGCCCGGCTCGCCGTCCTCGGCGCCACCGACGAGGCCGCCATCGCCGCCGAGCTGGAACGCGATCCGAGCGCCACCGGCCAGGAGGGCGCCGCCCACTGCCGGGCCGCGCTGCCCGACCCGGAGGCCAAGGCCCGCGCTTGGCAGGCGATGTTCGGCTCCGACGACCTGTCCAACTACCTCTTCACCGCCACCGCCGCGGGCTTCTGGCAGCCCGAACAGGCCGATCTGGTACGCGACTACGTGCCGCGCTACTACGCCGAAGCGGTGGCCGTCGCCGAACGCCGCGGCCCCGCCATCGCCACGGCCGTCGGCCGCTCGGCCTTCCCCGCCCACGCGGTCGACGCGGAGCACCTCCGCCTGGGCGAGGAATCCCTGCGCGACGCCGAACCGATCCCGGCACTGCACCGCAAGCTCGTCGACCAACTGGACGATCTGGCCCGGGCGTTGAGGGTGCGGCAGGGCCCGCGGTCGTAGGGCCGGCGGCGCCGGGCACGCCCATGGCGCCGCACTCCTCCCCGGGCTGAGACGACCGGACCCCAACAGGTTTTCCTCGTACGGAAGTACCTCCACCCGGGTCCGGTCGTTGGGCTTCACGGGCGCGTCGCCCCGCTCCCCGGAGGACGCCCATGAGCACGCCGCCCCCAGTGCCCCGACAGGCAACGTTCGCCCCGTCGAGACTTGACGGGCAAACGCTGCCTGCCGCGGCACTGGCCTCAGGCCCCGAAGGCCCACGCGCCCTGCGGCCGTTGCTCGACACCGTGCTCGAAGCGCTGGACACCGGCGCCCGGGCGCGCGGCGGGCCCCTCCCACCGGGCGGACCGGAGGCGGTCGCGGCCCGCGTGCGCGAGACGGCGGGAGAGATCCTCCCCGACCAGGGCGACCCACACGCCCTGCGCACCCTGGTCCACGCCTTCGCCGAAGGCGCCGCCGACCCCGCACACCCCCTGTGCGCCGCCCACCTCCACTGCCCACCCCTCGCCGTGGCCACCGCCGCCGACCTGGCCGCCTCCGCCCTCAACCCGTCCCTCGACTCCTGGGACCAGGCCCCGGCGGCGTCGGAACTGGAGACACTGGTGGCGGGGGCGCTCGCCAGGGAGATCTACGGTGACGACCGCCAGGAAGCGTCCGATACCCCCGACTCCCTCGTCACCACCGGCGGCACCGAGTCCAACCAGCTCGCTTTGCTCCTCGCCCGGGAAGCGTACGGCGGGGCCGTGCGGCTGGTCTGCGGGGACAACGCCCATCACTCGCTCGCGCGGGCCGCCTGGCTGCTCGGGCTGCCCGCACCCGTCGTCGTGCCCGCCCCGGCCGGAACGCTCGACCCCGCCGCACTCGACGAGACCCTCACCCGCCTGCCCGGCCCGCTGCTCGTCGCCGCCACCGCCGGCACCACCGACGCCGGCCTCATCGACCCGCTGCCCGAGATCGCCGCCCGCTGCGCGGCCCACGGCGCCCGGCTGCACATCGACGCCGCCTACGGCGGAGGCCTCCTGTTCAGCACCCGGCACCGCACCGCCCTCACCGGACTCGACACCGCCGACACCGTCACCCTCGACCTGCACAAACTCGGCTGGCAGCCGATCGCGGCGGGCATCCTCGCCGTCAAGAACTCCCGCGACCTCACCGCCCTGCGACAGCGCGCCGACTACCTCAACGCCGCCGACGACACCGAGGCCGGCCTCCCGGACCTGCTCGGCCGCTCCCTGCGCACCACCCGCCGCCCCGACGTCCTCAAACTCGCCGTCACCCTCAAGACCCTCGGCCGCCGCGGCCTCGGCACCCTCGTCGACCAGGTCTGCGCCCGGGCCCGGGAGTTCGCCGCCCTCGTCCACGACCACCCCGGCTTCGAACTCCACGCCCCGCCCGTCATCAGCACGGTGCTGTTCCGGCCCGCGGGCGCCACCGACGCCGACGTGGCCGCCGTACGCCGCGCGCTCCTCACCGACGGCCGAGCCGTCCTCGGCCGGACCCGCCTCGACAGCCGGCTCTGGCTCAAGGCCACCCTCCTCAACCCCGCCACCGGGCCCGACGACCTCGCCGCCCTGCTGCACCTCGTGGCAACGCGCCGACCCACACTCGTGGAAGGACACGCCCCCCGATGAACCCCGCGCCCACCCCGACGCCCCACCAGCACTACCAGCCCGACGCACCCCGCGACCTGGTCGGCATCGGCATCGGCCCCGCGAACCTCTCCCTCGCCGCCCTCGCCCACCCGCTCGGCGACCTCGACACCGTCTTCTACGACCAGCGCCCCGCCTTCGGCTGGCACTCCGGCCTGCTCATCGAGGGCGCCACCATCCAGGTCCCGTTCCTCGCCGACCTGGTGAGCCTCGCCGACCCCACCAGCCCCTGGACCTTCCTCAACTACCTCCGGTCCCGCGAGCGGCTCTTCCCCTTCTACTTCGCTGAGCGCTTCCACATCCAGCGCGCCGAGTACGACGCCTACTGCCGCTGGGTCGGCGAGAGCCTCCCGGACCTCCACTTCGGCCACCAGGTCGACGCCGTCCGCTGGAACCCCGAACGCGACGTCTTCGAAGTCGACTTCACCCAGCTCGACGCCGACGGAGAAGCCGAGGCCCTCGGCCGCACGTACACCCGCAACGTCGTCCTCGGCATCGGCACCGAGCCCTATGTCCCCGAATCCCTCAAGCCCCTCGCCCAGGCACCCGGCGTCCCGGTCGTGCACGCCGCCGACTACCTCGACCACCGCGCCGCACTGCTCGCCGCCGAGCACATCACGGTCGTCGGCATCGGACAGTCCGGCGCCGAGATCTTCCTCGACCTGCTGCGCAACAGACCGGCCGGCCAGGAGAGACTCCACTGGCTGGGCCGCACGGAGGCCTTCGCGCCCATGGAGTACTCCAAGCTCGGCCTGGAGCACTTCACCCCCGACCACACCCGCTACTTCCACGCCCTGCCCGAGTCCGCCCGCGACCGCCTCGTCACCGGCCAGTGGCAGCTCCACAAGGGCATCGACGCCGCCACCGTCGCCGCCATCCACGACGAGCTCTACCGCCGCACCCTGCACGGCGGCTGGCCCGACGCCGTCCTCACCCCCGGCGTCCACGTCCGCACCGCGGGCCGCGTCGCGACGACCAAGGTGGAACTGCACCTGGAGCACAGCACGCAGGACAGCCGCTCCCGGCTCACCACCGACGCCGTCGTCCTCGCCACCGGCTACCGCGAACGCCCCCTCGACCGAGTCCTCGCCGGCCTCGACCCCTATCTGCGCCGCGACAGCCGCGAGCGCCCGCGCATCGACGAGGAGTACCGCCTCGTCCTCGACCCGTCCGTCACCGGCACGGCCTACGTCCAGAACGCCGAGACCCACACCCACGGCGTCGGCGCCCCGGACCTCGGCCTCGCCGCATGGCGCAGCGCGATCATCCTCAACTCCCTGACGGGCAGGGAGGCCTACGCCCTCCCGCGCCGTACCGCCTTCACCACCTTCGGCCTCACCCAGCGGCAGCAGGTCCCGCCGGCCCGTGAGGCACCCGCGCTGACCCCGCTGGTGGACCGAAGGTGATGACACCCCGAGGCTGTGCTCTAGAAGACGGGCGTGCCGTTCCGCGTGAGCTTCCAGTCCACCGCCGCGAACTCGGCCGGGTCGACGGACCCCTTCGCCTTCACCCAGGCGATCATGGTGTTGCGGATCTCGTCCGAGTTCGACCACAGCAGCCGCGAGGCGGCGACATGCGGGAAGTTCCCGCCGCCGTTGGCCCGGTAGTTGTTCACCGCGAACACGAACTTCGCGTCGTCCGCGAGCGGCTGCCCGTCGAACGTCACATTCGTCACCCGCGAACCGGCCGGCTCGGCGATGTCGATCTCGTACGCCAGACCGCTCACCACGTCGTAGTTGTAGTCCGGCGTGCCGTTCGCGTTCGTCAGCTTCGCCGGATCCACCTGCGCGCCCGGCGCCGTCTGCACGAAGTAGTTCGCCGAGAACTCCAGATACGCCTTCATCTGCGCACCCGTCATCAGACGCGCCTCCAGCGTGTTCTCGAAGACGTACAGCCCCGCCACGTCCCGGATCGTCACCTCGCCCGCCGGGATCCGGGCACTGCGCGAGAAGCACGCCGCCTGCGACAGCACCGGCAGCGAGGCATGCTCCGTGCCCGCCAGCGCCTGCTTCACCGTGTCCGCCTGGATGTGGTTGATCAGATCGATGATCGGCACGTCCTTGTACGGCGCCTCGGCCGACGTCATCTCCGCCGCGTTCGTGCCGATGACCTGGTTGACGTACGCCACGACCTTCTCGTGCTCGTCCGACAGCAGCCGGACGATCTTCCGGTCCTCCTCCACCGTGTTGGAGTTCAGGACCTTCGCGCCCACCTTCTCGACCTTCCAGCAGCCCCTCGCCCAGACCAGCTCGAAGTCGAACAGCGTCAGCCGCTGCCCCCACTTCAGCGGCTCGGACAGCACGACCTGCTTGCCGGTCTTCTTGTTGGTGACGAAGTACTCGGCGATCTCCGTGTGCGCGTGCCCGACCAGGATCGCGTCGATCCCCGGCACCTGCTCCGCCACCAGACCCGCCGCGTTCTCGATGTACGGCAGCTGGTCACCGTAGGACGACGTCCCCGACGAACCGCTGTGCGCCGACACGATGACGACGTCCGCGCCCATCGACCGCAGCTTCGGCACCCACTTCGCCGCCTGCTCCTCCAGACCCGGGAACGTCATCTTGCCCTGCACGTTCGCCTTGTCCCAGATCGCGATCCCCGGGTTGGTCAGCCCCAGCACCGCCACCTTCACATCCCGCCCGAACGGCGTGCGCAGCCGGTGCATGCTGTACGGCGCGAACGCCGGCCGCAGCGTCTTGGCGTCGAGCGCGTTCGCGCCCAGCAGCGGGAAACGGCACTGCTGCTCGAACTTCCGCAGCACCGGAATGCCGTAGTTGAACTCGTGGTTGCCGAGCGCCGCCGCGTCGTAGTCCATGGCGTTCATGGCCTGCGCCATCGGGTGCACCGGGCCGCC
This sequence comes from Streptomyces sp. NPDC057099, assembly GCF_042671245.1. Classification (NCBI taxonomy): domain Bacteria; kingdom Bacillati; phylum Actinomycetota; class Actinomycetes; order Kitasatosporales; family Streptomycetaceae; genus Streptomyces; species Streptomyces sp. NPDC057099. The sequence goes on from NZ_JBHUTX010000006.1 coordinate 70,340, forward strand.
CTTGGCGGTGATCGGGTCGACCTTGGCGTAGTAGTACGACAGCTGCGTGCCCTGGATGGTGTCGCCCGCGTCGATGAGCAGCGTGTTGCGGCGTCCCTTCTCCTCACGGATCCGGTTCACCAGGGTGGAGATCTTCGCGAGACCGATGTCGTTGTGGTCCTTGTCGTCGAACTCCTTGTCCGTGAAGTAGTCCCAGTTGAAGACGTTGCCGTGCAGGTCCGTCGTCCCCATCACGGTGAACGCGTACCGCTTCACGCCCCGCTTCGTCTCGCCCCGCGCCTCGGCCGCCTGAGCACCCGGCGCCGTGACCGCACCGGCCAGCGCCACCCCCGCCCCGGTCACGGCGGACTTCTCCAGGAACTTCCGGCGGTTCAACGGCATGTCTGGCTCCCCTTGCGGAATCTGTGAACGACGCGCGTAGATTCTGACCCGGTCATGACCGGCCGCAACAGCCCCGGCAGGTTGCGATCTGATGACTCAGAGGGCCAACTCCACGCCTCCTGCCAGCCAAGACATGACAGAGTGGGGCGTATGACCGCGCCCACCGGAGACGCCTCCCAGCCCGCCGTCCCCTACGGAACACCCGACGCTCCCCGCATCGCCGTCCGCGGCGAGGCCCGCCTCGAAGTCGACCCGGAGATCGCCCGCATCGGCATCACCGTCGCCGCCCGGGGCCGCGACCGCCGCTCCGCCCTCGACGACCTCACCCGCCGCAACACCGGCGTCCTCGACCTGGTCAAGTCCTACGGCGACGCCGTCGAACGCCTGGAGACCGGCGCCTTCTCCATCACGCCCGAACTCACCAAGCACGGACGCGGCGAACGCATCCGCACCTACCACGGCCGCGTCCATGTCACCGCCGAACTCACCGACTTCACCGCCCTCGGCGAACTCACCACCCGCCTCGCCGACCTCGAACTCACCCGCGTCGACGGCCCCTGGTGGGCCCTGCGCCCCGACTCACCCGCCCACCGCGAGGCCAGGAAGAAGGCCGTACGGGAAGCCGTCCAACGCGCCCGCGAGTACGCCGAGGCACTCGACACCAGCCTCTCCGCCCTGGTCGAACTCGCCGACATCGGCGCCGAGAACGCCACCCCGCCCTACCCCCAGGCCCCCGGCCGCATGCGCTCCGCCGCCTACGCCGGCGCCGAGGACACCGCGGCGGCCCCCCTCGACCTCGAACCCCAACGCCAGCGGGTCCACGCCCAGATCAACGCCCGCTTCACGATGGTGCCGCCGCGGCTGTAGCCGGTTTCCGCGGGACATTTCGAAAACTCGACCGGGGGATTCCGAACGCTCATCGGAGCGCCCCGCCGCACAATTCAACACTTGGCCATAGCGCTTCATTCAAAGTCTGTTGAGTAGTCACTCACGGCCAATTCTCTACCGGCCGGTAACTCATAGGCTCAGCCTTATGCGCCGAGCAAAGATCGTCTGCACACTGGGCCCCGCCGCCGACTCGTACGACCGGATCAAAGACCTGGTCGACGCCGGAATGGACGTAGCCCGATTCAACCTCAGCCACGGCAGCCACGCCGAGCACGAGGAGCGCTACCACCGGGTACGGAAGGCCGCCGACGAGACCGGCCGCAGCGTCGGCGTCCTCGCCGACCTTCAAGGCCCGAAAATCAGGCTCGGCCACTTCACCGAAGGCCCCGTACTCCTTGAACGCGGCGACACCTTCACCATCACCGTCGAAGAAGGCGTCGAAGGCGACCGCACCACCTGCGGCACCACCTACGCCGGCCTCGCCGCCGACGTCACCCCCGGCGAACGCATCCTCGTCGACGACGGCAAGGTCTGCCTCGAAGTCACCGAGATCGACGGCCCCCGCGTCCACACGAAGGTCCTCGAAGGGGGCGTGATCTCCGACCACAAGGGCCTCAACCTCCCCGGCGTCGCCGTCTCCGTCCCCGCCCTCTCCAAGAAGGACGAGGACGACCTCCGCTGGGCCCTGCGCACCGGCGCCGACGTCATCGCCCTGTCCTTCGTCCGCACCGGCCGTGACATCCAGGACGTCCACCGCATCATGGACGAGGAAGGCCGCCGCCTCCCCGTCATCGCCAAGGTCGAAAAACCCCAGGCCGTCGAGAACATCGAAGAAATCGTCGCCGCCTTCGACGGCATCATGGTCGCGCGCGGAGACCTCGGCGTCGAAATGCCACTGGAACAGGTTCCGATCGTCCAGAAACGCGCGATCAAACTGGCGAAGCGCAATGCGAAACCCGTCATCGTCGCCACCCAGATGCTCGACTCGATGATCGACAACGCCCGACCGACCCGTGCGGAGGCCTCGGACGTCGCCAACGCCGTCATCGACGGCACCGACGCGGTGATGCTGTCCGGCGAGACGAGCGTCGGCAAGCACCCCGTCGAAACCGTCCGCACGATGGCCCGCATCGTCGAAGCGGCGGAGGAGGACATCCTGGCCAAGGGCCTCCCGCCGCTCACCGAACGCAACAAACCCCGCACCCAGGGCGGAGCCGTGGCCCGAGCAGCGGCCGAAATGGGCGACTTCCTCGGCGCCCGCTTCCTGGTCGCCTTCACCCAGTCCGGCGACACCGCCCGCCGCCTCTCCCGCTACCGCTCCCCGATCCCCCTCCTCGCCTTCACCCCCGACCAGGCCACCCGCTCCCAGCTCAGCCTGACGTGGGGCGTGGAAACGTTCCTCGGCCCGTGCGTCGACTCCACGGACGCGATGGTCGACCAGGTCGACGAACTCCTCCTGAAGTACGGCCGCTGCCGCCCGGGCGACACGGTCGTCATCACGGCGGGTTCCCCTCCCGGCGTCTCCGGCTCGACCAACCTGGTCCGCGTCCACCACATCGCCGAGTAACCCTCAGTACTTGGCCCCGACGTGGGCGTCCATGAGAGCTACGGAGGCTTTGCGGGCGACGGAGATGTTGTACGGATTGCCGTGGCGGGTGCAGTGGGTCCACTCGATGCCGAGCTTGTCCAGGGTGTCGGTGCAGAGCCGTCGGATGTCCTCGGAGACGTTGGTGAAGAAGTACCGAGGGTATTCGTAGCGCTTGCGCTCGCCGGCGACCATGCGAGTCGTCCAGTTGGTGACGCGGCAGCCGTCGGAGTGGATGAGGCCACGGACGAATTCCCAGGGGTGGGCGTCGACGACTTCCTGCTGCCAGGGTTCGAGGACGATCCGGCGTTCATGCTTCTTGCCGGGGCCGTGCTGAGGGAAGAGGCAGGGCCAGCTTCGGGAGTAGCTGGTGACCATCACGCACCCTTGCTTTTGCGCGACGTAGACGCCTGCGCCGGGGCGCACCTTCCTGATGGCGTCACGGCACTGTTCGATGAGCCCGGGCCAGGCATCCGCACACGCGATTCTGAGGTAATGGCCGCCGCGTGGGTGAGCGCTGATGCAACCGTCGCCGAGGTAGGCCCAGCAGATAGCAATAGGCGGTTCTGTCCGCCGGTCGCTCCAGGGGTGGAGGTGTCAGACGGGGCTGCGGTTCGAGGCGGTCCTGCCAGGAGCGGATCGCGGCCCGGGAGATGCCCGTTTCACGGCTCACCGAGTTCAGGCTGCGGCCCTGGGTCACCAGTGCGAGTGCTCGCTTGCGTGTGCTGAGGTCGTACATGCGGCCACTCTGCGCTACTGATCGTGACCGTGGGCAGTGAAAAGTGGAGGATCACGCGAACGTGATCCTCCACTTTGGGCAAGTGTGCCGGGTACGGGATTCGAACCCGTATGTCCTCTCGGACAGATGTGTTTGAGACATCCGCGTAAGCCTATTCCGCCAACCCGGCTGGGCAGCCCCCAGGAGTGTACCGGTTCTCCACAGGCAGTCGCAGCTAGGTACGCTCTTGGGAGCAGACCGGCCTGCCCCGTATCAAGGAGCCCACGTGAGCGCCCCCGAGTCGCCCCAGCCTGTTGACGTGCCCGATGACGACAAGTCGCACGTGCCTCCGCTGACGACCCGTGTCGTCATCGCCGAGGACGAGGCCCTGATCCGGCTCGATCTCAAGGAGATGCTGGAGGAGGAGGGGTACACCGTCGTCGGTGAGGCCGGGGACGGGGAGCAGGCTGTCGAGCTCGCGCGTGAGCACCGGCCCGACCTCGTCATTCTCGACGTGAAGATGCCGAAGATGGACGGCATCTCCGCCGCCGAGAAGATCGCGGAGGAGAGCATCGCGCCGGTGCTGATGCTGACCGCGTTCTCGCAGCGCGACCTCGTGGAGCGCGCCCGGGACGCCGGTGCCATGGCCTACCTGGTGAAGCCGTTCAGCAAGACCGACGTCGTGCCGGCGATCGAGATGGCCGTCTCGCGCTTCACGGAGCTGAAGGAGCTGGAGAAGGAGGTCGCGGACCTCACGCTGCGGCTGGAGACGCGCAAGCTGGTGGACCGGGCGAAGTCGATCCTGCAGACGGAGTACGGGCTGACGGAGCCGAACGCGTTCCGGTGGATCCAGAAGACCTCGATGGACCGGCGCATGTCGATGCAGCAGGTCGCGGAGGCGGTCATCGAGGACGCCGAGGAGAAGAAGTCCAACAAGGGCTGATCACGATCACCCGACACGAACGAGGCCCGCGCCCCACCTGGAGGGGAAGCGGGCCTCTTCGTGTCCAGCCTTCGTCAGTCCTCGCCGAGGTACGCCTTGCGGACGGACTCGTCGTGCAGCAGGTCCTGTCCCGTGCCGGAGAGGACGATGTTGCCGACCTCCATGACATGGCCGTGGTCGGCCAGGGAGAGTGCCGCCTGGGCGTTCTGCTCGACGAGGAGGATCGTCGTGCCCTGGGACTTGAGCTCGGAGATCGTCGCCATGATCTTCTGCATCATGATCGGGGAGAGACCCATGGAGGGCTCGTCGAGCATGAGCAGCTTGGGCTGGGACATGAGCGCGCGGCCCATGGCGAGCATCTGCTGTTCGCCGCCCGACAGGGTTCCCGCCGCTTGCTTGCGGCGTTCGCCCAGGATGGGGAAGAGGTCGTAGGCCCGCTGGATGTCCTTCTCGATCCCTTCCTTGTCCTTGCGGAGGAACGCTCCGAGCTGGAGGTTCTCCGCGATGGTGAGGCGGGGGAAGATGTGCCGGCCCTCGGGGGAGTGGGCGAGGCCGAGGGCGACGATCTTGTGGGCGGGGACCCCGCTCAACGGCTTGCCGTCGAAGAGGACCTTCCCGGACGTCGGTCGCAGCAGGCCCGACAGCGTGCGCAGTGTGGTGGTCTTGCCGGCGCCGTTGGTGCCGATGAGGGTGACGACCTGGCCGGCCTCGACGCTGAAGGAGATGCCTTTGACGGCTTCGATCTTGCCGTAGGAGACCCGGAGGTCCTCGACCTCGAGGAGTGCGGTCACTTGGCTTCTCCCTTGGTGCTGCTGGTGGTGCTGGGTGCCGCTTCCGCGGCGGCTTCGGCGGCCTCGACCTCCGCGACTTCGGCCTCACCGGGGTCGCCTTCGAAGGGTTCACCCAAGTAGGCGGCGATGACGCGTTCGTCGGCCTGGACGACCTCCGACGTGCCCTCGACGAGCTTCTCGCCCTGGACGAGGACGGCGACGCGGTCGCTCAGGTTGAAGACGAAGCGCATGTCGTGCTCGATGAGGAGGACAGCGACGCCCTTGTCGCGGATGGCGAAGACCAGTTCCTCGGTCGCTCGCGTCTCCTGGGGGTTCATGCCGGCGGTCGGCTCGTCGAGCAGCAGCAGGCCGGGCTCGCTCGCCAGCGCCCGCGCGATTTCGAGCTTGCGCTGTTCGCCGTAGGGGAGGTTGCGCGCCAGGTGGTCCCGCTTGTGGGCGAGGCCGATGAACTCGAGGAGTTCCATGGCTCGTTCCTCGCTGGCGCGTTCGGCCTTCTTGAAGCCGGGGCCGCGCAGCAGGGCGGACCACAGGCCCTCCTTCGTCCGCGTGTGGCGGCCGACGAGGACGTTTTCCAGGACCGTCATGTTGGAGAACAGGCGGATGTTCTGGAAGGTGCGGGCGATGCCGGCCTGGGTGACCAGGTGGGGCTTGGGCGGCAGGACCGTGCCCTTGTAGGAGACGGTGCCCTCGGTGGGGACATAGAGGCCGGTCAGGCAGTTGAAGAAGGTGGTCTTGCCGGCGCCGTTGGGGCCGATGAGTCCGACGATCTCGCCGGCGTTGACCGTGAAGTCGACGGAGCGGACGGCGGTGAGGCCGCCGAAGCGCATCGTGACATCGCGTGCTTCGAGTACAGGTGTCGTCATGATTGTTACGCCCCCGCCTTGGTGACGGCCGGTTCGTCGGTCAGCGTGGTCTGTTTCGGTACGTCGAGTTGGCCGGTCTCGTGGAATTCGAGCTGGCGCCGGCGGTTGGCGATGATGCCTTCGGGGCGGAAGCGCATCAGCAGGATGAGCGCGACACCGAAGGCGAGGAGCGACTTGTCCTGGAGGAACACCAGCTTCTCGGGCAGCAGGTAGAGCAGGGCCGCGCCGAGGAGGGGGCCGGCGACGGTGCCCATGCCGCCGAGGACGACCGCGGCCAGGAGGAACGCGGAGTTGGGCGGGGTGGAGCCGGCGAACTGGTACGGCGTGGGGACCACGCTGTAGGTGACGTGGGCGCTGACGGTTCCGGCGAGGCCGGCCAGGGAGGCGCCGAGGGCGAAGGCGACGAGCTTGACGCGGAAGCCGTTGATGCCCATGGCGGTGGCGGCGGTCTCGTCCTCGCGGATGGCGATCCAGGAGCGGCCGATGCGGGAGTCGGCGGCACGCGTGTAGACCAGGACCACGATGGCCATGATCAGCACCATGAGCAGGTAGTAGTTGGCGAACCGGCCGAGGGTGAACCCGCCGATGTCGTGCGCCTGGCCGAAGTTGAACCCGAAGAGGTTCAGGTCCGGGATGGAGGGGATGCCGTTGGGGCCGTTGGTGACGTCGGGTCCGGAGTCGCCGTCCATGTTGTTGACGGCGATGCGGAAGATCTCTCCGAAGCCCAGCGTCACGATGGCGAGGTAGTCGCCGCGCAGGCGCAGGGTCGGGGCGCCGATGAGGACGCCGAAGACCAGGGAGGCGGCGGCGCCGGCCAGGGCGGAGGCCCAGAACGGCAGGTGGACGCCGGAGATGGTGGAGAACTCGGAGCCGGAGACGAGGGCGGCGGTGTAGGCGCCGACGCCGAGGAAGGCGACGTATCCGAGGTCGAGGAGGCCGGCGAGGCCGACGACGATGTTCAGGCCGAGGGCGACCGTCCCGAAGATCAGGATGTTGACGCCGATGTTGGCGTAGTGGTCGTCGGTCTGGGTGAAGGGGAAGGCGATGGCCGCGGCGAAGCCCATGGCGAGGGTGAAGCTGCGGTTGGCCGCCACCAGTGACGAGAACCGGTCCATGAGACCGGCGGTGTGCACGGCCCACATGGCGAAGGTGACCACGAAGAGGTAGCCGATGAACAGTTCGCCGTATTCGGTGTCGATGCCGTAGGTGAAGACACCGAGGCCGATGATCGTGACGACCGTGATGACGGCCCGCTGGACCCAGGGCGCGGTCGCCTCGGGGGCGGGGATGCGGTCGGGCTTGGCGATGTAGGCCTTGAGGGCCGCCTTGGTGTCGGTGCCGGTGCGCTCCTGGGGGAGGGCGAAGGCGCCGAGGACGGGCAGGAGGGAGGCGATGGCCGCGATCCAGCCGCCGGGTTCGAGGTTGACGACGCCGCCGAGTTTGGCACTGATGGCGATGACGGTGAACCAGGTGACGGTGAAGCCGCCGAGGGCGGTGAGGACGAGCGGCGCGTTGTTACGGGCGGGCAGCAGCCAGCCGAGTCCGCGGATGCCGTAGGAGGCGAGGGCGAACAGGGCGGTGAGGATGCCGGCGGTGAAGGTGAGCCACTGCAGGCCGCCGGGGTAGCCGTTGAAGGTGAGGTCGCCGGGGAACTCGGCGGTCCAGGTCCAGGCGAGGTACGCGGAGGCGGTGGTGGCGATGCCGCCGGCGAGGATCAGCGCGCGGGCGGCCGCTGCGGGCAGCGGGACGAGGCCGCGCGGTGCGGGCGGGGCGGGGACGGCGTCCGGGGCGGGGGTCTTGGTCGTCTCGGTCATGTCGTCACGCCCTGTCCGCGACGCGCTCGCCGAGCAGGCCCTGTGGCCTGAAGAGGAGCACGAGGATGAGGAGGCAGAAGGCCCAGACGTTGGCCCAGCTCTGACCGCCGAGCTGCTGCATGCCCGGGATCTCGTCGATGTAGGCCGAGGCGAGGGTCTCGGCGATGCCGAGGACGACGCCGCCGAGCATGGCGCCGTAGATGTTGCCGATGCCGCCGAGGACGGCCGCGGTGAAGGCCTTGAGGCCCATCAGGAAGCCCATGCGGTAGTCGACGTTGCCGTACTTGAGTCCGTAGGCGACGGCCGCGACGGCGGCGAAGAAACCGCCGATGGCGAAGGCGATGACGATGATGCGGTTGGTGTCGATGCCCATCAGCTGCGCGGTGTCGGGGTCCTGCGCGGTGGCCTGCATGGCGCGGCCGGTACGGCTGCGGCGCACGAAGATCGCGAGGGCGGCCATACAGACGACGGCGGCCAGGATCAGGAAGATGTCGGCGTCCTTGATGGTGATGGAGCCGATGTCGTGGGTGGCGTCGAGCCCGGGGAAGGCGCGGGCGCGGTCGGCGCCGGGGTAGAAGTTGCGGACGACTTCCTGGAGGGCCAGGGAGAGGCCGATGGCGGTGATGAGCGGTGCCAGGCGTGGTGCTCCGCGCAGTGGCCGGTAGGCGAACCGTTCCGCTCCGACGGCGATGAGGATGGCCACGAGTGCGCCGCCGAGGAGCATCAGCGGTACGGCGAGGGCCATCGAGGTGCCGTCGGGCAGGATGTAGAAGTAGACCGTGAGGGCGCCGAAGGCCCCGGTCATGAAGATCTCGCCGTGCGCGAAGTTGATGAGCTGGACGATGCCGTACACCATCGTGTAGCCGATGGCGATCAGCCCGTACATCGAGCCGAGAAGCAGCCCGTTGGCCAGCTGCTGCGGCAGGGTGTTCACCGCATGGCCTCCATGTCGCTGGTGGTCGTGTGCACTGGATGTGTGCGTGGTCGTGTGCTGTGGGGGGTGTGGAAACGGGCCGCGCGGTCGGGGTCTTCCTTCCGCGCGGCCCGTGGTGCGGCGTTGTGGCGGGCCGACTACTTCAGGTCGGCGGTGCCGGTCTCCACGTCCTTCCAGGCACCCTTCTCGACCTGGTAGACCGTCAGCTGCTTGTTGGTGGTGTCGCCGTACTCGTCGAAGGAGATCTTGCCGGTGAGGCCTTCGAAGTCGGACTTCTGGACACCGTCGACGACCTTGGAGCGCAGGTCGTTGATGTCGGTGGGCACCTTGCCGCCGTTGGCGTCGGCCGCGGCCTTGACGGCCTTGATGATGGCGGTGGTGGCGTCGTAGGCGTAGGCGCCGTAGGCGCCGTAGTCGCCCTTGTACCCCTTGTCCTTGTACGTCTGGATGAACTGCTTGGCGGCGGGCAGGGTGTCGGCGGGGACACCGATGGCCGTGGCGAGGTCGCCCTCGGAGGACTTGCCGGCGGCCTCGATGTAGGTGGAGGCGAACATGCCGTCGCCGCCGAACAGCGGGATCTTGGCGCCGGTGTCCTTGAGCTGCTTGGTGATCAGCGCGGACTCGTCGTACTGGCCGCCGTAGTAGACCAGGTCGGCACCGGAGTTCTTGATCTTCGTGGCGAGCGAACCGAAGTCCTTGTCACCGGTGTTGACGTGGTCGGTGGCGACGACCTTGCCGCCCATCTTCTTGTACTGCTCGGCGAAGATCTTGGCGAGGCCGGCGCCGTAGGTCTGCTTGTCGTCGACGACGAAGGCCTTCTTCTTCTTGAGGCCGTTGTACGCGTAGCCGGCGGCGAAGCTGCCCTGCAGTTCGTCGGTGGTGGCGGTGCGGAAGTACGTCTTGTAGGGACGCTTCTTGTCCGTCTGCCAGTTCTTGCCCTGGGTCAGCTCGGGGTTGGTGTTGGCCGGGGAGATCTGGACCATGTTGGCCGAGGCGAACACCTGCTGCATCGTCTGGGCGACGCCGGAGTTCAGGGGGCCGACGGCGCCGACGGCGGTCTTGTCGCCGACGATGCTGGTGGCGTTGGACTGGCCGGTGGCGGGCTGCGCCTTGTCGTCCAGGGCCTTGAGCTTGAACTTCACGCCCGGGACCCAGTTGTTCTTGTTGGCGTCGTCGACGGCTATCTGGGCGCCGTACTGGATGCCGAGGCCGGTGGTGGAGTTCTCACCGGACAGGGGGGCGTCGACGCCGATGGTCAGCGTGGTGCCGCCGCCACTGTCTCCGCCCTTGTCGCCGCTGTCGTCTCGGGACCCGCAGGCGGTGAGAGTCAGAGCTCCGGTCGTCAGAACGGAGGTAAGAATCACCAAGGAACGCTGTCGCACGATCAGTCCTTTCACAGGCAGGCCCGCCCTTGGTCGGGGGGTAGTGCCGCGCTGGTACCGAACTCCCGATGGAGCGGTGACTGGCCGTGACTCTAAGCCCGGTGTGGAGGCAGGGTCAGCGGCGTGGGACGGCTTGTGACTTTCTTGTTATGACGCGGTGGATGCCCGGCTTCTCCGGCGGGCCCTCTCGGCGGGTTTGGTCGCTTTTCTCCGAAGTCCGCATTCTGAGAACCCGCACTTCCGGTTGGCCATGGCCGAGATCGTGCGGTCGGCGTGGCGCAGGTGACGGGGGCGGGGCGGGAAAGGTCCCGGGGGTGGGCGCGGCCGAAGAGGAAGCCGCGGTGCTGTATTGCGCGCGCGTTACGGAGCGTTACGCCAAGAAAGGGGTGGCCCGTGTCCAGGGGGAGTTCCGAACAATTGGAAACAGTTAATTCCACCGTGATGCCGCGGTGAACCGGAACCCGCCTGTTTCGACGGGGGAGTTGGAGGGTCCGGTTTTGTGTCTACGCGCGTACGCCGCCGCTCGGGTGTTGTTCCCTCGCGGCGGCGTCGTGCCGGACTGTGCGGTGCGGCCGGATCAGCGCGCGGCGCGGATCAGTTCCTCGTCGCCCGGGTTCACGTCGCGCAGCATGCAGGTGAGTCGGGCGGTACACACCCTTTTGTCGTTTTCGTCCGTGATGACGATTTCATAGGTGGCGGTCGAGCGTCCCCGGTGCACGGGCGTGGCCACGCCGGTGACGAGGCCGGAGCGTGCCCCGCGGTGGTGGGTGCAGTTCAGGTCGACGCCCACGGCGATCTTGGAGCTGCCGCCGTGCAGCATGGACCCGACCGAGCCGAGCGTCTCGGCCAGCACCGCGGAGGCCCCGCCGTGCAGCAGTCCGTAGGGCTGGGTGTTGCCCTCCACCGGCATCGTCCCGACGACCCGGTCCGCCGACGCCTCGAGGATCTGGACGCCCATCCGGGTCCCGAGGTGGCCCGCGGAGAACAGGGCCAGGAGGTCCACGCCGAGCGCGGCGTACTCGTCGATGACCTCTTGCGGGAACTTCACATGCTGCTGCTCACCCATGGGGCCGGGCTCCGTTCGTCCTGGTCACTACGGCTACCTCTGTGACTGAGCAAACGCTCAGTCGGTGGCCGATTGTTCCAGACGCACCACGACGGACTTGCTGGCCGGGGTGTTGCTGGTGTCCGCCGTGGCGTCCAGCGGCACCAGCACATTGGTCTCCGGGTAGTACGCGGCGGCACAGCCCCGGGCCGTCGGATAGTGCACGACCCGGAAGCCCGGCGCCCGGCGCTCCACGCCGTCCTTCCACTCGCTGACCAGGTCGACGTAACCGCCGTCCGCCAGCTCCAGCCTCCGCGCGTCCTCGGGGTTGACCAGCACCACCCGGCGGCCGTTCTTGATGCCCCGGTACCGGTCGTCGAGGCCGTAGATCGTGGTGTTGTACTGGTCGTGCGAGCGCAGCGTCTGCAGCAGCAGACGGCCCTCGGGCAGCTCCGGGTACTCCACGGGCGCCGCGGTGAAGTTGGCCTTGCCGGTGGCGGTGGGGAAGCGGCGCTCGTCGCGCGGGGCGTGGGGGAGGGCGAAGCCGCCAGGGCGACCAGCAGAACCTGTCACGCGCGCGTTGAAGTCCTCGAAGCCGGGGATCACGCGCGCGATCCGGTCCCGGATCGTCGCGTAGTCCTTCTCGAACTCCTCCCAGGGCGTGCGGCTGTTCTCGCCCAGCACGCCGCGGGCCAGACGGCAGACGATGGCCGGCTCCGACAGCAGGTGCGCGCTCGCGGGCTCCAGCCGGCCCCGGGAGGCGTGCACCATGCCCATCGAGTCCTCGACCGTCACGAACTGCTCGCCGCTGCCCTGGAGATCGCGCTCGGTACGGCCGAGCGTCGGGAGGATCAGGGCACGCGCGCCCGTGATCACGTGCGAGCGGTTGAGCTTCGTCGACACGTGCACGGTCAGCCGGGCCCGTCGCATCGCGGCCTCGGTGACCTCCGTGTCGGGAGACGCCGAGACGAAGTTGCCGCCCATGGCGAAGAAGACCTTCGCCTCGCCGTCGCGCAGGGCGCGGATGGCCCGTACGACGTCGAAGCCGTGCTCGCGCGGCGGCGCGAAGCCGAACTCCCTCTCCAGGGCGTCCAGGAACGCCGGGGCGGGACGCTCGAAGATGCCCATCGTGCGGTCGCCCTGCACGTTCGAATGGCCGCGCACCGGGCAGACGCCCGCGCCCGGGCGGCCGATGTTGCCGCGCAGGAGGAGGAAGTTGACCACTTCCCTGATCGTGGGGACCGAGTGCTTGTGCTGGGTGAGGCCCATCGCCCAGCACACGATGGTGCGCTCGGAGGCGAGGACCATCCGCAGGGCGTCCTCGATCTCCTCCCGGGTCAGCCCGGTGGCCGCGAGCGTCTCGTCCCAGTCGGCGGCGCGGGCAGCCTCGGCGAACTCCTCGTAGCCGTGCGTGTGTTCCCCGATGAACGCCTCGTCGACCGCGCCCTCGGTGCCGAGGATCAGCTTGTTGAGGAGACGGAAGAGGGCCTGGTCGCCGCCGATGCGGATCTGCAGGAACAGGTCGGTGAGGGCGGCGCCCTTGAGCATGCCCTGGGGGGTCTGCGGGTTCTTGAAGCGCTCAAGGCCCGCCTCGGGCAGCGGGTTGACGCTGATGATGTTCGCCCCGTTGGCCTTGGCCTTCTCCAGGGCGGACAGCATGCGCGGGTGGTTCGTCCCCGGGTTCTGGCCCGCGACGATGATCAGGTCGGCCTTGTACAGATCCTCCAGCAGGACGCTGCCCTTGCCGATGCCGATCGTCTCCGACAGGGCCGAACCGGACGACTCGTGGCACATGTTCGAGCAGTCGGGGAGGTTGTTCGTGCCGAGCTCGCGGGCGAACAGCTGGTAGAGGAACGCGGCCTCGTTGCTGGTGCGCCCGGAGGTGTAGAAGACGGCCTCGTCCGGGGAGGCGAGGGCGGTGACCTCCTCGGCGATGATGCCGAAGGCGCGCTCCCAGGTGACCGGCTCGTAGTGCGTGCCCCCTTCGGGGAGGTACATGGGGTGGGTGAGGCGCCCCTGCTGTCCCAGCCAGTAGCCGCTGCGGCCGGCGAGATCGGCGACCGGGTGCGCGGCGAAGAACTCGGGCGTGACCCGGCGCAGCGTGGCCTCCTCGGCGACCGCCTTCGCGCCGTTCTCGCAGAACTCCGCCTTGTGCCGGTGCTCCGGCTCGGGCCAGGCGCAGCCCGGGCAGTCGAAGCCGTCCTTCTGGTTCACGCTCAGCAGCGTCAGCGCGGTGCGCTTCACGCCCATCTGCTGCTGGGCCATGCGCAGCGTGTGCCCGATCGCGGGGAGGCCCGCGGCCGCGTGCTTCGGCTCGGCGACCTGCGGCGCGTCCTGAACCGGATCACTCTTGGGCGGCTTCGTCGCCATCGCACGCTCCCCTTCTACTGCGCTGTGAGACAGGTCTCCGATCCTCGCACGGGGTGCTGACACCGGGTGCGGGCGGGCTCGGGGCGATGCCCCGTGGAGTGCGCGGGGTCGGGGGCGGGGCCGAGTGTCAGTGGGGCGTGGCAGGATCGGGGGCGTGGCAGAGACAGCATCGAAGACGACCGACAAGACCTCCGGCGGCAGCCGCCCGCGACTGATGCTCATGGACGGGCACTCGCTGGCCTACCGTGCGTTCTTCGCGCTGCCCGCGGAGAACTTCACCACCGCGACGGGCCAGCCGACGAACGCGATCTACGGCTTCGCGTCGATGCTGGCCAACACGCTGCGCGACGAGGAGCCCACGCACTTCGCGGTCGCCTTCGACGTCTCCCGCAAGACCTGGCGGTCGCAGGAGTTCACGGAGTACAAGGCGAACCGCTCCAAGACCCCGGACGAGTTCAAGGGCCAGGTCGAGCTGATCGGCGAGCTCCTCGACGCGATGGGCGCCGCCCGCTTCGCGGTGGACGGCTTCGAGGCGGACGACGTCATCGCCACCCTCGCCACCCAGGCCGAGGCCGAGGGCTTCGAGGTGCTGATCGTCACGGGCGACCGGGACTCCTTCCAGCTGGTCAGCGAGCACACCACGGTGCTGTACCCGACCAAGGGCGTCTCCGAGCTGACCCGCTTCACCCCGGAGAAGGTATTCGAGAAGTACGGGTTGACGCCCGCGCAGTACCCCGACTTCGCGGCCCTGCGCGGCGACCCCTCCGACAACCTTCCCGGCATCCCCGGCGTCGGTGAGAAGACCGCCGCGAAGTGGATCAACCAGTTCGGCTCCTTCGCGGACCTCGTCGAGCGCGTCGAGGAGGTCAAGGGCAAGGCCGGCCAGAACCTCCGCGACCACCTCGAGGCGGTCAAGCTCAACCGCCGGCTCACCGAGCTGGAGCGCCAGGTGGAGCTGCCCAAGGGCGTCACCGACCTGGAGCGGGCCCCCTACGACCGCACGGCCGTCGCGGTGGTCCTGGACACCCTGGAGATCCGCAACCCCTCGCTGCGCGAGCGGCTCTTCGCCGTCGACCCCGGCGCCGAGGAGGCCGAGACCACTCCGGTCAGCACGGAGGGCGTGCAGCTCGACGGCACGGTGCTCGGCACCGGCGAGCTGACCGGCTGGCTCACCGAGCACGGCACACAGCCCCTCGGCATCGCCACGGTCGACACCTGGGCGCTCGGCACCGGCTCGGTCGCCGAGATCGCGCTCGCCGCGCCCGGCGGACCGGCCGCCTGGTTCGACCCCTCCCAGCTGGACGAGGCCGACGAGACGGCCTTCGCCGCCTGGCTCGCCGACGCCGAGCGGCCCAAGACCTTCCACAACGCCAAGGGCGCCATGCGGGTCTTCGCCGAGCACGGCTGGAGCGTCGAGGGCGTCACCATGGACACCGCGCTCGCCGCCTACCTGGTCAAGCCGGGCCGCCGCTCCTTCGACCTGGACGCGCTGTCCCTGGAGTACCTGCACCGCGAGCTGACCCCCGCCGCCGCTGCCGACGGCCAGCTCGCCTTCGGCGCGGACGAAGGCGCCGAGGCCGAGGCCCTGATGATCCAGGCCCGAGCCGTCCTCGACCTGGGCCAGGCTTTCGAGGGCCGTCTTGAGGAGGTCGGTGCCGCCGATCTCCTGCGCGACATGGAGCTGCCCACGTCCGCGCTGCTCGCCCGCATGGAGCGGCACGGCATCGCGGCCGACCGGGCCCACCTGGAGGCCATGGAGCAGATGTTCGCCGGCGCCGTCCAGCAGGCGGTGAAGGAGGCCCACGCGGCGGCCGGGCACGAGTTCAACCTCGGCTCGCCCAAGCAGCTCCAGGAAGTCCTCTTCGGCGAGCTGGCCCTGCCCAAGACGAAGCGGACGAAGACCGGTTACACCACGGACGCCGACGCCCTCGCCTGGCTCGCCGGCCAGACGGACAACGAGCTGCCGGTGATCATGCTCCGCCACCGCGAGCAGGCCAAGCTCCGCGTCACCGTCGAGGGCCTGATCAAGACGATCGCCGCGGACGGCCGGATCCACACCACCTTCAACCAGACGGTCGCCGCCACCGGCCGCCTGTCCTCGACGGACCCGAACCTGCAGAACATCCCGGTCCGCACCGACGAGGGCCGCGCCATCCGCCGCGGCTTCGTCGTCGGCGAGGGCTTCGAGTCCCTGATGACGGCCGACTACAGCCAGATCGAGCTGCGCGTGATGGCCCACCTCTCCGAGGACGAGGGCCTGATCGAGGCCTTCACCTCGGGCGAGGACCTGCACACGACGGCCGCCTCCCAGGTCTTCGCGGTCGAGCCGACCGCGGTGGACGCCGAGATGCGCCGCAAGATCAAGGCCATGTCGTACGGCCTGGCCTACGGGCTGTCCGCCTTCGGCCTCTCCCAGCAGCTGAACATCGAGGCGGCGGAGGCCCGCGCCCTGATGGACGCGTACTTCGAGCGGTTCGGCGGCGTACGGGACTATCTGCGCCGCGCGGTCGACGAGGCCCGGGCGACGGGCTACACGGCGACGCTCTTCGGGCGCCGCCGCTACCTCCCCGACCTCAACAGCGACAACCGCCAGCGTCGCGAGGCGGCGGAGCGGATGGCCCTCAACGCGCCCATCCAGGGCACGGCCGCCGACATCGTGAAGATCGCCATGCTCAAGGTGGGCGGCGCGCTGAAGGAGGCCGGGCTGGAGTCCCGGATGCTGCTCCAGGTGCACGACGAAATCGTGCTGGAGATCGCCCCGGGCGAGCGCGCGGCCGCCGAGGAACTCGTCCGCCGCGAGATGGCGGACGCGGTGCACCTCCGTGTCCCGCTGGGCGTCTCGGTGGGCGCGGGGGCGGACTGGGAGTCGGCGGCGCACTAGGCGCTGCGCTGCTTGGGCCGGGTTGGGCTGCTTGGGCCGGGCCGGGCAGGGGAGCAGGGGCGGGGTGGTGCTGCGGGGCCGGGGCGCGTCGGGCGGCCGGAGAGGGCCGCCACAGCTCCGTCCCGCCTCCGCCGGAGTACCGGCCCTGGCCCCGATCCCACCCGGCCCCAGTCCCCCTGGCCCCGATCCCACCCGGTCCCAGTCGCACCCTGGCCCCAGGCCCCCCGGCCCCGATCCCACCCGTCCCAGTCCCAGTCCCACCCCGGTCCCAGTCCCACCCCGGCCCCGATCCCACCCAGGCACCCGCCCCAGCCGGGCCCGGCCCGCCCAGGGCCCGCACCCACCAAGACCATCACTCGCGTGGCCCCCGTGAAGGCGCCCCCGCTCCCGACCGTCGCTAAAGATGCGGGCATGGGTATACGCACGCTCCTCGGCCGCACGGCACCAGGCGTGGCACTTCCGCCGGTCCGGTTCTACGCGGCCGACTCAAGCACGCTCCGCGTCCCCGCGACTCTCGCCACGACCCTGCGCCGTACGACGGCGGATCTCCGTAACCGCCTGCCCTTCGGACGCAGGCCAACCGACTCCACAGGCCTGCCCACTGCGCTCTCGGAGACCGGCGACCTGCCCGGCAGTCCCGAAACACCGGGCGAAACCGGCAGCGCCACCCCGCGCCGGGCCTGGTCCGACCGGGCCCGCGGCTATCTGACCCTCGTCCTCACCCTGCTCCCGCGGCCGCGCCCCGCGCACACCACCATCACGGTGTACATCGCGACCATCGAGCCTCTCAGCGAGCGGCCGGACGGCTCGGCTCCGTATCGCCGGCACGGTCAGGACCGCCGGGGGCCGGAACCGGGCGCCGCGCCCTGACCACCACGGCGTACAACAGCAGCGACGGGACGAGCCCCGCCCCCGCGCCGAAGCACACCGTCGGAATGATCTCCCACGGCTTCGCGGCCGAACCCCAGTAGGCCCACCACCGCGACGCCCGCTGCACCGCCCCCACCAGCGCGAAGCCGCCGATCACGGCAGCGGCCGCCCAGCGGTCCCGTGCCGCCAGCACCGGGACCCCCACCGGTTCGCGCACGGGCATCCGCCGCAGCGCGCGCACCACGAACACGGCGATCACCACCGCGGCCACCGCCGAACCGCCGTACTGCAGGTACCAGTACAGCGGCGAGCCCGCCACCTCACGGCCCAGCACCGGAAACAGCCGCATCCCCCACCGGTCGAGATGCGTGAACGCGTCCCACACGACGTGCGTCAGCGCGCCGAGCACCGCGGACACGTACCACCGCACGACCAGGGCGGGCGTCGCACGCGCGCGTGGCGCCCCGCATCGCACCAGGGCGGCCACCCGCCCCTGCCGGGCCCGCGGCAGCAGCGCCACCAGCGGCTCGCGCATCAGCAGCCACAGCCCCACCAGCGCCCAGGCGATGAGCACATCGACCGTGAACACGCCCCAGAACGCGTGCGTGACGTCACCGAACTCCATCGCCCCGGACAGCACACTCGCCGCGTAGTAGGTCATGTCGGGCGCGAAGGAACCCGCCACGAGGACGGCGGGCACCAGCGGGCCCCGGCCGGTCCCGTCGGTGCGTACGGCGGGCAGTACGGCTGCCGCGTGGCTCAGCGTGAACGGCAACTCTGCTCCTGGGGATGGTCGTTGCCAGGCGATCGGACCGCCCAGTATGCGGGATGGCGAACACCGGCCGCCCGTCGCGCCCGCCCCAAGACCAACCGGTGAAAACCGGGCACGAACGGGTGCCCGAGCAAAGGAAGTTGCCGTAGGGTCGCCAGGGTCACCGTGCCGGGGGCGAGAGACATGCGTGCCGGAGGGCAACCACTCGGGCCGGTCGATCGTCACAACAGAGCGAACGCAACAGAAGAGCGCGAACGCAACAGAAGTGCGCGACAGGCTGAGACGGACGCTGGAGCGTCCACGGGAGGGGTTCACTCTATGGCGGCGCAATTCGGCAGGAGGCTGCGCAAGGGGGCGGCTACCACCGCCGTGGCCGCGGTAGCGGTCGCGGCGCTGTCCGCCTCCCAGGCTCCGGGCGTGAACGACCACGGCAGACAGACCGCGGCGGACGCCACGCCCTCACCCGACGCGAGTGCCTCCGAGGACAGCGCCACCGGCAACTCGCCGTACTACACGGACCTGCCGCCGCTCAAGAGCCCCAACCCGTCCCCGAGCACCGGCACCGGCCCCGCCGCCCCCGGCACCAGCGAGGCGGGCATCCCCGCGACCGTCCTCGACGCCTACAAGAAGGCCGAGACCGCGCTGAACGAGGCCAAGCCGGGCTGCAACCTCCCCTGGCAACTCCTCGCCGCCATCGGCAAGGTGGAGTCGGGCCAGGCCCGCGGCGGCCGCGTCGACGCCGACGGCACGACGACCTCGCCCATCCTCGGCCCCCAGCTCGACGGCAACGGCTTCGCCCTCATCAAGGACACCGACGACGGTGCCTACGACGGCAACAGCTCCTACGACCAGGCCGTCGGCCCCATGCAGTTCATCCCGTCCACCTGGAAGTGGGCCGGCCGCGACGGCAACGCCGACGGCAAGAAGGACCCCAACAACATCTACGACGCGGCGCTCGCCGCCGGGCACTACCTGTGCCGCTTCGACTGGGACCTGTCCGACCAGGACGACCTCGACCGCGCGATCCTCAGCTACAACAACTCGCGGGAGTACCTGAACCTGGTCATGCGCTGGGTGGAGTACTACCGCAAGGGCACGCACGAGATCCCCGACGGCACCGGCACGCTGCCCGACAACCGCAGCGACGACGGGGCCGGGGCAAGCCCTTCGCCCTCCACGCCTAGCACGCCGACGACCCCGAGCAATCCGACCACGCCGGCTCCGGGCAACTCGAAGCCCAAGCCCCGGCCCAACCCCGAGAAGCCCGGCGGCGGCGCGACGACCCCGAAGCCGCCGACCGACCCCGGCAGCACCCCGACCCCGCCGCCCTCGACGCCTCCCACGAACACCGACACGGTGGACCACCTGGAGGACGCCGGAACCGCCAAGCTCACCGCCATGGCCGGCGACGCGTTCACCAAGCGGATCAGCACCCGCGCCGAGACGAAGGCCGGCAAGGCCGTCGGCAAGGTCAGGGTCCGCTTCACGATCATCGGCAGCACGGACACCACCTTCACCGGCGGCGAGAACGTGGCCACGGTCGCCACCAACAGCTCCGGCGTCGCCGTCGCCCCCGCTCTCCAGGCGGGGGAGAAGACGGGCGAGGTCACCGTCCGCGCCACCGTCGTGGGCCGCACGGTCGCCGGCCTCGACTACACGGCCACCGTCACCGAGCGCGCCGCCGATGCGCTCGCCCGCACCGGTGACGCCGCGCTGACCTGCGCCCCGGGCGGCGAGTTCGCGAACCAGGTCGAGGTGAAGGCCACGTACAAGGGCGCCGTCGCCGACGGCGTCGCTGCCACCGCCACACTGATCAAGTCGGCGGACGACCCGACCGCCACCGACAAGGGCCCCTACTTCAAGGACGCCGACGGCAAGGCCGTACGCACCCTGAAGGCCCTGAAGACGGACTCGAAGGGCCTGCTGAAGCTGCCGAAGCTCTACGCGGACGACGCCACCGGCACGTTCCTGCTCCGTGTCAACACCGCGGGCGGAGCGACCCTCACCGTCGAACTGACCGTGGCGGCGGCCGAGACGTCCTCGCCGAGCCCGTCCACGAGCCCCAGCGCGTAGCTCTCAAGTAGTACGGACGACGCCCCTCTTACAGGAGGGGCGTCGTTGTGTGTGCAACGTGTTCTCATCTCTGCCCCGCGTTGCTACGGTGCGGACAAACCTGACGGTGTATCAGTTCAACCGTGGGGAGGTCCCCGTATGCGCACCCTCGTCGCCGCCGCCACCGGTCTCGCCCTCGCGTTCGCCGTGGTCCTGACGCTGACCGCCCTCGGCTCCCCGTCGGGCGGGACGTCCCCGAAGCCGCTGCTGACGACGGTGCCCGCACACCCCTGACCGCCCGCCCGGGACGGAGGCCGAGATGCGTCGCAAGGCCGCTCTGATCCTGCTCGCCCTCGCCGTGTTCTTCGCGGCACTGTCCCCGCTGCTGCGCTGGTACGCCTTCCCGCGCCTCGCCAAGGTCCCCGCGAACCAGTACCAGGACATGGTCCTGGAGGCCCGCGACGCCACCCTCCTGGACTACGGCACCATGCGGGCGAAGAAGGTCCCCAAGGTCACCATCGTCCAGACCCTCAAGGGCAACGTCGAGGCCTCCGAGAGGATCGAGGAGTCGGCGGGCCGGGACGTCGTCGTCTGGGACGGCCTGTCCTACGTCGTCGGCCCCGACGGCGAGATGGTGTCGAAGATCCCCGAGCGCTACATCTTCGACGCCCACACCCAGGAGCCCGTCCACGCCACCGGCGAGTCGGTCGACGGCGACCCGGTGCGCCGCGAGGGCATCGAGTTCAAATGGCCCTTCGTCACGGAGAAACGGGCCTACCAGTACTTCGACGCCCAGGCCCGCGTCACCGCCCCCATCCACTACCAGGACACCCGGACCTTCCGCGGCCTGGAGGTCTACTACTTCGAGCAGACCATCCCCTGGACCAAGGTGAAGATCCCGAAGACCCTGCCCGTGGAGGGCCTGACCCCCGAGTCGGTCGCCCAGACCGGCACGACCCGCTGGTACACCACGGTCCGCAAGTTCTGGGTCGAACCCCTCACCGGCGCCCCCGTCTACGGCGAGGAGATCCACAAGGAGGAACTGCGCGGCGGCGCCCTCCTCGGCGACCGCGACAAGGTCACCGCGTTCGCCGGCCACGTGAAGATGCGCGAGGACTACATCACGCACACGGTCGACCTGGTGAAGTCCCAGCGCCTGCTCATCCTGCTGATGACGTCGTACCTGCCGTGGGGCTCGCTCACCCTCGGCGTCCTCCTGCTGGCCCTCGCGCTGTACCTGGAGGCCCGCGGCCGCCGCCCCTCCGGCCCGGCCCCTAGAGCCTCGGAGGAGCCGTCGCAGGTCAGCGCCTGAGCCGGGCGTTGGTGTACCGGGTCGGCTCGGCACCCGCCGGGTCCTCGGGCCACGGATGCTTCGGATACCGCCCGCGCAGCTCCGCCCGTACGCCCTTGTAGCCGTCCCGCCAGAACGAGGCGAGGTCGGCGGTGACGGCGGCCGGCCGCCCGGCCGGGGACAGCAGATGCACGAGCAGCGGCACCCCGGCGACCCGGGGCGACTCCTGCAGCCCGAACATCTCCTGCAACTTCACCGCCAGCACCGGCTGCTCGGGCCGGGAGTAGTCGACACGGATCTTCGACCCGCTCGGCACGGCCATCCGCTCCGGGGCCAGCTCGTCGAGCCGCCCGGCCTCCCCGGAGGCCCAGGGCAGCAGCCGGGCGAGCGCCTGACCGGCATCGATCCGCGCCAGATCGGCCCGCCGCCGCGCCCGGCCCAGCTCCGGCTCCAGCCACTCGTCCACGCGCGCGTGGAGCACGTCGTCGGAGACATCGGGCCAGGGCTCACCGCGGTGCAGCCGCACGAACGCGAGCCGCTGCCGCAGGACGTCGGCATCCGCCGACCACCGCAGCAACCCGAGCCCCTCCCGCCGCAGCCCGTCCAGCAGCGCACCGCGCACGAGCCCGGGATCGGCGTCCTTCAGCGACCGCACCGCCAACTCCACGGCCCCCAGCCGCTCCACCCGCCGCGCCACGACGTCCCCACCGTCCCAGCACACCTCGTGCCGCTCGTCGAGCAACGCCCCCGCGGCGAGCCGGGCCACCCTCTCGTCGACCACGGCCCCCGACTGCACGCGCGCGTGCCCCTTGCCGACGGGCCGGTCCGCCACGGCGACGGCGACCCAGCCGGCCCCCCGCAGCCCGCTCCCCTCACCGAGCTCGGCCCGGGTCCCGGACACCATGAGGCACGACCCACCGTCGACCCTGGCAACGCGCTCGGGAAAGGCGAACGCCGCGACGAGCCCGACCTGCCGGTCCTCCGAGGCCCCCGCCCACGCCTGAGCCTCGGCCTCTGCTTCTGCCTTTGGAGGGCAGTTACGGGCGGGTGGGTGGGAAATCCCAGAGCCGACGGCCCGCAGTCGCCGAACCTCGCGACGCCACCGCGTGGCATAGGCGTCACCCTCACGCCGAGCGCGACGCAACGCACCCGCCAGATCATCGCCGTACTCCCGAGGCGCCTCCTCACTCAACAAGGCGACCATCTCCGAGGCCCGATCGACCCCCACGAACGGCACGGAGTCGAGCAATGCCCGCCCCAGCCGCGGATGCAGCCCCAGCCGCGACAGGGCAACCCCTCGCTCGGTCGCCCGCCCGACGGAGTCAACCGCCCCGACCACGCCCAGCACATCCCGAGCCGCCGCCATACCCCCGGAAGGCGGCGCATCCAGCAACGCCAGCCCGGACGCGTCAGGATCCCCCCAGCACGCCACCTGAAGCGCGAACGCCGTCAGGTCGGCCACCTTGATCTCCGGTGAAGGAAAACGCGGCAGACGCGCATCCTCGGCCTCCGCCCAGCAGCGGTACACCGCCCCCGGCGCCTCACGCCCGGCCCGCCCCGCACGCTGCCGCCCGGCCGCCTGCGACGCCCGTACCGTCGTCAGCGCGCTCAACCCGCGCGCGTGGTCGACCCGCGGCTCTCGCGCCAGCCCCGAGTCCACGACGACCCGCACACCCGGCACCGTCAACGACGACTCCGCCACCGACGTGGCCAGCACGACCCGCCGCCGGTCACCGGGGGCCAGCACCGCGTCCTGCACGGCGGCCGGCGCCCGCCCGTGCACCTGCAGCACATCAACGTCCCCAGGCCCCGTGAGACCCCCGAGCTGCCCGGCCACCCGGGCGATCTCGCCCACGCCCGGCAGAAAACACAGCACGTCCCCGTCCCGCTCGGCCAGCGCCCGCCGTACCACCGACGCCACATGCGTCAGCAGCGCCGGATCGACACGCATCCCGTGCGGCGGCCGTACGGGCCGCACCGGCGGTGTCCACACCACTTCCACCGGATACGCCGCCCCCTGGGCCTCCACCACCGGAGCGTCGCCCAGCAGCGCGGCCCACCCCTGCGCGTCGGTCGTCGCCGAGGCGGCCACCAGCCGCAGCTCGGGCCGCAGGGTCTGCCGCACGTCCCACAGGAACGCCGCCGCCGTGTCCGCGTCGAGATGGCGCTCATGGCACTCGTCGAGCACCACCACGTCGACCCCGGCCAGCTCCTGATCCCGCTGCAACCGCTGCACCAGCACACCGGTCGTGACGACCTCCACGCGCGTGTGCCGCCCGACGACCCGTTCCCCGCGCACGGTGTAACCGATGCTTCCGCCGGGCTTCTCGCCCAGCAGCCACGCCATCCGCCGCGCCGCCGCCCGGGCCGCGATCCGCCGCGGCTCGGCCACGATCACCCGCCGTTCAGGGCCCTCCCCGAGCAGTCCCGCGAGGGCCAGCGGCACCAGCGTCGTCTTGCCGGTGCCGGGCGGCGCCACGAGGACGGCGGTGCCGTGCCCCTCCAGAGCGTCGTCGAGGGCGGGCAGGGCACCACGTACGGGCAGGGCGTCCAGGGCGTCGTAGCGGATCACGCACTCAGTCTCTCCCCCAGCCTCCGGCCGGGGGTGCCCCCATCTCGCTTCGCTCGCACACGAAGATGGCCGTCCCCGGGATCAGGTTCCCGCGCAGGGGCGACCAGCCGCCCCACTCGGAGGTGTTCCAGGCCGGCCACTCCGGCTCCACCAGGTCCACCAGGCGCAGGCCCGACGCCACGACGTCCCGGACCCGGTCGCCGAGCGTCCGGTGGTGCTCGACGTAGACCGCGCGGCCCTCCTCGTCCTGTTCGACGTAGGGCGTGCGGTCGAAATACGAACCCGACACCGCTAGCCCCTCGGGCCCCGGCTCGTCCGGGAAGGCCCAGCGGATCGGATGCGTCACCGAGAAGACGAGGCGGCCCCCGGGCCGCAGCACCCGGCGCACCTCCCGCAGGACCAGGCACGGGTCGGCCACGAAGGGCAGCGCCCCGTACGCCGAGCAGACCAGGTCGAACGAGCCGTCCGCGAAGGGCAGCGCACCGGCGTCGGCGCACACCAGGGGGACCGGTCCGCCGATGCGCAGCGCGTGCTGCAACTGCCGGTGCGAGATGTCCAGGGCGACCGGCCGGGCACCCTGGCCGGCCAGCCAGCGCGAGCACTGCGCCGCGCCCGCGCCGATCTCCAGGACGTCCTTGCCCTTCAGGTCCTCCGGCGGGCCGAGCAGCTCGGCCTCCACCTCGTCGAGGCCCTCGGGCCCCCACACGAATCGGTCGTCGCCGAGGAATGTGCCGTGCTCGACCTGGTACTCGTCCGCGTTGCGGTCCCACCAGCCACGATTGGCGCGGGAACTCTCCGTGACCCCGGCGGCACGCCGGGTCGCCTCGGGTTCGGACGCTTCGAACTCTTGGATGATCGGCTCCCTCGTCATACTCTTCCGTCCAGCCCGTCCCGGAGGCGTCGCGAAGGGGTGCCGTACGGCCCGCGTGGCCTCGCAGGACATGACTTGTGCCGGTTATGCGGCGATCTGCCCCGGGTGGGCGGCTTCGCGCATTGACCCTGCCCGGCTGCCCCCGTATGCTACAAGTTGCGCTGCGGGCTTGCGCACCTCAGACGTAGCAGGCTGCGCTCGCACTGTATGTATGTCCCCTCGGTTCTCGAGGCGCCACCGGTTTTGTGTGGCGCTTCCTTGGCTGTCCGGCTTCTGCAGAGCGAAACGGGCTCCGGCGTAGCAGTACCTACGACTTCAATGTCCGTACCGGAGCCCTTTCCCACATGACGAGCAGCACCGAGACCACCGCAACGACCCCGCAGGTTGCGGTCAACGACATCGGTAACGAGGAAGCCTTCCTCGCCGCGATCGACGAGACGATCAAGTACTTCAACGACGGCGACATCGTCGACGGCGTCATCGTGAAGGTCGACCGGGACGAGGTCCTGCTCGACATCGGTTACAAGACCGAAGGCGTTATCCCGAGCCGCGAGCTCTCGATCAAGCACGACGTCGACCCCAACGAGGTCGTCGCCGTCGGTGACGAGATCGAAGCCCTTGTTCTCCAGAAGGAGGACAAGGAAGGCCGCCTGATCCTCTCGAAGAAGCGCGCCCAGTACGAGCGTGCCTGGGGCACCATCGAGAAGATCAAGGAAGAGGACGGGATCGTCACCGGTACCGTCATCGAGGTCGTCAAGGGTGGTCTCATCCTCGACATCGGCCTCCGTGGCTTCCTCCCGGCCTCCCTGGTCGAGATGCGCCGCGTTCGCGACCTCCAGCCCTACGTGGGCAAGGAGCTCGAGGCCAAGATCATCGAGCTGGACAAGAACCGCAACAACGTGGTCCTGTCCCGCCGTGCCTGGCTGGAGCAGACCCAGTCCGAGGTCCGCCAGACGTTCCTCACCACCCTCCAGAAGGGTCAGGTCCGTTCCGGCGTCGTCTCCTCGATCGTCAACTTCGGTGCCTTCGTGGACCTGGGTGGCGTCGACGGTCTGGTCCACGTCTCCGAGCTGTCCTGGAAGCACATCGACCACCCCTCCGAGGTTGTCGAGGTCGGCCAGGAAGTCACCGTCGAGGTCCTCGACGTCGACATGGACCGCGAGCGTGTCTCCCTGTCGCTGAAGGCGACCCAGGAAGACCCGTGGCAGCAGTTCGCCCGCACCCACCAGATCGGCCAGGTCGTGCCCGGCAAGGTCACGAAGCTGGTTCCGTTCGGTGCGTTCGTCCGCGTGGACGAGGGCATCGAGGGTCTGGTCCACATCTCCGAGCTGGCCGAGCGCCACGTGGAGATCCCGGAGCAGGTCGTCCAGGTCAACGACGAGATCTTCGTCAAGGTCATCGACATCGACCTCGAGCGCCGTCGCATCAGCCTCTCGCTGAAGCAGGCCAACGAGGCCTTCGGTGCCGACCCGGCCACGGTCGAGTTCGACCCGACCCTGTACGGCATGGCCGCGTCCTACGACGACCAGGGCAACTACATCTACCCCGAGGGCTTCGACCCCGAGACCAACGACTGGCTCGAGGGCTACGAGACCCAGCGCGAGGCGTGGGAGGGCCAGTACGCCGAGGCGCAGACGCGCTTCGAGCAGCACCAGGCCCAGGTCATCAAGTCCCGCGAGGCCGACGCCGCTGCTGCGGCCGAGGGCGGCGACGCCGCGGGTGCGGCTCCGGCCGCGAGCGGTGGCGGTGGCGGTTCGTACTCCTCCGAGGGCGCGGACAACTCCGGTGCGCTGGCCTCGGACGAGGCGCTTGCCGCGCTTCGGGAGAAGCTGGCGGGTGGGCAGAGCTGAACGCCCACTGAGCTGTAGCTCTTGACTGAGGGGCCGTACCTTTCGAGGTACGGCCCCTCAGTGCTGCTCGGGAGCGGTGGCCGGCTGCCGGTCCGGTGGGGGCTTGTCGCGCAGTTCCCCGCGCCCCTTCAGGGCGTCGTCCCCGTCGGCAAGATCATGAGTCTGCTCCTCCGGGAATGCCCATGGCCGCAAGGGTGTTGTGGAGTATGAACACGAGGAGGAGCGGTCACTGTGCTTGATCCGCAGGGTTTGTACGCATGGGAGCCGAAGGGGCTGGCTGTCGTCGACATGGCGCTCGCCCAGGAATCGGCCGGTCTTGTCATGCTCTACCACTTCGACGGATACATCGACGCGGGGGAGGCGGGCGACCAGATCGTCGACCGGCTGCTCGACTCGCTGCCCCATCAGGTCGTCGCCCGCTTCGATCACGACCGGCTCGTGGACTACCGGGCCCGCCGCCCGCTGCTGACGTTCAAGCGCGACCGCTGGAGCGACTACGAGGAGCCCGCCATCGAGGTGCGGCTCGTGCAGGATGCCACCGGAGCGCCGTTCCTGCTGCTGTCCGGCCCCGAGCCGGACGTGGAGTGGGAGCGCTTCGCCGCCGCCGTGCAGCAGATCGTGGAGCGGCTCGGCGTCCGCCTGTCCGTGAACTTCCACGGCATCCCCATGGGCGTCCCGCACACCCGGCCCGTCGGCCTCACCCCGCACGGCAACCGCACCGACCTGGTCCCGGGCCACCGCAGCCCCTTCGAGGAGGCGCAGGTCCCCGGCAGCGCCGAGTCCCTCATCGAATACCGCCTGCTCCAGGCCGGACACGACGTCCTCGGTGTCGCCGCCCATGTCCCGCACTACATCGCCCGCTCCCCGTACCCGGACGCGGCCCTGACGGTCCTGGAGGCCATCACGGCGGCTACCGGACTGGTGCTGCCCGGTATCGCCCACGCCCTGCGCTCCGACGCCCACCGCACCCAGACGGAGATCGACCGGCAGATCCGCGAGGGCGACGACGACCTCACCGCGCTGGTCGAGGGCCTGGAGCACCAGTACGACGCCGTCGCGGGCGCCGAGACCCGCGGCAACATGCTCGCCGAGCCGGTGGACATCCCGTCGGCCGACGAGATCGGCAAGGAGTTCGAACGCTTCCTGGCGGAGCGAGAGGGCGACACCTGACCGGCGAGGGGAGCGTCTAGGCTTCCGGGCATGGTGAAGGTTGGTCTGACCGGCGGCATCGGTGCCGGCAAGAGTGAGGTGTCACGGCTGCTCGTCGCATGCGGGGCCGTGCTGATCGACGCGGACCGCATCGCGCGGGAGGTCGTCGCGCCGGGGACCCCGGGTCTCGCCTCGGTCGTGGAGGCCTTCGGCGAGCAGGTGCTCGCCCCCGACGGCAGCCTTGACCGCCCCAAGCTGGGCTCCATCGTCTTCGCCGACCCGGCGAAACTCGCCACCCTCAACGCGATCGTGCACCCGCTGGTGGGCGCCCGCTCCCGCGAGCTGGAGGAGGCCGCCGCCGAGGACGCGGTCGTGATCCACGACGTCCCGCTCCTCACGGAGAACGGCCTCGCACCCCTGTACGACCTCGTCATCGTCGTCGACGCGGCCCCCGAGACCCAACTCGACCGGCTCGTACGGCTGCGCGGCATGACCGAGGAGGACGCCCGCGCGCGGATGGCCGCCCAGGCGACGCGCGAGCAGCGCCGGGAGATCGCGGACGTCGTCGTCGACAACGACGTCCCGCTGGAGGAACTGGAGCGCCGCGTGAAGGACGTGTGGGCCGAGCTGGTCCGCAGGTCCCACGCGTCCCGGCCGGACGCTCAGGGCCAGCCGTCACCTCAGGAATAGCGGCACCCCGAGGGGGCGTTGAACCTTTCCAGTGAGGGAAGGACTCTGCCGTGCCCGAGACCAGCGGTTCCACCGGACGTACCCCGGAGACGCATGTCATCGACTTCCGTGCCGCCGAGCAGCTGCTCGCCGCGCGGGACCCGCGGGGCGCGGTGAAGCTGCTCGACGGAGTCATCGCCGCGCACCCGGAGAACACCGCCGCGCGACTGCTGCGCGCGCGTGCCTTCTTCGCGGCGGCCCAGCTGCGGCCGGCCGAGCTCGAGTTCTCGATCGTCCTGGAGCGCGAGCCGGACAACGCGTTCGCGCACTTCGCGCTCGCCCGCACCTATGAGCGGCAGAACCGCCCCGACCAGGCGAAGCGCCATTTCCGCCTGGCGGCGGCGTTGGACCCGAATCCGCAGTTCCAGAAGGCCGCGCGCTTCGACTCGTGAGCGGCCGTCCCGGTACGCCTCATCCGCCCCGTCTGTCTCTGGGGTGGTTCTCGGGTGGCTGGTAGGGCGGGATGTCGGGGCCCGGCTGCCAGTGCGGGCCCTGGCGGATGTGCCTGAGGACGACGGCCAGGTCGATCGTGACGACCAGCAGCAGCACACCGCACGCGATGGCCCAGCCGGGCCGCCCGGCGAGCGTGAACGCGACCGTCCCGAAGAGGGCCCAGACCAGCCCCCACACACTCAGCCAGAAGCGCGCCCGCAGGGCACTGCGCGCAGTCGCCGGTTCACTGCCTGTACGCATCGCGATCTCCACTCCTGATGGCAACGTACTCTCCGCCGCGGATGCGGACCACCAGGGGGAGCCGGGGCTTGTAAGTGAAACCTCGTTCACTCGGTCGGGTGAAGGCGGCCGGGAGGGGAACTGGCTTGCGGGCGTGGGCCGTTGGACCGGCATGGAGATGAAAATGCGTGAGGGGTACGAGGGGACGGGACCCGGGGCCATCACCCCGGACGGCTGCGCGGTGGAGCTCTACTCCCGACTGCCGGTCGGGGATGAACCGGACATCATCGCCGCGGCGGTGCCCAAGGGCGCGCGCATCCTGGAGCTGGGCAGCGGCGTCGGCCGCATGACCCATGGACTGCTGGAGCGCGGGTTCACGGTCACGGCGGTGGACGAGTCCTCCGAGATGCTGGAGCGCGTGCGCGGCGCGCGCACGATATGCAGCCCGATCGAGGCCCTGGACCTGGGCGAGACCTTCGACGTGGTGCTGCTCGCGTCGTTCCTCGTGCACGCGGGGGACGTCGAGGTGCGGCGGGGCTTGCTGCGCACCTGTGTGCGCCATGTCGCGGAGGGCGGCAGCGTGCTGATCCAGCGGGAGGGCGCCGACTACCACACGAACCTGCCGCGCGAGCGCGTGGACCCCAGCGGCTTCACCGTGCGGATCGTGTCGGCGGAGCCGGTCGGCGACGGGGTCAACTCGGTGCGTGCGGAGTACGAGTTCCCGGACGCGGTCTGGACACAGACGTTCCGGGCGCGACCGCTGACCAAGGATCAGTTCGAGGAGGCGCTGGAGGAGGCGGGCCTGAAGGTGGACCGGTATCTGACGGAGGACGGGATATGGGTGAGGGCGGTGCGGGCGGCCTAGGCGACCGAGGTGCGTGAGAGGGCGTACGGGATGGCGGAGCCCGGGCGTCTCATCGGCTACGACACGGTCTCGACGTCCCTGGCGCTGCTCGGTGACACCGCACTGCGCGAGCTGGTGGACGCGGCCACACCGCTGGGCACCGGTATCGGAGGAAAGTCGGCCCGGCTGGACGTGTCCGGTACGCCGGTCTTCGTGAAGCGGGTGCCCCTGACGGACCTGGAGCGACGGCCGGAACACGTCCGGTCCACGGCCAATGTGTTCGGGTTGCCGGTGGTCTGCCAGTACGGCGTCGGCGGGCCCGGGTTCGGGGCGTGGCGGGAGGTGGCCGTCCACACCATGACCACGAACTGGGTGCTCTCCGGGCAGTTCCAGGGCTTCCCCCTGATGTACCACTGGCGTGTCCTGCCGGACGGGGCGACCGGCCTGCCGGAGGAACTCGCCGATGTGGACAAGGCCGTGGACTACTGGGGAGGCAGCGCGGCGGTACGGCGGCGTATAGAGGCCCTGCGGCGGTCCTCGGCGAGTGTCGCCCTGTTCCTGGAGTACGTCCCCCAGACGCTCCACGCATGGCTGACGGCTCAGGTGCGAGCCGGTGGCGAGGCGCTCGACCGGGCGTGTGCCCTGGTGGAGAAGGAACTGCGGGACGGCACGTCCTTCATGAACAGCCGCGGACTGCTCCACTTCGACGCCCACTTCGAGAACATCCTGACCGACGGCCGGCGCCTGTACTTCGCCGACTACGGACTCGCCCTGTCCACCCGCTTCGACCTCTCGCGCACCGAGGCCGACTTCTACGACCGGCACAGCACCTACGACCGCTGCTACACGGCCAGTTTCCTGGTGAACTGGCTGATCACCGCCCTGTACGCGGGCGACTGGGAGGAGCGTGGAGCACTGATACAGGCATGGGCCGAAGGGCGGCAGCCCAGCGGCGCGCCACCCGGGGCGGCGGAGATCCTCAGCCGCAACGCCCCGGTCGCGGCCGTGATGACGGACTTCTACCGTCGGGTCCAGGGGGTGAGCAGGACGACGTCCTATCCGGGGGAGAGGCTCCGGCGGCTCTGCCCGTGACGGGCGGGGGCTGAGCGGGTTTCGAGGTGGAGAGGAGCTGGAAGGGCAGAAAATCCGCTGGGCGGCGATGAGTTCGCGGGCGAGCGGCGGTCTACCTCTTCGACATCAGCACGGACCGCTTCCCCCAGGAGACCTTCATGCCCGAGACCACCGCTCCCGTCACCGCCGCTTCCGCTTCTGCCGGCGTCGTCGTCGCCGAGTCCGCGACCGCTCGCGGGCGGCGTGCCCGGATCGCCCTGCGCGGTCTTCAGGTGCTGCTCGCCCTCTTCTACGCGATCCCGAGCGCCCTGCCCAAGCTGATCGCGCACCCGTCCGCCGCCGAGTCCTTCGAGAAGCTCGGCTGGGGCAGCGCGGGGATGTACACCATCGGGGCGCTCGAACTGGCCGGAGCGGTGGCCCTGTTGATCCCGGTGCTCCAGTCGATGGCGGCGATGGCGCTGAGTGCGTTGATGGTCGGCGCGTTCGTCGTGCAGGTGGCCGTGTTCGACGGGCAGTACGCGGCGACGCCGCTCATCCTGATCGTGCCGCTCGCCCTCATCGCCTGGGCGCGGCGGGGGCACAACGCGGATCTGCTGCGACTGCTGCGGCGAGGGGCGTGACCGGGTGACACCGTGTCGCGTGCGACGCCGGCGGCGTCCGGGCGGGCCTTGGGGCTCGTCCCGGGCGCCGACGTGTCGTGCGGCTGTGTTGTGTCCGTGCGACGTGTCGTGCGGCTTGTTGTGTCCGTCGGGGGACTGTGTTCAGGGGGGAGTTGATCCGTCGGGACCGGGTCCTCAAGGCGTGGGCTTGCCGATGTCGCCGCCGAGACCGTCGCCGTCGCCCGGGCCGGTCAGTCCGCGCAGACGTTCCATTTCGCGGCGGTCCCGCTTCGTCGGGCGGCCCGTGCCGCGGTCGCGGATGCCGGCCGGGGCGACGGCCTCGCGGGGCGGGGGCGGCGGGGAGTTGTCGACAAAGCACTGGGCGGCGACGGGTGCGCCGACCCGCTTGCGGATCAGACGCGTGACGATGACGACCCGCTCCCGGCCCTCGTGCCGTAGGCGTACCTCGTCGCCGACGCGTACGGCGTGTGCGGGTTTCACGCGGTCGCCGTTGACGCGGACGTGCCCGCCGCGGCAGGCGGTGGCTCCCATGGAACGGGTCTTGACGAGACGTACGGACCAGATCCAGCTGTCGACGCGGACGGTCTCGCCGCTCTGCGGCCCGGCCGCGTCGGCGGCGGCCATCGCCTCGGCGACCTTCGGGTCGAGGGCCTTCGCCTCTCCGCTGCCGGAGTCGTTCGCCGCACCTTGTGAAGCCATGTCCCCGACCTTAGTCCTCCGAGTGGTCCGATCAGGCGGGATATTCTCCTCCGTCGCCATCTACAAAACAAGTTTTGCAAAATGTCTTTTGCTGAATGGCCACGGCGGCCTACCCTCCCGGCATGGACAGCGACGAGCGCAATCGCGTACTCGACCCCGAGCACGACACCGCCGCCCTGAAGGCCCTCACCCACCCCCTGCGCATCCGGCTGCTCGGGCTGTTGCGGCAGGACGGGCCCGCCACGGCCAGTGAGCTCGCCGCGCGGACGGGGGAGTCGTCGGCGTCGGCCAGTTACCACCTGAGGGTGCTGGCGAAGTACGCCTTCATCGCCGAGGCCGAGCACCGTGACGGGCGGGAGCGGCGCTGGCGGGCGCTGCACACCATGACGTCCTGGAGCAACGAGGCGATGGAGTCCTCCGAGGCGGGCCGGGCCTTCGTCAGCCTGGCGCGGCGGCGGCAGTTGGAGCACCTGGAGTCGTCCCTCGCCCGGCACGAGGCGGACATGGCCGGCGGTCGACTCGGTCAGGAGTGGGTGGAGGCGTCCGGGATCAGTGACCTCATGCCCCGCCTGACGGCCGGGTCGCTCACCGAGCTGTGGGAAACGATCGCCGGGAAGCTGGAGGAACTGACCGCCCGGGACGCGGACGACCCGCGCGCCGAACACGTCGTGCTCCTCACCGCCGGCTTGCCGCTCGCCCCGCACGACCGCGAGGACGTGGACCCGCAGGACCGTGAGGACGTGGACCCGCACGACCGTGAGGACGGCGACCCTCACGACCCTGAGGGTGCGGACCGGCAAGGCCGTACGGGCGAAGCCCACGAGGGCACCTCATGACGCACCTCGTTGTCGAGGCGCCCGGGGCACGGACCGCTCGCCGTCGTTACGCCACCGTCTGCGCGCTCTTATGGCTGCCGCCGGGCCTCGGTATGGCCTCGATGGTCCTCCTGTTCGGCGAGCGCGGGATGTCCCTCGGCGCGGTGGCGGGCCTCTTCGCCGTTCACTCACTGACCGTGGCCGCGCTGGAGCTGCCCACCGGCGGGCTCTCCGACGTCCTCGGGCGGCGGCCGGTCCTGGCCATGGCCGGTGTGCTCAACCTCGTCGCCGCGCTCCTGCTCGGCCTCGGCACCACCGCCTGGGTCCTCACCGCCGGCATGGTGCTCATGGGCGTGGCCCGGGCCCTGGCCAGCGGTACCGCGGAGGCCTGGTACGTCGACACCGCGCAGGAGGTGTCCGGCCCCGACGCCGAGCTGCGGACGGGACTGGCCCGGGGCGGATCCGCGACCTCCGCCGCGCTCGCGGTCGGCCTTCTGCTCGGCGGGGCCCTGCCCTGGCTGCTCGGTGTCGGACCCGACCTCGGTGCCAGGCTCAGCGAGGCGACGTCCGGGGCGGTGCCGCCGTTGGCCGTTCCCGTGCTGCTCGGAGCCGCGGTCAGGGTCGTCTTCGTCGTCTATGTGCTGGCCGTCCTGCATGAGCCGCCGCGACCGCCGGCCACCCTGCGATCCGTGCTGCGCGGCGTGCCGGTCACCGTCCTGGGCGGGCTGCGGCTGGGCGGACGGGACGCGCTGGTCCGTCGGGTCGTGCTCAGCGCCGCGGCCGCCGGAAGTGCCGTGGCCGTCATCGAACTGCTCATACCGGGCCGTACCGTCGCGCTGACCGGGGCGGCCGGGTCCGGGGCGCTGGTCTACGCCGTGCTCGCCTGTGCGGGTTTCGCCTGCTCCGGCGTCGGCAGCCACCTCGCCCCGTTCGCCGCCCGGGTCGCGGGCGGCGGCGAGCGGGCCGTGCTGATCTGCCTCGGGGCCGGGGCGAGCGGCCTGCTCCTGCTCGGTGTCACCGCGTCCGCCGCACATCCGGTGGCCACGACCCTCGCGGTCGTCGGCTTCTGCCTGGTCTACCTCGGTCTCGGCGCGGCGGGCCCGAACGAGAACGAACTGCTGCACCAGCGCGTCTCCGGCGAGGGCCGCGCCACCGCCCTGTCCGTCCAGTCCCTCGCCCAGCAACTGGTCGGCGCGCTCACCGGCCTGATCGTCGGGGTGATGCGGCCGGGCCCACTGCCATGGCTCCTGACGGGTGCCGTGCTGCTCGCCGGGGCGCTGCTGTGGCTCCGCCGCGGAGAGGACCGGGCCGCGCAGGTCACCACCGCCCGCCCCGCGCCTACCGTGGAGTGATGGACGCCAGTGGCCTTCCCCTCCTCGACCGGCGCATCGCGGACTGCCGGGCCTGTCCGCGGCTGGTCTCCTGGCGTGAGGAGGTGGCCCGTGCCAAGCGAGCCGCCTACGCGGACTGGACGTACTGGGGCCGGCCGGTGCCCGGGTTCGGGCCGGCGGACGCACGGTTGCTGATCGTGGGGCTCGCCCCCGCGGCCCACGGCGGCAATCGCACCGGGCGGATGTTCACCGGCGACCGGTCCGGGGACGTCCTGTACCAGGCGCTGTACGACGTCGGGCTCGCCTCTCAGCCCACGGCCGTGGACGCCCACGACGGCCTGGAGTTGTACGGCGTACGCGTCACCTCGCCCGTGCACTGCGCCCCGCCCGCCAACAAGCCCACCCCCGAGGAGCGGGACACCTGCCGTCCCTGGCTCGTGCGGGAACTGGAGCTGCTGCGTCCGACCCTGCGTGCCGTGGTCGTGCTCGGCGCCTTCGGCTGGCAGGCCGCGCTGCCGGCGTTCGCCGAGGCGGGCTGGTCCGTGCCCCGGCCACGCCCCGCCTTCGCCCACGGGGCCCGCTACGACCTCGACGGTCTGGAGCTCTTCGGCTGCTTCCACGTCAGCCAGCGCAACACCTTCACCGGCCGGCTCACCCCCGAGATGCTGCGCGACGTCCTGCGAACGGCTGCGGAGGCGGCGGGGCTGCCCCGGCCGGAGTAGGTCTCTACGGGAGTTCTTCGTCCCCGAACAGCTGCCGCACCGTGGAGCGGTAGTTGGTCCGTACGTGCGTGAGCGCGTGTGCGCGGGCCCGGTCCGGGTCGCCCGAGGCGATCGCCTCGTACAACTCGCGGTGCTCGACGAGGAGCTGGGGCCACTCCTCGTTGCGCCGGGTCATCCAGCGCAGCCGGCCGGCGACCGGTTCCAGGGCCTCGGTCAGCAGGCTGTTGCCCGCCATCGCCACGATGCGGTCGTGCAGGCGGCTGTTGACGTCCGTGATCACCTCGGCGTCCTCGGCCTCGGTCGCGGCGGCGGCGCGGTCGATCAGTTCCCGGACCTCGGCCAGGTCCTCCGGCGTCGCACGGGACGCGGCGAGTCCGGCGGCGTAGACCTCCAGCGCCTCGCGCAGTTCGAACAGTTCCTTGACGTCGGTCGGGGTGAGGCGGCGGACGACCGTGCGGCGCGGGGTCTCGAAGTGGACGAAGCCCTCGGCGACGAGGGCCCGGATCGCCTCCCGGACCGGAACGCGCGAGACGCCGAAACGCTCCGCCAGCTCGCGTTCCACCAGGCGGTCGCCGGGGCGGAGGCCGCCCGCGATGATCTCCTGCCGCAGCTCGGCGGTGACGCGTTCGCGGATCGCTCCGATGGGTTCGATCTTCGTCATGAAGCCCATCCTCGCCGACACGGGGTGTCTTTTACGGAGCGTTAACGAGAGCGACATCGGTCAGAACGGTTGACGGGGAGACCATGAGCGCAGTTTGGTATACCAAACGCAAGCGCCCGCTGAGAGCAGCCCTCCGTCGTCCCCTTGCTCATGGAGGCCCCGTGTCCCTCGCCGACCGTGCCGCGACCACCGGCACCCCAGCGTTCGTCCCCGATCCCCGGCTCACCAACGAAGACCTCGCGCCCGCGAAGAAGCGCAACTGGAAGGTCTTCGACCTCTTCGCCATGTGGATGTCCGACGTCCACAACCTCGGCAACTACACCTTCGCCGCCGGACTGCTCTTCCTCGGCATGAACGTCTGGCAGATCTTCACGTCCCTGCTCGTCGGCTTCGTGATCATCTACATCGGCATGAACTGGATGGGGAAGATCGGGCAGCGCCACGGCGTCCCCTTCCCGGTGGTCAGCCGGATCGCCTTCGGGGTGTGGGGCGCCAACATCCCGGCGCTGATCAGGGCCGTGATCGCCATCATGTGGTACGGCATCCAGACCTACCTGGCCTCCGTCGCCGTCAACGTGATGCTGCTCGCGGCCTGGCCGGGCCTGGAGTCGTGGACGCACAACTCCTTCCTGGGCCTCGACGCACTCGGCTGGGTCTCCTTCATCGCCTTGTGGCTGGTGCAGGCGGCGATCATCAGCCGGGGCATGGAATCGGTCCGCAAGTTCCAGGACTTCTGCGGCCCGGCGATCTGGCTCGTGATGATCGCGCTGGCCGTGTGGATCCTGGCCAAGGCCGGCTGGACGATCTCGCTCACCTCCACCCCGCACCCGGTCTCCGTGGGGGAGCAATGGCGTCAGTGGTTCGGCGCGATCGGCCTGGTCCTCGCCACGTACGGCACGCTGATGCTCAACTTCTGCGACTTCGCCCGCTTCTCGCCCGACTACAAGACGGTCAGGCGCGGCAACTTCTGGGGCCTGCCCATCAACTCCACGGCCTTCGTGATCGTGTCGGTCATCGTCACCGCGGGCGCCTTCGAGGTGTTCGGCAAGGAGATCACCGACCCGGCCTACCTGGTCGCCGAGATCGGCAACACCTGGGTGCTGGTGGTGGGCGCGCTGACCTTCGCCATCGCCACCATGGGCGTCAACATCGTCGCCAACTTCGTCTCACCGGCGTACGACCTGGCCAACGTCTGGCCGCAGAAGATCACCTTCAAGGTCGGCGGCATGATCAGCACCGTCGCGGCGCTGCTCGTCACCCCCTGGAACCTCTTCTCCAACCCGACCGTCGTGAACTACTTCCTCGGCGGCCTCGGTGCCTTCCTCGGCCCGCTGTTCGGCGTGATCATGGTCGACTACTACTGGGTCAAGCGCGGCCGGGTGAACGTGGACGAACTGTTCGACGCGACCCCCGGCTCCCGCTTCCACTACCGCAAGGGCGTCAACCCCAAGGCGCTGTGGGCGTTCCTGCCCGCGGCCGGTGTCGCCGCCGTCCTCGCGCTGGTGAAGACCTTCAGCGAGGTGGCGCCGTACTCCTGGTTCATCGGCACGGCCCTCGCGGCCGGGCTGTACGCGGCCCTGTGCCGGCGTGAACGTGCCGTGGCCGCCCGGCCGGTGGAGGTCTGAGAGACGTGCGGATCGCCGTCACCAACTGCAACACCACGCAGGAGATGACCGAGGAGATCGTACGAGGTGCCCGGGCCGCCGCAGGCCCGGGCACCACCGTGACCGGACTGACCCCCGCCTGGGGGCCCGAGTCCGCGGAGGGCTGGCTCGACAGCTACCTGTCCGCCGCGGCCGTCCTGGACACACTGCGGACCTACGACGGACCGCCGTACGACGCCGTGGTCATGGCCGGCTTCGGCGAACACGGGCGGGAGGGCGTGCGGGAGCTGGTGGACGTACCGGTCGTCGACATCACGGAGGCCGCCGCGCATCTCGCCTGCCTGCTGGGCCGTCGCTACGGCGTCGTCACCACGCTGGAGCGGTCGCGCGGCCAGATCGAGGACAGCCTGGAGACGGCGGGTGTGGCGCGGAACTGCGCCGCGGTCGTCGGCACGGGCCTGAACGTGCTCGACCTCGGCGACGACGAGCGCACGGAGACGGCGTTCCTCGCCGCCGCCGAACGGGCCTGTGCGGCCGGGGCGGAGGTGCTGGTGCTGGGCTGCGCCGGGATGACCGGCTTGCAGCGGGCGGTCGCGGAGAAGCTGGGCCTGCCGGTTGTCGACGGGGTCGCGGCGGCGGTCAAACTCGCGGAGTCGCTGGTGGCGCTGGGGCTGACGACCAGTCGGGTGGGGAGCTATGCGGAGGCGCTGCCGAAGCGGAGGGTGTGGGGGCGGCCCGAACGGCGGTAGTTCAGGACGGGCCGTCGAGGGTGACGTCGTCGCGGTGAGCCCCGTACAACGCCACCTGGCGGGCCATGACCTCCCGCATCGACGTGCCGCGCGGGATGCCGTACACCGTGCCGGGGAAGTCCAGTGCCTCCTGGATCTGCCACAGTTCGTCGTGCTCGCCGGGGGCGAAGAGCCGGGCCCGGGGTGCTCCCGCCGCGATCCAGCCGATGGGCAGGACCGTGCCGGGCGGCAGCACGGAGTTGACGTGCAGCACGCTGTGGATCCGCAGCTCGGAGCCCGTGCTCGCGACTGCCCCCGGGAAGACGCAGGCGCCGGTGGCCACGAAGACCTCGTCCTCCAAGGTCGCCCCGTTGACATGGGCGTGCGGGCCGACGAGCACGGCGTCACCGATCACGGCGGGGTGCCCGGCCCGCCCCCGCACCAGCGCGTTCTCCATCACGACGACGTCCGAGCCCACCCGCACCTCCCCGTCCTCGGCGGTGAGCACGGCCCCGTGCAGCACCCGGGTGCGCTCCCCGAGGACGACGGCCCCGCACAGGACGGCCGTAGGAGCGACGTACGCGGACTCGGGGACGACGGGGCGCCGCCCGCGGTGCTCGATCAGCATGGAGTTCTCCTCAGGTCGGCGCCCCGTCGGGCACCACGGCTGTCGCCGTAATCTCCACCAGCTGCCCCGTGTACCCGAGGCACGCCACGCCGATCAGCGTCGACGCGTGCGGACCGGCGCTGAGCCCGGACGCCTCGACGACCTCCCAGACGGCGGACAGCGCGGTCGGTTCACCGCTCACGACGTACACGTCGGTCGAAACGACGTGCGACAGGTCGCTGCCGACGGCGTGCAGTTGCTCCCGCAGATTGGCGATCACCTGCTCGGCCTGCCGTACGGGATCTCCGGGCCCGACGAGATTGCCGTCGGCGTCGAGCGGGACGGACCCGGCGAGGAACGCCAGCCGTGCGCCGGCTTCGACGACGGAGGCGTGGGAGTAGGTGGGCGGCGGGAAGAGGCTCGGGACGGTGACTCGGCGGATCACACGGGCTCCGATCAGGGGCGGTGACTGGGCAGCTGTTCGACCGATCATGCGGGGCCCGGCGCGTGGCCGCACCCGTATTTCGGTTCACGCGATCAGGCCGGTCCCTCTACGCTGCTCGAACCCCTCACCCGCCCCAGGAGCCAGCCCCGTGCCCACCCTCCCGGACCAGGCCTTCCTCGACGTCACCGCCGACCGTCTCGCCGCCCTCCCCGCCGTCGAGGCCGTCACCCTCGGCGGCTCACGGGCCCAGGGCACCGAACGCCCCGACAGCGACTGGGACCTGGCGGTCTACTACCGCGGCGCCTTCGACCCGGCCGATCTCCGCGCGGTCGGCTGGGAGGGCGAGGTGTCCGCGATCGGCGCGTGGGGTGGCGGTGTCTTCAACGGAGGCGCCTGGCTGACGATCGACGGCAGGCGCGTGGACGTCCACTACCGCGATCTGGACGTCGTCGAGCACGAGCGGGCGGAGGCCGAGGCGGGCCGCTTCCGCGTCGAGCCGCTGATGTTCCACCTGGCGGGCATCCCGACGTATCTGCTCGTCGCCGAACTCGCGATCAACAAGGTGCTGCGAGGCGACCTGCCCCGCCCCGGCACCTACCCGCCGGCCCTGCGCGAGACCGCCCCGGCCCACTGGCACGGCATGGCCACCGCCACCCTCGCCTACGCCACGGCGGGCCACGCCCCGAAGGGCGCGGTCACCCAGACCGCGGGCGCGATCGCCCTCGCCGCGACACAGACGGCGCATGCGGTGCTGGCGGCGCGCGGGGAGTGGGTCACCAACGAGAAGGGGCTCGTCGCACGGGCCGGGCTGGGCGCAGCGGATGCACTGGTCACGCGTATGACGGCGGGACCTGACCCACTGGCCCGGGTGGTCAGCGACGCGGAGGCACTCTTCGCACGGGCCGTGGAGCGGGCCCGCTCCTGACGATTGCGTTCATAAAGAACCCGGCTCTCCCGCACTCCGTCACGTTCCGGAAACCTTTCCTCCAGGAACCACGCTTACCGTGGACACCCACACCCCGCCCCGGCCACCGTCGCCCGAAGGCCCACCCCTGCCCTCGACGAGACGACAGGAGCCCTGTGTCCCGGTCCCGCCGTATTTCCCTCGTGCTGCCGCCCTGGCTCGCGCACGCCCTCCGCGCTCAGCGGGGGCCGGTGCCCTGGAGCGCGGTGACGCGGGGGGCCCTGTCCGCCGGGCCGTTGCTGCTGGTGGCCGTGGAGACGGGGCGTACGTCGCTCGGTGTCGTCGCCGCCATCGCCGCCATGCTCGCCGGGATCAACGACCGGCCCGGGAGCCGGCGGGTCTCGGTCAAGCGGCTCGGGGTGCCCGCGCTGGGCGGTGCCCTGGGGCTGGTGATCGGGACGTATGCCGGGGACGAGACCGGCGCGGTCGTGCTGACCGTGGTCCTCACGGTCGTCGGGCTCGTCGCCGGCGGGATGAGCGCCGTGGGGCCCGTCGCCTCCGCCTCCGGGACGCAGTTGCTCGTCGGCGCGGCGATCGGCGCGGGGATGCCCCTGCCCGAGGCCGGGTGGGAGCGCGCGCTCGCCTTCCTCGCCGGGGCCGGCTGGCTGCTCGCGCTCCGGCTCGCGCTGCCCACGCCCGGCTCCCTCGCCGGTGACTTCCGCTTCGACGGGGAGCGGGCGGCCGTGGCCGGTGTGTACGACGCGGTCGCCGCGCTCCTCGAC
Organism: Streptomyces sp. NPDC057099; assembly: GCF_042671245.1. Taxonomy (NCBI): domain Bacteria; kingdom Bacillati; phylum Actinomycetota; class Actinomycetes; order Kitasatosporales; family Streptomycetaceae; genus Streptomyces; species Streptomyces sp. NPDC057099. Next base: position 111,596 of record NZ_JBHUTX010000006.1, read on the forward strand.
GCCGTCGGCGGGCCGGACGCCATCCGCCGCCGTGCCGCGCTCACCGCCGCCCTCGACCACGCCCAGGACGCGCTCGCCGGGCCCCGGCTGCGGCGGTACGCCTCCTCCTCCACCGAGCGACGGCTGCACGCGCAGTACGCCGCCGCGCTGCCCCTCGCCGAGGCCGCCACCGCGCTGGCCTGGGCCGAGGAGCCTGTTTCCGAACGGGCTTCCGAAGGCCCCCGGCGGCTCGCCGCGGCCGTACGCGACAACACGCACACCGGGCCGCTGCCCGCCCCCTCCCGCTCGGTGCCCGCCCTGCGCGCCCTCGACGACGCCCTGCTCCAGGCCGCCGAGGTGTTCGACCAGGGCGGGGGCGGCGATCTGCACACCCGGCCCCGTACCGCCAAGGACCGGCTGTGCGCCGCCTTCGGTACCGCCGGACGCGAGTACGGACTGCGCGTCGCCCTCTGCTTCGGTGCCAGTTCCGCGGTCGCCCAGGCCCTGCACCGGAGCCAGTGGTACGGGGAGCACGAGCACTGGTACTGGCTGCCCGCCACCGCCGTCTTCCTCGTCAAGCCCGACCTGGGGCCGCTGGCCTCACGGGTGCTGAACCGGGCCGCCGGGACCGTCCTCGGCGCACTCCTCTTCGCCGGGCTCGCTGTCGTCCTGCCCCGGCCGGAAGGGCTCATCGCGCTCGTCGCGCTCAGCGGGGCGCTGATACCCGTCGCCACCCGGCACTTCGCCGCCCAGACCGCCGTCGTCACCGTTCTCGTCCTCGCCCTGGTCATGGTCGGCGGCGAGGCACAGGCCTCCGCGGGCCGGATCGGCGAAACGCTGCTGGCCTGCGCGATCGTGCTGATCGTCGGGCACCTGCCGATGCCCGGCCGGCGCGGCGGGGGAGTGCACGCCCGGCTGGCGGCGGCGAGCCGGGCCGCGTACGCCTATCTCACCCACGTCCTCGACGAGGCCGACGCCCCGCGCATCGGCGGCTCCGGCACCCCCTCCGACCACCGTGCCACCCGCTGGACCCTGCGCCGTGAGGCCTACCGCACCCTCGCCGAGGCCCGCACGGCCATCTCCCTGTCCGCGCACGAACTGCCCGCCCTCGCCCGGCACACCGAGGGCGCGGACGAGGTGGCCGACCTCCTCGAACGCCTCGTCGACACCACCACCGCCTGCGCCGTGCACCTCGACGACACGGGCCGGATCGGCCCCCGCCACACCGAACGCCTCGCCGCGGTCCTCGACGAACTCACCGGACCCGGCGAACGAGTGGGCCTCCGACTGCCCCGGACACCCCTCGCCGGATAGCGCCCGCGGCGTACGTTGTCGTGATGACGCCTTCTGCCGCGGACCGTCCCGCCGACCTCGTCATCAGCGCGTGCACCGTCCTCGTGCACGACGATCAAGAGCGGATCGGCTTCGAGGAGGACGCCGCGATCGTCGTACGGAACGGGATCGTCGAGGCCGTCACGAGCACCTCCGCGGTCGCGGACCTGGCCGCCGCCGAGCGCCTCGACGCCCGTGGCCAGGTCGCCCTGCCCGGCCTGATCAACTGCCACACGCACGCGCCGATGGTCGCCCTGCGCGGCATCGCCGAGGACCTGCCCATCGAGGAGTGGTTCAACGACGTCGTCTGGCCCGTCGAGTCCAACCTGACGGCGAGGGACGTCGAGCTGGGCGCGCGGCTCGCCTGCGCCGAGATGATCCGTTCCGGCGTCACCTGCTTCGCCGACCACTACTTCGCCATGGACGCGGTCGCCGCGGTGGTCGCCGAGTGCGGCATGCGGGCGCTGCTGGGCGAGGCCTACTTCTCCTCGCAGGGCCCCGAGGGCCGGGAGCGGTCACTGGAGTTCGCGCTGCGGCACCGCGGCTCGGCGGACGGCCGTATCACCACCGCGCTCGCACCCCACGCCCCCTACACGGTCGACGACGCCGACCTCGCCGCCACCGCCGAGCTCGCCCGCGCGCACGGCCTGCCCGTGCACCTCCACGCCGCGGAGAACCGCGACCAGACGGACACCAGCCTCGCCCGGCACGGCGTCACCCCGATCGAGGTCCTGGCCCGCACCGGCATCCTCGACACGGACGTGCTCATCGCCCACGGCACCGGCATCACCGACCGCGACCTGCCGGTCCTGGAGCGGGCGGGCGGTCGTACGGCCGTCGCCACCGCGCCCCGCGGCTACCTCAAGTTCGCCTGGCCCGACACCACACCGGTCCGCGCCCTGCGCGACATCGGCGTCGACGTCGGACTCGCCACCGACGGCGCCGCCTCCAACAACTCCCTCGACGTGTGGGAGTCCATGGCCCTCACCTCGCTGGTCCAGAAGTCGGCCGAGGGCGACCCCCGCCGGCTGACCTCCCGCCAGGCCCTGCACCACGCCACCCTGCAGAGCGCCCGGGCCGTGGGGCTGGGGGACAGCGTCGGCAGCATCGCGCCCGGCCGGAGGGCGGACATCGTCCTGGTCGACCTCACCGGCCCGCACACCCGCCCCGTCCACGACCTCGCCGCCACCCTCGTGCACAGCGCCCGCTCGGCCGACGTCCGCACCACGATCGTCGACGGACGGATCCTGATGCGTGACCGGGAGCTGCTGACGATCGATGTGCCCGCGGTGGCAGAGGAGTTGGAGGCCCGCCTGCCCGCGCTCGTGGACCGCGGTCACGGCCGGCGCATCCAGGAGTACGACACCTGATTTTCTAGGCTGGCCCGCATGGATCCCGCCCACGGCCTTCTCGAAGACCCCCACGGCGTGTACCGGCGCCTGCGCGAGAGCGCGCCGGTACACCGGACCGCCGGCCCCGACGGCAGCCCCGCCTGGCTGGTGACCAGGTACGAGGACGTCCGCGCGGCCCTCGCCGACCCCCGGCTCTCCCTGGACAAGGCGAATGCGCGGGAGGGGAGCTACCGGGGACTCTCCCTGCCGCCGGCCCTGGACGCCAACCTCCTCAACATGGACCCGCCCGACCACACCCGCATCCGCCGCCTGGTCGCACGGGCCTTCACCACACGCCGCGTCGAACACCTCCGCGCCCCCATACGCAGGACCGCCGACCGCCTCCTCGACGCGCTCGGCCCGCACGGCACCGCCGACCTGATCGCCGCCTACGCCGCGCCCCTGCCGATCACCGTCATCTGCGCTCTCCTCGGCGTCCCCGACGACCACCGCCGGGACTTCCGCGCCTGGACCGACGCGCTCGTCGCCCCCGATCCGGCCCGCCCGGCCGCCGCCAAGGAGGCGGTCGTGGCGATGCTCGGATTCTTCACCGACCTGATCGCGGCCAAGCGCGCGGAGCCCGCCGACGACCTGCTCTCCGACCTGATCGCGGTCCGCGACGAGGGCGACCGGCTCACCGAGGACGAGCTGATGTCCCTGGCCTTCCTCATCCTCTTCGCCGGGTACGAGAACACCGTCCAGCTCATCGGCAACGCCGTGCTGGGCCTTCTGGAACACCCCGAGCAGCTCGCCGCCCTGCGCACCGACCCGGCACGCATCCCGGCGGCCGTCGAGGAGTTCGCCCGCCACGAGGGGCCCGTCCTGCTCGCCATCCGGCGCTTCCCGACCGAGGACATGACGATCGGGGGCGTCACCGTGCCCGCCGGCGAGACCGTCCTGCTGTCCCTGGCCGCCGCCAACCGCGACCCGGCCCGTTTCCCCGATCCCGACCGGCTCGACCTCGGCCGGGACACCTCGGGGCATCTCGCCCTCGGCCACGGCATCCACCACTGCCTGGGCGCGCCGCTGGCCCGCGCCGAGACCGAAATCGCCCTGGCCGCGCTGCTGGAGCGGTTCCCGGACCTCGCCCTCGCGACCGACGCCCCGCGGTGGCGGCCCTCCCTGCGCGCCCGGGGTCTGGTCGCGCTGCCGGTGACGTACGCGGAAAAAACTTCGTGAGCCGACGATGAGTTCCGCCCCTCCCACCGGTCACCACCCAGGACGGACCGTTGCCGCAGGAGGGGTACAGGAGGGGTTCATGTCGTTTCCGGAGATCGTCTCGCGCGACCGGTGGAGGGCAGCGCGCGCGGAACTGCTGGCCAAGGAGAAGGCCGCCACCCGCGCGCGGGACGCGCTGGCCGCCGAGCGGCGCGGACTGCCCATGGTGGAGGTCGACGAGGAGTACGTGTTCGAGGGCGGGGACGGCAAAGCCACCCTGCTCGACCTGTTCGAGGGGCGGCACCAGCTCGTCGTCTACCACTTCATGTTCGCGCCCGAGTGGGACGCCGGCTGCCGCAGCTGCTCGGCGTTCCTGGATCAAATAGGGCATCTCGCCCATCTCAAGGCCCGTGGCACGTCGTTCACGGCCGTCTCCCGGGCGCCCTTCCCGAGACTCCTGCCCTTCAAGGCCCGGATGGGCTGGACGGTGCCCTGGTACTCGTCGCACGGGAGCGACTTCAATCGCGACTTCGAGGTGACGCTCGAACAAGAGGGAGAGCTCGTCGAGCGGCCCGGCCTCAGCTGCTTCCTGCGGGATCGCGACCGGGTCTTCCACACCTACTCGACGTACGAGCGCGGCCTCGACGGCCTCGGCTCGACCACCAGCCTGCTGGATCTCACCACGCTGGGCAGGCAGGAGGCGTGGGAGGAGCCCAAGGGGCGCTCGTCGACTCTTGGGGCGCCTGCGGGAAGCGAGCGCATCCGCTATCACGACGAGTACGACGACTGACACGCAAAGTGAACACATCCGCCAAGAGGCTGAGAGCTTGGTCACACTTGGCGGTGAACGAGTGTCAACTACGTCTCAGAACCGTCACTTCGCGAGCCGTTCACCCCATGGTTGGCGTTTAACTCTACGAGTACAGCGCGACATGGAGGTGCAGGGTGAACGGGCGAACGGTGCTCGAGCGCTTTCCCGCCGGTGGGCCGCGTGGGTCCTGGCCGGCGGAGGAGTTCGCGCAGGCGCGGCGTCTGGAGGGCCTGCCTGCCGAGGTTGTCATGGACCTCGCGACGGACATGTTCCTGGTGATCGTGCGCAGCGGGGACAGCGCCGACGCCACGGCCTGACCGACGGCCCGGGGAAGACGCGGCTCAGCCCGCCTTCGGGGCCGGCACCTTCGCGACCGGCACGATCGGCGGGGCCTCCGTGGGTGGCGTGATCGTCGTGGGCGGCTTGGTGAACTGCTCCGCCTGGAGCGCGTACAGCTCGGCGTAGAGCCCGCCGGTGGCCAGCAGCTCGTCCGGCGTCCCGGACTCCACGAGCCGGCCCTGATCCAGGACGTGCACCAGATCGGCATGGCGTACGGACGCCAGCCGGTGCGTGATCAGTACGACCGTCTGGCCACTGTCGGCCAGGGCGCGGATCCGCTCGAAGACCTCCAGCTCGGCCCGGGCGTCCAGGGCCGCCGTCGGCTCGTCCACGATCAGGATGCGGCCCCTGCGGTAGGCAGCCCGGGCGATGCCCAGCCGCTGCCACTGGCCGCCCGACAGCTCGTGACCGCCGCTGAAGTTGCGGGCGAGCAGCGTGTCGAGGCCGCGCGGCAGGTCCGCGACCACCGTCTCCGCTCCGGCCTCGGCGATCGACGCGGCCAGCCGCTCCTCGGACACGGGCGCCGACGTACGCCCCAGGGCGACGTTCACCCGGGCCGTGAACGGCCACCGCTTGAAGTCCTGCGCCACCATCGCGATCCGCTCGGCCAGCAGATGCCGGTCGGCGGTCGCCGCGTCCACGCCGTCCCACAGGATCCGCCCCCGCTCCGGGGTGTACAGCCCGGCGAGCAGCTTCACCAGGGTCGTCTTGCCGGAGCCGTTCTCGCCGACCAGCGCCACGATCCGGCCCAGCGGGAGGGCGAGCGTCACATCGTCGAGAGCGGGGCGGGCCGAATCGCCCGGGTAGCGGAACGTGACGTTCTCGAAGCGGATCTCGCGCGGGTCCTCCGGCAGGGCCAGGCCGCCCGCCGGGATCGCACGCTGCGCCGCCTCCGTGTACAGCCGCTGCAGGTCGCCGACGAAGAGCGCCTCCTCATGCAGCGCGTTGACCTCCACCACGAGCGTGTCGAGGCTCTGCGAGCCGGTCCGGATCGCGATCACGGCCGTACCCGCCACCGACAGGGCCATCGAACCCGCCAGCAGCAGTCCGCCGAGCGTCGCGTACGTCGCCACCGTCGCCAGGCCCGTCCACGCCGCCGCGATCAGGCCGGTGCGGGCGGCGAGCCCGGCCAGGCGGGCCTGCTCGGCCTCGGCCGTCTCCGACATCGCGCGGAAGTGCCGCAGCAGGAACGCGCCCACGCCGTGCACCCGGATCTCGGGGGCCGCCTCGGGCTCGATCAGCAGGTTGCCCAGCAGTCGGCCCGCGCGGGCGTGCTGCACCCAGGCATGGAAGGACTCGTAGCGCCGCCGGGCCACGGTCAGCGCGCTCCAGGCGCTCGGCAGCGTCATCGTCACCAGCAGCGGCAGCAGGGCCGGATGCAGCACGGTCAGTACGCCGGCCGCCGCGACCAGGGAGATCATCGCGTTGATCACACGCGTCCCGTACATGATCATGCGGCGGGCGGAGGCGGCGCCGTACTGCGCGGTGTCCAGCAGTTTGTGGAAGGCGTGGTCCTCGATCGCGGCCAGTTCCACGGTCGCGGCCCGCTCCAGATACCGCTCGGTCGCCACCCGCTCCACCTTGGGCTCGAGACGGCCGGTCGCGTAGGTGCTCGCGGCTCGCAGCAGTGCCGCGAGCAGCATCACGAGGGCCACCGTGACCAGCGCGGGAACGGCTCCGCGCAGCCGGTCGTCGATCGGCCCGCCGCCCATCAGCCGGGCCAGCACGCTGTTGACGGCGAGCAGGCTCACCGCCTGTGCAGCGCCCCGGCCCGCCTCGCAGGCCAGCACGATCCGCGCGGCGCTCCGGTCGGCCTGCCGGGCGAGCCGGAGGCTGGACGCCAGCAGGGACGGCAACCGGGTGATCATCGCGCGGAAGTTCAGTTCCAGGAACGCGTCGGCGTGCTGGTTCCAGCCCATGTCGTAGCGCAGCGGCCCGCCGAAGAGCAGCCGCTCCGACTCGGACACATCCGGCGCGGTCCGCTTCTTCCCCACCGTCGACCGACCTCCCGGCTCAGGCCCCGCACGTGAACGAACGGCCACTATCGCGGCGGCGGAGCCCGCCCGGGCAGGGCGCAGCCCGGGGCGCCGGATGCGCGCGGGCGCACGACCGGACCGGGGGAGGTGTGGGGCGGCGTGGGGTCGTGGGGGTGGTGCGGATGCCTCGACCGGGATGTGTCCGGCGGGTCCTGCGCGCCGGAGGGGCATGCAGGGCTGGGCGTGTGTGTCGGCCGGGTTGTGCTTGATGGGTGCCGCGCGCCGTTCGGGTCGAGCCGGGGCGGGCTCGGCCGGCTCTGAGTGCCGGCCGGCCTGTGTTCGAGAGGCCTGGTCCTGTGCGTCGGTAGGGCCGTGCTTGATGGGGGCTGCGCGGCGACCGGGTGGGGCTTGATGGGGGCTGCGCGGCGGCCGGGTGGGGCTTGATGGGGGCTGCGCGGCGGCCGGGTGGGGCTTGATGGGGGCTGCGCGGCGACCGGGTGGCGCTTGATGGGTGCCGCGCGTCGGGCCCGGCCGTGCTTGACGAGTGTCGTGTGCTGAGTGAGCGGTGCTCGACCGAGCCCTGCTCGACGGGCCCTACGCGCTGACCGGCCGGGACCAGGCCGGTGCCGTTCCGGTCACGCGGCACAGGGCCAGGTACAGCGGTATCGGCGGGGTGTACGGGAGCTTGCCGTCCGGGCGGTGGATCAGTGCGGGGAGCTCCGGGGCGTCCGGGACGACCGCGCCGGTGGCGTAGCGAGCGGGAGTCGGCCACTCCAGGGCGTGGTCGGAGTCGGCCGGCACCAGCCACCACCAGTGGTTCCCGTCGGCGTAGACGCAGCCCGCGCGGGGCAGCCGGGGCATGACCAGCCGGCCGAGACGGGCGGGAACCGCTACCGCGTCGCAGCCGAGCGGCGCGGTCATGCCGTCGGGCACGGGCAGGCGCAGGGCCGGACCGGGCGTACGCAGCCCGCGCCGGAGGCGGGCCAGTGTGTCCAGGTTCAGTACGCGGCCACCCTGCGCCGAGGTCATGCCGCCCCCTGCTCTCGGCGTCGCCGCTGCGCGGGGACCTCCGGCGCGCTCCGCGTGTGACGCGCCTGGTGGGCTCCGTCCCCGTCGCCCGAGTCGTCGGACGGACCCGGTTTCGGGCGGGCGCCCCAACCCAGGTCGCTCCGGGGCTCCGACGGGTCGCCCGGTGTGTCCGCCGTGCGCGGCAGCTCGGCCCAGACCAGCAGCCCGAGGTCGTGCTCATGGGCACCCCAGGCCTCGCAGAGGGCGTCGACGAGAAGCAGTCCCCTCCCGTGCTCCTCCTCGGGCCGCGTCCGGCCGGCCGCGTGCGGCTGGCCAGGGGCGCAGCCTTCGTCACGCACCGCTATCCGCACCAGGTCGTCGCCATCGTGCAGCTCGCACACTATGTGCGTGCTCGCCGTGTGCACGATGGCGTTGGTGACCAGCTCGGATACCACCAGGGCCGCGCTGTCGCACGTGTCCTCGCACACCGACCAGCCGGCCAGCCGGGCCCGCGTCAGGCGTCTGGCCTGTGCGGGGGAACCCGGATGTGCGGCCAGCTCGAAACGGAACCGGCGCTCGGCAGCGGCCCCGGCGGGGCCGACTCCGGCGGTACCGAGGCCAAGAGGGCCTGCGGCGGCGTCTGTTCCTAAGGGCGCGGACGGAATCACGCTTGCCACTATCGCCCCGCCGTGAACACTTGGCAAGTGTCACTCTGAAAATTGCAGAGTGCGCTGTGACGGTCCGGAAGGCCGTGGCACACTGCATCGCAACAGCACTTCGCGCGGCGCCAGTTGAGATCGTCGAAGATTCGTTCGAAGCATCAGTTCGGATCAACTCTTCGAAAGGGTCTTCGCATGGCGCCGCCGGGCTGTCAGCGTTCTTTTCGTGGCCGGCTCGTCAGAACTCTTCGTGGAGGTGGAGCGTGAGCGAACCGCGGTCCGCGCCGACGGTCGGTCAGGTCGTCCTCGGCCGACGCCTGTTGGATCTGCGGGAGCGCGTCGGGATGAAGCGCGAGGAGGCCGCCCGCATCCTCCGCGTCGCCCCCGCCACGGTCCGTCGTATGGAGATGGCCGAGGTCGCGCTCAAGATCCCGTATATGCAACTCCTTCTGAAGGCTTACGGAATCTCCGACGAGGAGGCCGACGCCTTCGTCCAGCTGGCCGAGGACGCGAACAAGCCCGGTTGGTGGCAGCGTTTCCACGACATCCTGCCCGGCTGGTTCTCGATGTACGTGAGCCTGGAGGGCGCGGCCGGCGTCATCCGCAGCTATGAACCCCATTTCGTCCCCGGCCTGTTGCAGACCGAGGACTACGCGCGCGGAGTGCTCCGCTCCGGCGCCATCGGCCAGACCCGGCCCGACGACATCGAACGCCATGTCGCCCTGCGCATGCAGCGCCAGGACCTGCTCACCCGCGAGGACGCGCCCCGGCTGTGGGTCGTGATGGAAGAGACCGCGCTGCGGCGCCCGGTCGGCGGCCCGGAGGTGATGCGTGCCCAGATCGACAGACTGCTCGAGGCCACGAAGCTGCCCAACGTGACACTCCAGGTCGCCCCGTTCGCCAACGGGCCGCACCCGGGCACGTACGGGCCGTTCGTGCTGTTCCGATTCGCCATGCCCGAACTGCCGGACATGGTCTACAGCGAGTACCTGACCGGCGCCGTCTATCTCGACGCGCGCGCCGAGGTGGCGACCCACCTCGAGGTCATGGACCGCATGGCGGCGCAGGCCGCTACGGCACATCGCACGAAGGAGATCCTCCGGGATCTCCGCAAGGAGCTGTGAATGGATCGCATCAAGCCGCGCAAACAGGTCTACAACGGCATGCCCGCGCGTGACTTGGGCAGCGAAGGCTGGCACAAACCGTGGAGCGGCGGCAACGGAGGGAACTGCCTGGAGGCGATGAAGCTCGCCGACGGCCGGATCGCCGTCCGCCAGTCCACCGACCCCGACGGTCCGGCGCTGATCTACACCACCGACGAGATGACGGCCTTCATCGAGGGGGCCAAGGCGGGGAAGGCGGACTTCCTGCTGTCCTGACGTGATGGCCTTGACGTGATCGCCTTTGCTGACGCTCGACTTCCTGATGCTGAACTTGATGACGCTGGTGCTGAATTGACCACCCTTTGCGCCTTACGGAGTGCCTCATGACCGGGCAGGACCCCACCACGGCCGTCCAGATCGACACGACCAGACCCCATCCCGCGCGGATGTACGACTGGTACCTCGGCGGCAAGGACAACTACCCGGTCGACGAGGAGATGGGCCGGCAGATGCTCACCCTCGATCCGAGGGTGCCGGTGATGGCGCGCGTCAACCGCGCCTTCATGCACCGGGCCACGCGCTGGCTCGCCCAGAACGGCGTACGGCAGTTCCTGGACATCGGCACCGGCATACCGACCGAGCCCAACCTCCACCAGGTCGCCCAGGAGATCGCCCCCGACGCCCGGGTCGTCTACTGCGACAACGACCCCATCGTCCTGGCCCACGCGGCGGCCCTGCTGCGCGGCACGGACGAGGGCGCCACCGAGTACCTCCAGGCCGACGTGCGCGACCCGGACGCCATCCTGGAGGGCGCGCGCAAGGTTCTGGACTTCACCCGGCCCGTCGCGCTGTCGCTCATCGCGCTGCTGCACTTCGTCTCCGACGAGGACGGCGGGCACGACCTGGTCGGCCGGCTGCTCGCCGAGCTGCCCTCCGGCAGCTACCTGGTGATCACCCACGCCACGGCCGACTTCACCCCGGAGGAGTCCAGGGCGGCGACCGAGAAGCTCCGCGCCGCCGGAGTCACCCTGGCCCTGCGCTCCCGCGCGGAGTTCACCCGCTTCTTCGACGGCCTCGACCTCGTCGAACCCGGTGTCGAGGTGCCTCACCACTGGCACCCCGAGCTGGGCGAGCCCGTGCCCGGGCAGGACGACGGGGTGATTCCGGGATACGGGGCGGTGGCGCGCAAGCCCTGAGGGGCTTGCGACGGGCCGGTCACGGCGGCGGCAGCGCACCGCACAGCGCCTCCACGGCCGGCCCGTAGGCATGCTCGGAGGGAGTCGCGTATCCCACGACGAGGCCGTCGCTCACCGCCATGTCCGTCTCCGGGTGCCGGAACGCGCCGAGGCCGTCGAGGGCGATGCCCTGCCAGGCGGCGGCCTTGACCGCGGACGCCTCGGTGCCGGGCGGCAGCCGCAGCACCGCGTGCAGCCCGGCCGCGACGCCCGTGACCTCGATCTGCGGCGCGTGCTCGGCGAGCGCCGCGACGAGCCGGTCCCGGCGGCTCCGGTACCGCTGCCGCATCCGCCGTACATGACGGTCGTACGACCCGGAGACGACGAAGTCGGCGAGGCTCAACTGGTCGAGGACGCTCACCCATGCCTCGCGCTCGCCCTTCACGGCGAGTACGTCCTCGACATACCGCTCCGGGAGCACCATCCAGCCCAGCCGCACCGCCGGTGACAGGCTCTTGCTGACCGAGCCGATGTGGATCACGCGCTCCGGGTCGAGCCCCTGGACGGCGCCGACCGGTCGGCGGTCGTAACGGAACTCCCCGTCGTAGTCGTCCTCCAGAACCAGCCCGCCACGCGCGCGTGCCCAGTCGATCACGGCAGCCCGGCGCGCGGGGTGCAGCGGCCCGCCGGTCGGGAACTGGTGCGCCGGCGTGAGCAGCACGGCCCGCTCGCGCCCCAACCGGTCGACCCGGGCGCCGTGTTCGTCGAGGGGGAGCGGCACGGTGCGCACCCCGGCGGCCGCGAGGACCTCCCGGTGGAATCCGAGCCCGTACGCCTCCACCGCCAGCGGCCCGCGCAGGACACCGCCTCCGAACAGCAGCCGCAGCGCGTGCCCGAAGCCGGAGCAGATCACGATCCGGCCGGGCTCGGTCCGCACCCCACGCGCGCGGGCCAGGTACTCCGTGAGCGCCTCCCGCAGTTCGGCCCGGCCGGCGGGGTCGCCCGGGCCGAACACCTCGTTGGGCGCCTGCTGGAGCGCCCTCCGGTAGGAGGCCAGCCAGGCCGCGCGCGGGAACGCCGAGACGTCCGGCGTGCCCTGCAGCAGGTTGTGCCGGGGGCCGCGCGCGCGTGGAGGTGCCTTCTTGGGCACGCGAGCGGCGGGACGCAGCGGCTCGGCACGCTCGGCGACCCGGGTGCCCGAGCCTTGACGAGCGGTGAGCCAGCCCTCCGCGACGAGTTCCGCGTAGGCGTCGGCCACCGTGTTGCGGGCGACACCGAGGTCTGCCGCGAGCGAGCGGTACGGCGGCAGCCGCGTGCCCGGAGCGAGCCGCCCGTCGCGCACGGCCTCGCGCAGCGCCCGGATCAGCGCCGTGCGCCGACCGCCCGGCCCGGACAGCTCCAGATGCAGGTCGGACCCGATCCGCTCCGCGGAATTGGCCCACGAATTCGCCATGGAAATGTACCCTACAGCTGGTCTTTGCGGCTCGTAGGTTGAGGGACATGACGACGAACACGACCACCGACACAACCACCCCCCGGCTGGAGTTCGCCAAGTCCGCCCCGAAGGCCTTCCGGGCCCTCATCGCCTTCGACGCCGCCGCCCGTGAGGGCCTCGACCCGGCCCTCGTCGAACTGATCCAGATCCGCGCCTCGCACCTCAACCACTGCGCGTACTGCCTCCACATGCACACCAACGACGCCCGCAAGGCCGGCGAGAGCGAGGACCGGCTGCACATGGTCGCCGTCTGGCGCGAGGCCCGCCACTTCTTCACCGAGCGGGAGCAGGCGGCCCTCGCCCTCACGGAGGCGATGACCCTCGTCGCCGACGCGGGCGTTCCCGACGACGTCTACGCGCGGGCCGCGTCCCTCTTCGAGGAACGGGAACTGGCCCAGATCCTCGCCCTGATCTGCACGATCAACACCTGGAACCGGGTGGCGCTGTCCACGGCGAAGGTGGCGGGCACGGACGAGCGGTGACCGCCTTCCGAGCGGCCGTCCTGCCAGACCATCATGTGCCGGTCTTTCTCTAGACCACCATGGGCCGGTCGTACGGCCCGATCGGTGACGGCAGCCGCGAACTGCCCGTCAGATGACGGTCGACCGCGGCTGCCACGGCCCGCCCCTCTGCGATCGCCCAGACGATGAGCGACTGTCCCCGGGCGGCGTCGCCCGCGGCGAACACGCCGGGCACGTTCGTGGCGAAGCCGGCGTCACGCGCGACGGTGCCGCGGGGCTCCATCGCCAGCCCCAGCTGGTCGACGAGCCCGTCGTGCCGGTCGGGCCCGGAAAAGCCGAGGGCGAGCAGCACGAGGTCGGCGGGGAGCGTCCGCCCGGTGCCGTCCACCGGGCGGCGCCGCGCGTCCACCTCGACCAGGTGCAGCGACCGCACATGCCCCTCGGCGTCTCCGTCGAAGCGCAGCGTGGACGCCGCGAACAGCCGCGCGTCCGCGTCGGCGACCGGAGCGGTCCGCAGATCACGGGCCTCCTCGTGCGCGGCGGAGAGCCGGTAGATCCGTATCGGATACGTCGGCCAGGGCTCGGCGTCCTCGTCGCGCCGGGTCTCCGGCAGCGCGTAGATGTCCAGCTGGGTCACCGACGCGGCACCCTCCCGGACGGCCGTGCCCAGGCAGTCCGCCCCGGTGTCGCCGCCGCCGACGATGACGACGTGCTTCCCGGCGGCCGACAGCGGGGACGCCTCCAGATCGCCCGCGCACACCCGGTTGGAGAGCGGCAGGTACTCCATCGCCTGGTGAACCCCCGTCAGCTCCCGCCCCGGCACGGTCAGTTCACGCCACGCGGTCGCCCCCGTGGCGAGCACCACGGCGTCGTACCGGGTCCGCAGCTCATCGGCCCCGATGTCCTGTCCGACCGACGTCGACGTACGGAACTTGGTCCCCTCGGCCCGCATCTGCTCCAGCCGCCGCTCCAGATGGTGCTTCTCCATCTTGAACTCGGGGATGCCGTACCGCATCAGCCCGCCCGGCCGGTCGGCCCTCTCGTACACGGCGACCGTGTGCCCGGCCCGGGTCAGCTGCTGGGCCGCGGCCAGCCCGGTGGGCCCCGAACCGATCACCGCGACCGTCTTGCCGGACAGCCGCTCCGGCGGCCTCGGCGGCGCGAAGCCCTCCTCCCACACCCGGTCGGCGATCGCGCACTCGACGTTCTTGATCGTGACGGCCGGCTGGTTGATCGCCAGCACACACCCCGCCTCGCACGGCGCCGGGCACAACCGGCCGGTGAACTCCGGGAAATTGTTCGTCGCGTGCAGCCGGTCGGCCGCCGCCCGCCAGTCCTCCCTCGACACCAGGTCGTTCCACTCGGGGATCAGGTTGCCCAGCGGGCAGGCGTCGTGGCAGAAGGGGATGCCGCAGTCCATGCAGCGATCGGCCTGCTTGCTGATGATCGGCAGCAGCGCCCCGGGGACGTAGACCTCGTCCCAGTCCCGCACCCGCTCCTCTACCGGCCGCCGCGGCCAGTCCTGGCGGGGCGTGGTCATGAAACCCTTGGGATCGGCCATGGCCGTCTTCCTTGCGTACGCGTGTGACAGGCCGTGCGTCGTCGGGCGGTGCTCCTCCGGCCACGATACGTCCGCCTCCGGGCCGGTGCCTGTCGCCGCGAGCCGTCGATGTGCGCCGTCAGGTGAGCGCCAGCACGTACGCCACCGCCGCCCCCGCCGAGGCGGCCGTGCGGACGTGGTTCCACATCGTCCACTCGCGCACATACGCCGGCCAGTACGCGGCCGCCTCCGAGGTACCCGGCTCCAGCTTGAGCAGCGCGTCGTTGCGCGGCACGTTCGCGACCATGGTGAGCCCGAACGAGCCGAACAGATACAGCGCGCTGCCCACCAGCAGTTCCACCGTCCCCTCCTCCGGCCACAGCACGAAGGTCACCACGGCGATGACCGCGCACAGCACCGCCGACCCGAGGAACACGACCATGAAGGGCGGCGTCACCGCGGCCACGTTGATCGCGTTCATCGCGGCGACCCCCTGCGCGGGCGGCAGCGTGGCCAGGCCCCGCATGACGAAGGTCGAGAAGCCGCAGAACACCCCGGCCACCAGACCGGTCCCGAGCACCCCCAGCACCGTCAGCACGAAGTACGGTCCGTCGATCATGTCAGCCTCTCCCGCCCGTCGCGCCGGGATCCTGCCCGGCGCCCTTCCTCACCACAAGTGAATTCCCGTACGAGCACAGTGACCATGGCCGAGCGGCGCGGGGCCATAAGCGAACGTCCACGATCCCCCGAACGGCCGTGTCCACCTGTCGACACGGGGCTGCCGGCCGACGCCCGGCCGGGTCACCCGGCGGAATCGAGCCCCGCCTCGGTCCACCCCCTCAGCACCGTCCGCACCGCCGCCGCGATCCGCCGCCGCGCCTCGTGTCTCGGCACCCCGCTCATCAACAGCCGGTCGTACGGCGTGTCCAGATGCCGCACGGACGCCACGACCGCCGAGGTCACCGCCGCCTCGGTCAGCGCCCGTCCCGCGGCGCTGCGGCCCACCCGCCCGCTGCCCCGCTCCGAGGCGTGTGCGGCGATGGCGCGTGCCCGGTCGGCGGGGCATCCGGGATACAGCCGCCGTATCTCCGCCGCGAACGTCAGAGCGAACAGTTCGTCCTGAGCCGCCCGCCGCCGCGCGTCCCGCACCCGGCGCCGCCGCCGTGCCTCGGCGTCCGCGAGACACCGCTGCTCGGCCCTCGCCAGCGCCGCCTCCTCGACCAGGACACCCTGCCGTTCGTAACGGCTCTTGCGCCGGTTGAACCGCACGACCACCGCCGACAGCGTGCTCTCCTCCCGCGATCTGCGTGTCAGCGCGGTGTCGCCGCTCGGCAGGAACACCAGATGCCCGAGGTCGGCACAGTCGAGGCAGCGCGGGGCGCCGTCCTCCAGGACGACCAGAGGCAGCGGCCCTCGCCGGCACTCGGCGCAGTACCGGCCCTTGAGAGGCTGGAAGACGAGGAGCCCGGTGAGGGGCGGAAGCATCGCGCGGGGGACCATACGTCGTTCATTCCCCCTGAGGACGGGACGAACTAGGTCCGCCACGACCGACCCCGGCCCTCCCGACGACTCCCCGCGGCCTGTCCCTCCCCCTCCCCGGCGTCCGAGGAGCCCGCGGGCATGACAGCTCCTGCCCCGGCCTGTCGCATCATGGGCCGTGTGCGACTCGAAGCGATCACCTGGGACCGGCTCGGCGACCTGCTCGCCGAGCGCCTCCTCGACCTGAAGCCCGCCGACGGTGCTCCCTGGCCCCGCATCGCCTTCGACGGCGCCCCGGCCGCCCGCCCCGGGGAACTCGCCCAACGCGTCTGCGAGGCGCTGCGCATACGCGGCCGGCCGTCGCTCGTCGTGGGCACGGAGGGCTTCCTGCGCCCCGCCTCGGTGCGGCTGGAGTACGGCCACCGGGACGTGGAGGCCTATTACAACGGCTGGTACGACACCGGCGCCCTGTGGCGTGAGGTGTTCGGCCCTCTCGAAGCCGGCGGCGACGGCCGCGTCCTGCCCGACCTCTGGGACCCGGCCGCCGACCGGGCCACCCGCAGCCCCTACACCCAACTCCCGCCCGGCGGCGTCCTTTTGCTGCACGGACCCTTCCTCCTTCGGCACTGGTTCCCCTTCGACCTGAGCGTTCACGTCCTGCTCTCCCCGGGCGCGCTGCGCCGCCGCACGCCCGAGGACGAGCACTGGACCCTCCCGGCCTTCGAGTGCTACGAGCACGAGACGGACCCGGCCGGCACGGCCGACGTCCTGGTGCGGGCCGACGATCCGCGCCATCCGGCGTGGAGCGGTTGAGGGCGCTGCTCGCCGCTCGCCGCCGGGCGGGCGTGGGCGCGTTCCGTGTCAGGCGAATTCCGCGTCAGGCGGGTTCCGTGTGCGGGCATCCGGTGGCGCGGCGAGAATGAAGGGCGTCGGGACTCGCGGTGCGTCCCGCGCCGCGCCGGCCGTCCGGCCTCGGGAGGTACTTCATGACCACCGCCGGAGACATCATGCACCGCGGCGCCCAGTGGATCCCCGCCCACGAAACCCTCGACCGCGCCGCCCAGCTCATGCGCGAACTGAACGTCGGCGCCCTGCCCATCAGCGACGAGAACGAGCGGCTCTGCGGCATCCTCACCGACCGCGACATCGTCGTCGGCTGTGTCGCCATGGGGCACGACCCCGCCCGGATCACCGCGGGTGAGATGGCCAAGGGCACCCCGCGCTGGATCGACGCGAACGCCGATGTCGGCGAAGTGCTCCGCGAGATGCGGGAGCACCAGATCCGCAGGCTGCCCGTGATCCAGGAGAAGCGCCTGGTCGGCATGATCAGCGAAGCCGACCTGGCCCGGCACCTGGCGGACGACCAGATCGCCTCCTGGGCCGAGAGCGTCTACTCCACCACCACACGCTGACCCCGGGGGCACCCGGAGGTCCCGCCCGCGGTCACTCCCTGCGCGTCACGGCCGGTGTCAGAGCCAGCCGCTGCGCCGGAACGCCCGGTACAGCGTCACGCACGCGACGGATATGACGCCGATGACCATGCCGTAGCCGTACCGCCAGTGCAGCTCCGGCATGTGCTCGAAGTTCATGCCGTACACCCCGCAGACCATCGTCGGCACGGCGATGATCGCGGCCCAGGCCGTGATCTTCCGCATGTCCTCGTTCTGCGCGACCGTGACCTGCGCGAGGTGCGCCTGGAGGATGGAGTTGAGCAGTTCGTCGAAGGAGGCGATCTGCTCCTTCGCCCGCAGCAGATGGTCCGAGACGTCGCGGAAGTACGCCTGTATCTCCGGGTCGACCGCTCGGATCGGCCGGGTGGCGAGATCCTCCAGCGGGCGGCTGAGCGGCACCACGGCCCGCTTCAGCTCGAGGAGTTCACGCTTTAGCTGGTAGATGCGCCCCGGGTCGGCGCGCGCACCGGTCTCCGCGAAGACATCCGTCTCGACCTGGTCGATGTCCGCCTGCATCGAGTCCGTGACGGTCAGGTAGTCGTCGACCACGTGGTCCGCGATCGCGTGCAGCACTGCGGACGGGCCCTTGGCCAGCTGGCCGGGATCGGACTCCAGCTCCTCGCGCAGCGGACCCAGCGAGCCGTGCCGGCCGTGCCGCACCGTGATCACGAAGTCCTCGCCGACGAACACCATGATCTCGCCGGTGTTCACCACCTCGCTGGTGGCCGTGAGTTCCTCGTGCTCGACGTAGCAGACCGTCTTGAACACCGCGAAGAGCGTCTCCCCGTACCGCTCCAGCTTGGGGCGCTGGTGGGCCTCGACGGCGTCCTCGACGGCCAGCGGGTGCAGGTCGAAGAGCTCGGCGATGCCCGCGAACTCCTGGTCGGTCGGCTCGTGCAGTCCGAGCCAGACGAAGCCCTCCCGGCGCTTGCGCACCCGCTCCACGACATCCACCAGATCCCCGCGCACGGGGGTGCGGACACCGTCCCGGTACGTCACGCAGTTCACCACCGAGGAGCCCAGCGGGGAGCGGGCCGGGTGACTCAGGTCGACGCGCGGGCGCCGCCTGGCCAGCCGAGCCACCTTGCGAAGGCCGCCGACCCCGCCGAGGCTCGTGACCTTCCGCAGATTCCCTGCCATGGACATCCGGATCTCCTTGCGTGAACTCCTCGCGCCGTTCCTGCGCCTTGGCGCGCCAGTCTGCCAGGCCCACGTGAGCTGCGGGTAAGCCTGTGGAAACGACTCATTCCGCTTTGTTCCCGGCTGTGGACGAACGACTCGCCGGTGCCGTCGCTCCGATACATCGACTACATCGACACGGACCGGTGCGGGTGCGGTTCTCCTTACCGGAGCGTCGACGATTAAGAACAAGTAAGACAAATGGGATGATCACGGCATGACGCGAACCGATGGGTACCTCCTCGACAACCCGCAGACCGAGGCGGCAGAGCATTACAGCGCCTTCGCCGCTCTCTTCGACCCGACGACGTTCCGGCATCTCGAGGCGCTCGGCGTCGGATCCGGCTGGCGCTGCTGGGAGGTCGGCGCCGGCGGCCCGTCCGTGGTGTCCTGGCTGGCGAAGAGGGTGGGCCCGACCGGACGCGTCGTCGCGACCGACCACGACACCTCACGACTCGCCCGGGGCGGCCGGCCGGCCGTCGAGGTCCGCGTCCACGACCTCGGCGTACAGGACCCGCCGGGGGAGGGCTTCGACCTGGTGCACGCCCGCCTCGCCCTCGTCCACGTCACCGACCGGCAACGGGCTTTGCGGTCCATGGCCGGCGCTCTGCGCCCCGGCGGGCGCCTCCTCGTCGAGGACGTCGACCCCGCCCTGCAGCCCCTGCTCTGCCCCGACGAGTACGGCCCCGAGCAGCAGCTCGCGAACCGGCTGCGGCACAGCTTCCGCAAGCTGCTCGCCGACCGCGGGACCGATCTCCCCTGTGGCCGCACCCTCCCGCGCCTGCTCCGGGAGGCCGGCCTGACCCGCGTCCAGGCCGACGCCTACTTCCCCCTCGCCTCACCGGCCTGTGCGGCTCTTGAGTCCGCCACGATCCGCCAGATCCGCGACCAGCTGGTCACCGCGGGCCTCGCCACGGACCAGGACATCCAGCGGCACCTCATGAACGTCACGTCCGGCGCGCTCGACCTCACGACGCCACCGATGATCTCGGCGTGGGGGCGCAAACCGTAGCCAGGGGTGGTGCGGGCGCGGGACATCAGCCCGGGCCGGGGCGGTCTGTTCCGCATCAGCCGGGCCCGGGCGGTCCTATCCGCGCCGGACGGGCCGGGGCGGCCTGATCCGCACCAGCCACCTGCTGGGCAAGGCCGCCTCTGCCCCGCATCAGCCGGGCAGAGGCGGCCTGCCGCCCACCCGCTCCACTGCCCGCGCGCCCGCCCGGCAGCCCTCCGCCGCCGCCTCCTCCGGCCCGGCGCCCGCGAGCAGGGCGCCGAGGAACGTTCCGGTGAAGGCGTCACCGGCGCCCGTGGTGTCCTGCGGTGTCGCCGGCACGGCGGGAACGCGGGCGCACACCTTCCCCGCGCGGGCCACGAGTGCTCCCTCGCGCCCCTGCTTGGCGACGACCAGCGGGATGCGCAGGCTCAGCTCGGCCGCCGCGTCGGCGCCGTCGGCCAGCCCCGTCAGCAGGCACGCCTCGTCCCGGCTGGGCAGCAGTACGTCCACGCCCTCCACGAGCGCCAGGAAACGCTCGACGCCCAGCTCGGTGAGGAACCCGGCCGACGCCGGGTCCAGACTCACCGGCACGCCACGTGCGCCCGCGGCCTCCAGAGCCACCGACACCAGGGCGCGACCCTGTTCCGAGAACAGGAGGTAGCCCGACAGATGCAGCCGGGCCACCCCGTCGAGCAGCGCCTCCGACCAGTCGGCGGGTTCGAGCCGCAACGCCGCGCCGCTGTCGGTGAGGAACGTCCGCTCCGCCGAAGCGTCCCCGTCCACCAGACAGATCACCGTGCCGGTCGGCGCCAGCGGATCGACGACGAGCCGCGGGCGCACGCCGTGGGCCGCCAGTTCCCGCTCGTGCCAGGCGGCCGTGTCCGCGCCCACACACCCGAGCAGCCGTACCTCCGCCGCACCCCGGTGTGCCGCCCAGCACGCCACGTTCGCGCCCGCCCCGCCCGGCACCGTCCGGATCGAGGCAACCGTGTCCGTGCCCGCCGCGAGCGGCCCCCGGTGCCGCGCGACGACATCGGTGATGACGTCCCCGACGACCAGCAGCGCCGCGCCCTGCACGGAGCGCTCTCCACAACCCGCGGGGCGGCCGGCCCCGGTCCCGGTCATCCCCGGGCCCAGGCCGCCGCGATCCGCGCCGCCAGACGCACATTGCCGCGGACCGCCGCCAGGTTGGCGCTCAGGGAGGCCCCGTCGGTGTGCCGCACCAGATAGTCGAGCAGGAACGGCGTGACCGCCTGGCCGGTCACTCCCTCCTCCTCGCACGCGTGCAGCGCGTCCGCGAGCACACGCGCGTGCAGCTCCGGATCGAGCTGTTCCTCCTCTGGAACGGGGTTGGCGACGATCAGGGCCGACTCCGGCTCGCCGAGCGCGTCCTGGGCCCGCATGACGCCCGCCACCTGCTCCGGGGTCCGCAGCGTCCAGTCCACCGGATGGCCCGAGTCGGACAGATAGAAACCCGGGAACCGGTCGGTGCCGTAACCGGCCACCGCAACACCCAGCGTCTCCAGCCGCTGCAGGGTCGCCGGAACGTCCAGGATCGACTTCACCCCGGCACACACCACGGTGATCCGGGCCCGCGCCAGCAGCCCCAGATCGGCCGACTCGTCCTGCGTCAGAGTCCACTCCCGGTGCACCCCGCCGAGCCCGCCGGTCGCGAACACCCGGACGCCCGCCCGCGCCGCCAGCAGCGCGGTAGCCGACACCGTGGTCGCCCCGCTCGCCCCGGAGGCCAGCGCGAGCGGCAGATCACGGTGACCCAGCTTGCGGATCCCGTCCTCGTTCGCGACCCGCTCCAGCTGCTCCTTGTCCAGTCCGACATGGGGCCGCCCGTCCAGCACGGCGATCGTCGCGGGCACCGCCCCCTCCTGCCGCACGGCCGTCTCCAGCTCCAGAGCCACCTGGAGGTTGCGCGGCCGAGGCAGCCCGTGGGCGATGATCGTGGACTCCAGGGCCACCACGGGCTGCCGCGCCTCGAGCGCCGCCCGCACCTCTTCCGACATCACCAGCACCACGCGCCTGCCTCCTGTCAGTCGGTCCTCCCTCATCTCTGGCGGGCGGCGCGCCGCGCCAAACCCTTGCGGGCTGTCATGGAGGTCACCAGCCTGGAGTGCATGACGGACCACACAGCACGTCTCGACCACGTCGTCCTCTGGGTGCGCGACCCGGTCGCCGCCGCCGACTTCTACGAGAAGGCCGTCGGCATGGAGCCGCTCAGGCTCACCGAGTTCGCCGCGGGCCAGGTGCCGTTCCCCTCCGTGCGCGTCAACGACGAGACCATCCTCGACCTCATGCCGCTGACCTTCGCGGAACGCATGAAGATGCTGCCCGGCGCCGCCGACAGCGCCGGCCACCCCGTCAACCACGTCTGCCTGTCCCTGCCCCGCGGCGACTTCGACGCCCTGCTCGGCCGCCTCGAGGAACGCGCCGTACCGGTGTCGGAGCTCTCGTACGACTCCTTCGGAGCCCGGGGCAAGGCCACCCGCAGCTTCTACTTCCGGGACCCGGACGGGAACGTCTTCGAGGCGCGGCACTACGACTGACCAGGCGCGGGATCTCAAGCCCCTCAGAAGAGAGGCTCGGGCAGCACCCCTTCCAGGGCGAGCAGCTTCCGCTTGGTCTCCAGACCGCCCCCGAAGCCGCCGATCCCGCCGCCGCTCTCGACGACCCGGTGGCAGGGCACCACCACGGGCAGCGGATTGGCGCCCATCGCCGTGCCCACGGCCTGCGCGGCGCCCGGCTGGCCGACTCGCCCGGCCAGATCGCCGTACCCCACGACCGTGCCGTACGGCACGCCCGAGGCCAGTTCGCGCAGGACCTCCCGGTTGAAGCCGGAGATCAGCGACCAGTCCAGCAGCAGGTCGAAGTCGCGTCGCTCACCCGCGAAGTACGCCGCGACCTGACGTATCGCCTCGGCCAGCAGCGGGGAGCCGGGATCCTCGACGGGCTCGGTGCCCAGGCGCGACGCCAGCCGCTCGACCGCCCGGTCCCGCACCGCGTCCGTGGCATGGAACACGACGCTGACCAGGCCCTCTCGGGTCGCGGCCAGCAGCAGCGGACCGATGCCGCTGTCGACGACGCACCACACGACCCGCTGCTCGACCTGCCCATGGCTGTCCATGCGCCCACCGTACGACCCACCACTGACAACGCCGCCGCGGCGGGAAGGCCGCCGGGCGGCCGTCGGGGCGAGAGATCACCCGCCTACGGCCTCCCGCACCACATCCGGCTTGTTCGTGATGATCCCGTCGACGCCGTACCGGGCGACCCGCTGGGCCGTGGCCGCGTCGTCGACCGTCCAGGTGAAGACCTCCAAGGGCGTGCCGTGCGGTCCGTCGAAAGCCTGCACGGCCGAGACGTACGCCGTGGAGAGTGAGCCGTACGACGGGTTGATCTGGTCGGCGAAGTCGGCGTAGGCCGACAGGTCCGACACCGGCGGCGTCCCCAGGAAGCCGGTCTTCACACCGGGCTTCAGCTCGTGCACCGTCCGCACGCTGTCCGCGCTGAAGCTCTGCACGATCAGCCGGCCCGCCAGATGCGACTTGTCGAGCCAGCCTTCGTTGCTGAGGACCTTGAGCGTCTGGCGCTCTATGCCCGGATACAGCTCCGGGTTCTTGATCTCCAGGAGAAGCTTCTGGTGGTGCCGCTCGACGCGGTCCACGAACTGCTCCAGCGTCGGCACGCGCGCGCCCGCGTAGGCGGGGCCGAACCAACTGCCCGCATCGAGACGGGCGATCTCGGCGGCGGTGAAGTCCTTCACCTTCCAGGGGGCCCGGTCGGGGAAGACCTCCTCCACATCGGTGGTGCGCCGCAGGTTGTCGTCATGGACGACGACAAGCTCTCCGTCCCTGGTCTCCTGGACGTCGTTCTCCACCCAGGGGATGCCCAGCTCGGCCGCCTTGTCCACGGCGGCCAGCGTGTTCTCGGGCGCGTACGCGGAAGCGCCCCGATGGGCGATGACCTGCGGCGCCGGCTCGGCGTCGGCGGCCCGGGCGGGGGAGACGGGGACGAGGAGAGCGGCGGTCCCCAGGAGTGCGGTGGTGGAGGCGGCAACGGCGCGCGCGTGCATGCGTACTCCTCGCGTGAGCGTTCGGCGACATCACAGACAGATCAACTGTGACAGCAGAGGGTCAACGCGAGAGGGGTGCAGGATGGCCACAGGTTGAACGCAGATGACCCAACTCCGGTCACTGGTGCCGCACAACTGGGGCAAGGCCGTGATTCTTTGCCGGAAAGTCGTTCGACCATTCCGGTGGGAGTCATACTCTCTGCGTCAACCCTGACCGCTCGTGCGGTCCTGGGAGGGGGCACATCAGGAGTTCCGGGACGCAAAGGGCGGGAAGGGCAGCCGCGCATGCAGGGCACGGTCGACGGATTCAGCTACGGCCTGGTCACACCCCTGGTGGCCTACCTCATGGCCTGCCTGGGTGGCGCTCTGGGGCTGCGGTGCACCACCAGATCCATGCTCGTCGCCCAGTCGTGGCGCCCCGGCTGGCTCGCCCTCGGCTCGGCCGCCATCGGCTCCGGCATATGGACCATGCACTTCGTCGCGATGATGGGGTTCACGGTCCGGGAGACCCCGATCCACTACGACAAGGCGATGACCTTCGCGAGCCTCGCCGTGGCGATCGTCATGGTGGGCGTCGGGGTCTTCATCGTGGGCTACAAGGGCGCCAGGGGAACGGCCCTCTTCACCGGAGGCACGATCACCGGTCTGGGCATAGCGTCGATGCACTACCTCGGCATGGCCAGCATGCGCCTGGACGGCAAGCTGGAGTACAACACCATCACCGTCGGCATCTCCGTCGCGATCGCCATGTGCGCCGCCACCGCAGCACTGTGGGCGGCCGGCCAGGTCAGGGGATTCCTCTGGAGCGTGGGTGCCAGCCTGGTCATGGGGCTCGCCGTCAGCGGCATGCACTACACCGGCATGGCCGCCCTCGACGTCCACCTCCACGGCACCTCCGCACCCACCTCGGGAGAGTCGCCCGCGGCCCTGCTCGCGCCCATGCTGATCGGCCCGCTCGCCTTCCTCCTGCTCGCCGGTGTCGTAGTGATGTTCGACCCACTGATGGTCATGGGGAAGTCCGCCGCCGTCCCCGTCGAGCAGAAGCCCGGCATCCCCGCCCACACCCACAGCGCCGTCCACCACTCCGCGCACCGCATGCGGTTCCGCCCCCGCCGTCCCGTGGAGCACAGCCGCTCCCGCACCCCGCAGAAGCGCTGATCGGAGCCCGTTGTCAGTGCGGGGTCGTACGGTGGATTCCATGCGGCCCGTTTCCCAGATCGAACGCACGGTGGCGCCCTTCGAGGTCGTCAGCCCCTACCAGCCGAACGGCGACCAGCCGACGGCCATCGCCGATCTCGCCCGGCGCGTCCAGGCAGGCGAGAAGGACGTCGTCCTGCTCGGCGCGACCGGCACCGGCAAGTCCGCCACCACCGCGTGGATGATCGAGAAGCTTCAGCGCCCCACCCTCGTGATGGCGCCGAACAAGACACTGGCCGCCCAGCTGGCGAACGAGTTCCGCGAGCTGCTCCCGAACAACGCCGTCGAGTACTTCGTCTCGTACTACGACTACTACCAGCCCGAGGCGTACGTCCCGCAGTCGGACACCTACATCGAGAAGGACTCCTCGATCAACGAGGAGGTCGAGCGCCTGCGCCACTCCGCGACCAACTCGCTGCTCACCCGCCGCGACGTCGTGGTGGTCGCCTCGGTCTCCTGCATCTACGGCCTCGGTACGCCGCAGGAGTACGTGGACCGCATGGTCCCCCTCAAGGTCGGCGACGAGTTCGACCGGGACGAGCTGCTGCGCCGCTTCGTGGACATCCAGTACACGCGCAACGACATGGCCTTCACCCGCGGCACCTTCCGCGTCCGTGGCGACACCATCGAGATCTTCCCGGTCTACGAGGAGCTGGCCGTCCGCATCGAGATGTTCGGCGACGAGATCGAGGCGCTGTCCACCCTCCACCCGCTCACCGGCGAGATCATCAGCGACGACCAGCAGCTGTACGTCTTCCCGGCCTCCCACTACGTCGCAGGGCCCGAGCGCCTGGAGCGGGCGGTCAACGACATCGAGAAGGAGCTGGGCGAGCGCCTCGCGGAGCTGGAGAAGCAGGGCAAGCTCCTGGAGGCCCAGCGCCTCAGGATGCGCACCACGTACGACATCGAGATGCTCCGCCAGATCGGCTCCTGCTCCGGCGTCGAGAACTACTCGATGCACTTCGACGGCCGTCTGCCCGGCTCCCCGCCCAACACCCTGCTGGACTACTTCCCGGACGACTTCCTCCTCGTCATCGACGAGTCGCACGTCACGGTGCCCCAGATCGGCGCCATGTACGAGGGCGACGCCTCCCGCAAGCGCACCCTCGTCGACCACGGCTTCCGGCTGCCCTCCGCCCTGGACAACCGCCCCCTGAAGTGGGAGGAGTTCCAGGAGCGCATCGACCAGACGGTCTACCTGTCGGCGACCCCCGGAAAGTACGAGCTCTCCCGCGGGGACGGCGTCGTCGAGCAGATCATCCGCCCCACCGGCCTGGTCGACCCGGAGGTCGTCGTCAAGCCCACCGAGGGCCAGATCGACGACCTGGTGCACGAGATCCGGACGCGCACCGACAAGGACGAGCGCGTCCTGGTCACCACGCTCACCAAGAAGATGGCCGAGGACCTCACGGACTACTTCCTGGAGCTGGGCATCCAGGTGCGCTATCTCCACAGCGACGTCGACACCCTGCGCCGCGTCGAGCTGCTGCGTGAGCTGCGCGCCGGCGAGTACGACGTGCTCGTCGGCATCAACCTCCTGCGGGAGGGCCTCGACCTGCCCGAGGTGTCCCTGGTGGCGATCCTGGACGCCGACAAGGAGGGCTTCCTGCGCTCCGGCACCTCCCTGATCCAGACCATCGGCCGTGCCGCGCGCAACGTCTCGGGCCAGGTCCACATGTACGCCGACAAGATCACCCCGGCGATGGAGAAAGCCATCGACGAGACCAACCGGCGCCGGGAGAAGCAGATCGCGTACAACACGGAGCAGGGCATCGACCCCCAGCCCCTCCGCAAGAAGATCAACGACATCGTCGCCCAGATCGCCCGCGAGGATGTCGACACCGAGCAGCTGCTCGGCTCGGGCTACCGCAAGGGACGCAAGGACGGCGGGGGCGCCCCGGCGCCCGTGCCCTCTCTGGGCGGCAAGGCCGCCGAGGGGGCCAAGCCCGCCAAGGGCAAGGGCAAGGCCAAGGCCAAGGAGACGGTGCCGACCGACCGCCCCGCGGCCGAACTCACCGAGCAGATCGAGGAGATGACCACACGCATGCGGGCCGCCGCCGCGGACCTCCAGTTCGAGATCGCGGCCCGGCTGCGCGACGAGGTCTCCGAGATGAAGAAGGAACTGCGGCAGATGAAGGAGGCGGGCCTGGCCTGACAGCGGACCGCGTACGCGCAGTGTTGCAAGACCGACACAAAGCGCCGATCGGGGTACGTCACTGTCAGTGCCGCTGCGTAGGGTTCTGGTCAACCGCGAATGCGCGGCAACAGGGGACGTTCGAGAGGGGAATCAGCGCGTGACCGTCAACATGACCAAGGGTCAGGCCATCAGTCTGCAGAAGAACGACGGCGGCAGCCTGACCGCGGTGCGGATGGGTCTCGGCTGGCAGGCGGCTCCCCGGCGCGGCCTGTTCGGCTCGCGGACGCGCGAGGTCGACCTCGACGCCTCCGCCGTCCTGTTCGCGGACAAGCAGCCGGTCGACGTCGTCTTCTTCCGTCACCTGGTGAGCGACGACGGCTCGGTGCGCCACACCGGCGACAACCTCGTCGGCGGTGTCGGCCAGGGCGGCGACGACGAGGCCATCCTCGTCGACCTCTCCCGCGTCCCGGTCCACATCGACCAGATCGTCTTCACCGTGAACTCCTTCACGGGCCAGACGTTCCAGGAGGTGCAGAACGCGTTCTGCCGCCTGGTCGACGAGACCAACGGCCAGGAGCTCGCCCGCTACACGCTGGCCGGCGGCGGCCAGTACACGGCCCAGATCATGGCGAAGGTGCACCGCTCGGGCTCGGGCTGGTCGATGACGGCCCTGGGCAACCCGGCCAACGGCCGTACCTTCCAGGACCTCATGCCGACGATTCTGCCCGTCCTCTAAGGCCTCACGGGATCCGCTCGGGGCGGGCGGCGGGCGGTACACGACACCACACAACGACACAGGGGGACGAAGGCGATGACGGCCGAGCTGGTGCGGGGGCAGAACCACCCGCTCTCCCAGTCCCGTCTCGAGATCCGGGTCTCGGCCGGCACACCGATCGTGGCCGCGGCCGCGCTCAGCGACGAGACCGGCAGGATCCACGGCGTGGAATGGGTGGCCCATCCGGGCGCCCCCACCCAGCCCGGTCTCGAGGTCTCCCGGCAGGCCGCCGCCGACCACCGCCTCGCGGTGGACCTGGACGCCCTGACGGAGGCCGTCCACCGTGTCGGCGTGCTGCTCGCCCTGCCCGCCGGTGGGGCGGGCCCGGTCCGCTTCGGCGCCGTGGCCGCCCCGTTCGTCGCCGTCACCGGCCTCGACGGCGGCGAGATCGCCAGTTACACCCTCACCGGCCTGGACACCGAGTCGGCCGTGGTCGCCCTGGAGGTCTACCGCCGGCAGGGCGCCTGGAAGGTGCGCGCCGTCGGCCAGGGGTATGCGGGCGGCCTCGCCGAACTCCTCACCGACCAGGGCCTGCCCCAGGCCCACCAGCTGGCCGGCCGCATCAACGAGGCGGTGGCCCAAGGGCTGGCCCGCTCGGTGCAGGCGCCCCCGCCGCGCACCGCGGACGGCGACCGTTCCCGTCAGACAGCGACCCCGGCCCTCGGCCAGGACCAGGGCGGCACCGCGCCCCAGGGCGCTCCCGGCCCCGTACCGCCCACGTCCCCGTACGGCGGGCAGCCGCCCGGCGTGCCGGGACAGCCCGCACCGCAGCCGACGTACCCCGGCACGGCACCGGACCCTTCCGCCGTCACCCAGCCGTCCGTGCCGACCGCGGGCAGCCCGATCGACTACAGTCATCCGCGCCGCCAGAACGCCGCTCCGCCCCCGCCTCCGCCCACCGCACCCCCGGCCGCGCCCGGGCAGCCCGCCCAGCCCGTCGCGGGCGACGCGACCGGCTGGTCCATGGAGGAGCGGCTCTACAACCAGGTGTGGGGCATGTTCGAGGACCTGGCCCGCACCACCGCGGCCTACCGCAGCGCCGTCGACTTCGCCGAGTCCCGTATGGACAAGGAGCTCGAACAGGCCCTGTCCGACCCGCGCAGCCGGATCGGCGGGCAGGGTGACGCCGCCCGCGAGGCGGCCCGCGCCCGGCACGCACAGCTCGTCGACCAGGCCCGGGAGGCCCTCGACCGGGACATCGCCCAGCTCACGGCCGAGGCCGACGTCGTCGAACCGGCCCTGCCACCGGCGTACGCCCGCTGGGACAATCCCGTGTGGCATGCCTACCGGCCGCCGATGGAGATCCCCATGGCGCTGCGGCTGGGCGACCTCCATCTCCCCGAGGCCGACGGGATCCGCATCCCGATGCTGGTCCGGCTGCCACTGGAGCGTGGTCTGTGGATCGACAGCGGCCACACCGGATCATCCGACGGACTGTTCACCGACTCGCATGCCCTGGGGCGTCTCGCCATGGACACGGCGGTCGCGCACGCGGCCCGGCTGCTCGCCGTCTATCCGGCGGGTGAGTTCACCGTCCATGTCATCGACCCGGCCGGCTCGGGGGCACAGCCGCTGGCACCTCTCGTGCGGAGCGGTGTGCTCGCGGCCCCGCCCGCGCTCGGCGCCGCAGGGGTGGCGGACGTGCTGGGGCGGCTCACCCAGCGGGTCGACCTGGTGCAGATGGCGGTGCGCGGAGGCGCCGCCGACTCCCTGCCGCCCGGCTTCGACACCTCGCAGCAACTGCTGATCGTCAACGACTTCCCGCACGGCTTCGACGACCGCGCCGTGAACCAGCTGCGCTACCTCGCCGACGAGGGCCCCGCCTTCGGCGTCCACCTGATGATGGTGGCCGACCGTGAGGAGTCCTCCGGATACGGGCCTTTGCTCGACCCGCTGTGGCGTTCGCTGTTGCGATTGACACCGGTACCCGACGACCACCTCGCCGACCCATGGGTCGGTCATGCCTGGACGTACGAGCCGTCGCTGGTGCCGCCCGGCAGCCAGGTCCTCCAGCAGGTGCTCTCCCAGGTCGCGGCCGCCCGTACCAAGTAGTTGTAAAGCCTCCTGACCTGGGATTTTGATCCTCCTTTTGCCAAGCGCTTTACCTGTTCTTGGTGATTGGGGTACTGTTGACGGCACGGAGGGGAGTACTCCCTGTCTGCTGCGACGTGCCCGTCAATACGGATCAGGCCAGATCCCGGGGCGTCGGCCCATCTTTGGGTGGAAGAGACCTCCGGCAGCGACGACGCTGACATTTGCCGTTAACGACTGCCGGAGGCGCAGTGGATGTTTCCGTGACCCTATGGGTCCTGACGATCGTGGGTCTTGCCGCCCTGATCGCGGTCGACTTCTTCATCGGCCGCAAACCGCACGACGTGTCGATCAAGGAAGCCGGGATCTGGACGATCGTCTGGATCGTGCTGGCCGCGATCTTCGGGCTCGGTCTGCTGGTGTTCGGCGGCGGCCAGCCCGCCGGCGAGTTCTTCGCGGGCTTCATCACCGAGAAGTCGCTGAGCGTCGACAACCTCTTCGTCTTCGTCCTGATCATGGCGAAGTTCGCGGTGCCCTCGCAGTACCAGCAGCGTGTTCTCCTGATCGGTGTCCTCATAGCCCTGGTCCTGCGGGCCATCTTCATCGCGGCCGGCGCGGCGATCCTCGCCAGTTTCGCGTGGGTGTTCTACATCTTCGGCGCCTTCCTCATCTGGACCGCCTGGAAGCTCATCCAGGAGGCCCGCGCCGACGAGGAGGACGAGGACTGGGAGGAGAACAAGCTCCTCAAGGCCGCCGAGCGCCGCTTCGGTGTGGCCGACCGCTACCACGGCACCAAGCTGTGGATCGAGGAGAACGGCAAGCGGGTCATGACCCCGATGCTGGTCGTGATGCTCGCGATCGGCACCACCGACGTCCTGTTCGCCCTCGACTCCATCCCCGCGATCTTCGGCCTGACGCAGGACCCGTACATCGTCTTCACGGCCAACGCGTTCGCCCTGATGGGTCTGCGGCAGCTGTACTTCCTCATCGGCGGCCTGCTGAGGAAGCTGGTCCACCTCAGCTACGGTCTGTCGATCATCCTGGGCTTCATCGGCGTGAAGCTGGTGCTCCACGCCCTGCACGAGTCCGGGGTGCACGTCCCCGAGATCAGCATTCCGGTATCGCTCGGCGTGATCTGTGCCGTCCTGATCGTCACCACGATCACCAGCCTGCTGGCTTCCAAGAAGCAGGCGGCGGCCGAGGCGGCGCAGGGGGAGAGCGGAAGCGCTCCGAAGGACAGCATCGACGTCTGACCGCGTCGGACGTAGGAACAACCATCACCGGGACCGGTGGTCGGCGAATTGCCGACTGCCGGTCCCGGTGCTTGCTTGTTTCCTGAGCGTGTTCCCCGGTCCGGGGGCGCCGTGGCCGGCTGGAGGTGCCATGAAGTTCGTGCAGATCATCGACTTCGAGACCGAGCGCTTGGACGAGATGGAGCAGATTTTCGAGGACGCGGAGCGACGCTTCGCCGGCCGGACGGGCGGCCCCACCCACCGCACGCTCCTGAAGGACCGCGACAACCCCCGCCGCTATCTGGCGCTGATCGAGTTCGAGTCGTTCGACGAGGCCATGCGCAACAGTGAGGACCCCGAGACCGGCAGGATGGCGGAGCATCTGGGCGCGCTCTGTATCGGCGAGCGGGTCTACACCAACTGCGACCTCCTGGACGCGAGCGAACTCAAGTAGGCCCCGGCTCGGGCCCCGCACGACCGGAGTGCGGGGCCCCCGCACCTCTGCGACGATCACTGCATGATCGCTCGGCGCAGGCCGCTCACGGCACAGTGGACGACCCTGGTGCCCGTGCTCGCGGCCGTGCTGCTGGTCCTCACCTGGGGGCGCGATCTGCCCGCTGCTGTCGTCGCGCTGGTGACCCTGGTCCTGGCGGGAGCCGTTCTGTCCGCCGTCCACCACGCCGAGGTGGTGGCGCACCGGGTCGGTGAACCGTTCGGCTCCCTCGTTCTCGCCGTCGCCGTCACGATCATCGAGGTCGCCCTCATCGTCACCCTGATGGTCGACGGCGGGGACAAGAGCGCGACACTGGCCCGCGACACGGTCTTCGCAGCCGTGATGATCACCTGCAACGGCATCGTCGGCCTGTGCCTCCTGGTCGCCTCACTGCGCCACGGCACGGCCGTCTTCAACCCCGAGGGCACCGGCGCCGCACTCGCGACCGTCGCGACCCTGGCCACGCTCAGCCTGGTCCTGCCGACGTTCACCACGAGCAAGCCGGGCCCGGAGTTCTCCACGGTCCAGCTGACGTTCGCGGCGGTCTCCTCGCTGATCCTGTACGGCCTGTTCGTCGCGACGCAGACCGTGCGGCACCGGGACTACTTCCTGCCGATCACCCGGCAGGGCGATGTGATCACCGCCGAGGAGCATGCCGCGGCGCCGACCGCCCGTACCGCCCTGATCAGCCTGGGACTGCTGGGCTTGGCGCTGATCGGCGTGGTCGGCCTGGCCAAGGGCGTGTCGCCCACCATCGAGTCCGGGGTGGAGGCCGCCGGGCTGCACCAGGCCGTGGTCGGCGTGATCATCGCGCTGCTGGTGCTGCTCCCGGAGACCATCGCCGCACTGCGCTCCGCACGCCGCGACCGTGTGCAGACCAGCCTGAACCTCGCCCTCGGCTCGGCCATGGCCAGCATCGGCCTGACCATCCCCGCCGTCGCGCTCGCGTCCGTGTGGCTGTCCGGCCCGCTGGTGCTCGGCCTCGGTGCCACGCACATGGTGCTGCTCGCCCTGACCGTGGTCGTGGCCTCCCTGACGGTGGTCCCGGGCCGCGCCACACCGCTCCAGGGCGGGGTCCATCTGGTCCTGTTCGCGGCGTACCTGGAGCTGGCGATCAACCCGTAGGCGCCCCAGCCCCAGCCCCGGCCCCAGCCCCGGCTTCGGCCTCTGCCTCAGCCTTCGCCCCCGCCTCCCCGGGCACCGGACGCGTCTCCGGAAGCAGCGCGAAGCACCCCAGGCTGACCAGCGCGATCGCCGTCAGATACGCGGCCACGCCCCAGGGCACCCGCCCGCCCTGCTCGGCGAGTGCCGTCGCCACGATCGGCGTGAGAGCGCCCCCGAGGACGCCGCCGAGGTTGTAGCCGACGGCGGCGCCGGTACAGCGCACCCGCGGCTCGTACAGCTCGGGCAGATACGCGGCGATCACGGCGAACATCGTGATGAACGAGAGCATCGCGCCGAGGAAGCCGAGGAACATCGGCAGCGGCGTTCCGGTGGCGAGGAGCGCGACCATCGGGAACATCCACAGGGCGGCTGCCGCGCACCCGGCCAGGCACATGGGCCGTCGGCCGTAGCGGTCCCCGAGCATCGCCAACAGCGGTGTGAGCGCGCCCTTCACGAGCACCGCGCCCATGATGCAGGTCAGCATGACGCTGCGGCTCACCCCGAGCCGTTCCGTCCCGTAGGCGAGGGACCAGGTGGTCACGGCGTAGAAGATCGCGTAGCCGATCGCGAGCGCTCCGCCGGTCAGCAGGAGGAGACGCCAGTGGTCGCGCATGACCTCGGCGATCGGCACGCGCGCGTGGTCGTCGAGTTCGAGGAAGCTGGGGCTCTCGGCGAGCGATGAGCGCAGCCACAGCCCCACGACCGCCAGCACCCCCGCCGCCCAGAACGGCACCCGCCAGCCCCACGCGGCGAACTGCGCCTCGGACAGGGTCGCCGACAGCCCCAGCACCACACCGTTGGCGAGCAGGAACCCCAGGGCGGGCCCGACCTGCGGGAAGCTCGACCACAGTCCGCGCCGCTCGGCGGGCGCGTGCTCCACCGTCAGCAGCACCGCCCCGCCCCACTCCCCGCCGAGCCCCAGCCCCTGCAGGAAGCGCAGCACCAGGAGCAGCAGGGGAGCGGCCACGCCGATCGTGTCGTAGGTCGGCA
The DNA here is from genome assembly GCF_042671245.1 of Streptomyces sp. NPDC057099. Taxonomy (NCBI): domain Bacteria; kingdom Bacillati; phylum Actinomycetota; class Actinomycetes; order Kitasatosporales; family Streptomycetaceae; genus Streptomyces; species Streptomyces sp. NPDC057099. The sequence goes on from NZ_JBHUTX010000006.1 coordinate 145,226, forward strand.
CACAGCCGACCGCGACCGTGGAGGCGCCGGTGAGCAGCAGGGAGGCGACGAGGACCGGTCGCCGTCCGCGCCGGTCCCCGATGTGCCCGAACAGCACCGACCCGAGCGGACGCGCCACGAAGCCCACGCCGAAGGTCGCGAAGGCGGCCAGCGTCCCGGCCACCGGCGAGAACGTCGGGAAGAACAGCGGACCCAGGATGAGGGCCGCCGCGGTCCCGTAGACGAAGAAGTCGTAGAACTCGATGGCCGTGCCGGCGAGCGAGGCGGCCGCGAGGCGCGGCATGGAGGGTGCCCTTACGGTGCGTACGTCGTGCATGCCGCGTCAACTACCCACGGTGACGGTGGGTTACGGGGGCGCGCGGGGGCTCGGGGGCCCTCAGTAGGTCACCGTGATGCGCCGGGCCGGTCCGTCCACGCGCACGGTGCCCCCGTACGGGATCACCAGTTGCGGATCGGTGTGCCCGAAGTCCACGTCGAAGACGATCGTGGTGTCGGGCGCGTAGGCCCGCATGGCACGCAGGACCGCCTCACGCTGGTCGGAGGCGTAACGAGCGGCCTCCTCCGGAGTGTTGGGACGCTCGAAGGACCAGGTCTTCGGACGGCCCATCAGCAGCGCCGGGAACCGCTGGAGCAGCCCGCGCTCGCCCATGTTGCGCAGGGTGCTGAAGACCTCCGTGGCGCTCGGCATGTCCTCCGAGGTCTCCAGCAACAGCACCCCGCCCTCGTACTCGGACAGGTCCTCCGCGATCTCGCGGTCGGCCATCAGCAGCCAGCCCAGGATCTCCAGGCAGCCGCCCCAACTGCGGCCTTCCACCACGCGGTCGGCGTTGACCCAGGTCCAGCCGGTACCCGGCCGGGTATCCGGCTCGGCGTCGAAGGTCGCCGGATCGGCCCAGTCCCGGTCGACGTCACGCCACCGCTCAGCGGGCTGCAGCTCGTACGGGCCGGAGGTGAACAGGGCCGCCCGCAGAGAGTCGGCGGTCTGCGGGTGCAGGGCACCGGGACGGCCCAGCTCGACCATGACGCTCCCGCCGTGGTAGCCGACGATGCCGCTGTTGCGCAGGAACGCGAGCAGGTTGGTGTTGTCGCTCATCCCGAAGAAGGGCTTCGGGTTCGCCCGGATCAACTCCCGGTCCAGCAGCGGCAGCACGGTGATCTGGTCGTCCCCGCCGATCGACGCGATGACCGCCTTGATGTCCGGGTCGGCGAAGGCGGCGTGGATGTCGTCGGCCCGCTCCTGGGGCGTCGAGCCCATCCTGCGCGTCGCCGGATACTCGACCGGCTCCAGCCCGAACTCCTTGCGCAGCCGCTCCAGCCCCAGCTCGTAGGGGAGCGGGAAGAGTCCCGGCAGGCCGGAGGAGGGGGAGATCACGGCGATACGGTCGCCGGGCGACGGCTTGGGCGGGTAGGAGAGGCTCGTCATGCCGGGAGGCTACGGCCGGGCGGGCTGTCGGCGCACCGTGATAAACCGGGTCCGAGCAGCGGTCCTCACGGGCCGCCCGACCCTGAACGGACCGGAGGAACCGTGCCCCGCACCCTGGCCAACGCCCCGATCATGATCCTCAACGGCCCCAACCTGAACCTGCTCGGCCAGCGTCAGCCGGAGATCTACGGCTCCGACACCCTGGCCGACGTGGAGGCCCTGTGCGCCAAGGCGGCGGCCGCGCACGGCGGCACGGTCGACTTCCGCCAGTCCAACCACGAGGGCGAGCTGGTGGACTGGATCCACGAGGCGCGGCTGAACCACTGCGGCATCGTGATCAACCCGGGTGCCTACTCGCACACCTCTGTCGCCATCCTGGACGCCCTGAACACCTGTGACGGCATGCCGGTGTTGGAGGTCCATATCTCCAACATCCACAAGCGCGAGTCGTTCCGGCACCACTCCTACGTCTCGCTGCGCGCCGACGGGGTCATCGCGGGCTGCGGAGTCCAGGGCTATGTGTTCGGGGTGGAGCGCGTCGCGGCGCTGGCGGGGGCCGGACAGGCGGACACCTAGACCCTGCCCGCGATGTAAGCCCCGATCGCCCTGGCGAGCACCCCTTACAGGCGCCCCGCCTCCACGATCCGCCGCAGGAAGCGCCGCGTGCGCTCCTGCCGCGGTTCCCCGAAGACCTGCTCGGCGGTGCCGCGTTCCAGCACCACGCCGCCCTCCAGGAAGCACACCTGGTCGGCGACCTCCCGTGCGAAGCCCATCTCGTGCGTGGCCAGCACCATGGTCATGCCCTCGTCCTTCAGGTCGCGGACGACGGTGAGGACCTCGCCCACCAGCTCGGGATCGAGGGCGGCGGTGATCTCGTCCAGCAGAAGCAGCCGGGGGCGTACCGCCAGGGCACGCACGATCGCCACCCGCTGCTGCTGGCCGCCGCTCAGCCGGTCCGGGTACTCGCCCGCCTTCCCGCCCAGCCCCAGCCGCTCCAGCAGCTCCCGCGCGCGTGCCTCGGCCTCGGTACGGGGCAGGCCGTGCACCCGGCGCGGAGCGAGCGTGATGTTCTCCAGGACCGTCATGTGCGGAAAGAGGTTGTACGACTGGAAGACCACGCCGATTCTGCGGCGCACGGCGTCCTGGTCGACGCGCGGGTCGGTGATCTCCTCGTCGTCCAGCCAGATCGCCCCGTCGTCGATCTCCTCCAGCAGGTTCGCGCACCGCAGCAGGGTGGACTTGCCGGAGCCGGAGGCGCCGATCAGCGCGGTGACCGTGTGCGGGGCCACCTCCAGGTCGACGTCCCGCAGGACGACCGAGCCGCCGAAGGTCTTCCGGACGGACTCCATGCGCAGCACGGGCGTCTCGCTCATGTGGTTCCTCCCTGGGCCCGCCGGCGGTCCATCCGTGCCGTCACCCAGTCCGTGAAGCGGGTCATCGGGATGGTCAGCGCGACGAAGACCAGCCCCGCGACGATGTACGGCGTGTAGTTGAGGCTGCGGCCCACGATGATGTCGGCGGCCCGAACGGCGTCCACCGCACCGCCGATCGAGACCAGCCCGGTGTCCTTCTGCAGCGACACCAGGTCGTTCAGCAGCGGCGGCACCTGTCGGCGTACGGCCTGGGGCAGCACCACGTGGCGCAGAGCCTGCCGGTTGCTGAGCCCGAGCGAGCGGGCCGCGGCGCGCTGCGAGGGATGCACGGACTCGATGCCGGCGCGGAACACCTCCGCGACGTACGCCGAGTACGTCAGGGTGAGCGCGGTGCCGCCGAGGAGCACCGGGTCGACGGTCACCCCCTGGAGCCGCAGCGCCGGGACGCCGAGGACCACGATCATCAGGTTGATGATGAGCGGCAGCCCCCGGAAGAAGTCCGTGTAGGCGGCGGCCAGGAAGCGCAGCGGGAAGAACACCGGGCCGCGCAGCGTCCGCGCGACGGCGATCAGCATGCCGAGGACGAGCACCGCGGCACCGCAGATCAGCAGCAGCCGGACGTTCAGCCACAGCCCTTCGAGGACCTTCGGGAACGCCTCGCGCGCGTACCCCCAGTCGAAGAAGGTCTCCTTGGTGCGCGGCCAGCCCGGGGCGTTGACGACGACCAGGTAGAGAACCACCCCGGTGACGAGCGTCGAGAGCGCGCCGATCGCGCTGGCACGCCGGGCCCGGGCACGCTTGTAACGCTCACGGTCCAGGCGCCGCTGCGAGGGGACGTAGCCGCCGTCCTGCTCCTCGCGCTCGGCGGAGCCCTCCGCCGCCTGCGCCTTGTCCACCGTCACTTGAGCACCGGAGCGTCGACGGCGTCCGACAGCCACTCCTGCTCGAGCTTCGCGAGCGTGCCGTCCTCGCGCAGCGCGTCCACGGCCCGCGAGACGCAGGAGGTGAGCGCGCTGCCCTTGTCGAGCACGAGACCGAACTGCTCCGGCCTACCGCCCTGGTTCTCGAACTGGCCGACGATCCTCGCGTCCGTGATCTCGGCCCCGGTGATGTAGAACGCCGTCGGCAGGTCCACGACGATGGCGCCGACCTGGCCGTTCTTCAGCGCGGACTTGGCCTGGTCGTTCTTGGCGTAGACGGCCGCCGCCTGCTTCGGCTTCACCACGTCGTCGATGTAGTCGAGACTGGTGGTGCCGACCTGGGCGCCCAGCTTCACATCCTTCAGGTCGGCGATGCTCTTCGCCTGCGCGGCCTTGGAGCCCTTCAGCGCGACGACGGCCTGGCGCACGTCGTAGTAGCCGGAGGAGAAGTCCACGGCCCTCTTGCGTTCGGCGCTGACGGACACCTGGTTGATGTCGAAGTCGAAGGTCTTCTCGCCGGGCGCGAAGGCCTTGTTGAACGGGACGGTCTGCCAGGCGACCTTGTCCTTGCCGTACCCGAGCTGCTCGGCGACGGCGTACGCGACCGCCGACTCGAAGCCCTTGCCACTGGCGGGGTCGTCATCCTTGAACCAGGGCTCGTAGGCGGGTTCGTCGGTGGCGATGGTCAGCTTGCCCGAGGTGTGGGTGGCCAACTTGCCCTTCTCGCATGTGTTCCCGCCGGACGCTGACGGCCGGTCCGATGCCTCCGGCTGCGGAGCACAGCTCACGGCGGCGGCGAGGAGGACGACGACGGCGGCAGCGCGGCGCAGGGCACGCGGGGCAGGATGCATGGCGGGAGATTGGCAGCCGACGGACCCGTTTGTCGAGGTCACGGCGACATGTTCCGCATGGTGGGAACGGGTGTTGCAATCTTGTGAACAGCCGGGGGCCGCCGACCGAGGGCGGGGATCGACAGGCCGGCGGCCCATCCGCCCAGGAGCCGTCATCCTGCGCGGGGCTCCTCCCAGTTGACCGCCCGACCAGGGGCGAGGGGAGCGCGTGTACGGCACCGGCGTGTGCGAACGATTCACACGGGGCGCGTGCGCGGCTCACCACCCGACACGCATGCGCCCCGCGCGACCGGTCACCACCCGCGCGCGTGCCACTCCGGCAGCTGCGGGCGCTCCGTGCCCAGCGTCGTGTCGTTGCCGTGCCCCGGGTAGACCCAGGTCTCGTCCGGGAGGACGTCGAAGATCCTGGTCTCGACATCGTGGAGGAGACTGGCGAACGCCTTGGGGTCCTTGTGGGTGTTGCCCACACCGCCGGGGAACAGGCAGTCCCCGGTGAACACATGGGGATGCCCGTGCGGGTCGTCGTAGACGAGGGCGATCGAGCCGGGCGTGTGCCCGACCAGGTGGCGCGCGGTGAGTTCCACGCGCCCCACCCGGATGGTGTCGCCGTCGTCGACCAGCACGTCGGTCCGTACGGGGATGCCGTCGGCGTCGTCCCGGCCCGCGTACGTGCGGGCGCCGGTGGCCGCCACGACCTCGGCGAGCGCCTGCCAGTGGTCGCCGTGCTGGTGGGTGGTGACGACGGACGCGATGCCGTCGCCACCGATCATGCCGAGCAGGGTGTGCGCCTCGTTCGCGGCGTCGATCAGCAACTGCTCGTCCGTGGCCCGGCAGCGCAGCAGATAGGCGTTGTTGTTCATCGGACCGACCGCGATCTTGGTGATCATCAGGTCCTTGAGTTCGTGCACGTCGGCAGGCCCGCCGACCGTCACCTCACCGCTGTACGTCATGTTCGCCAGCCTATAGCGGGGGAGTGGTCCGGGTCCTAGAGCGGGGGCAGTGCCGGAAGCCTGCCCCCGGCCACCTCGAGCGCGGATCCGGCGCGGCGGCCGGCGAGCCAGCCCAGCAGATCGGCCGGGGAGCCGGTGACGGTCACCTCGGGGCCGTCGCCCTGCTCCCGTCCCGTGCTCCACGCGCGCGTGCCGTCCGTGAGGCGCGTGGGCGGTACGTCGGGGTGCCCGGCGAACCGGTCGGCCAGGAAGACGATCTCCCGCTCGGTGAACTCCGCCGGCAGATCCTCCAGCTCGTACCCGATCCCCAGGTCCACGTGGTGCAGCTCCACCTCCACCCAGCGCCGGAACGGCACCCGGGACGCGGAGTCCGTGACCCCGTTGCGCAGCTCCACCGTGCGCGACCAGTCCGCCGGAGCGGCCCCGGTCTCCTGGAAGCGGGCCGCGCTCTCGCGCAGGTCGGCGAGCTGGACGTCGAGGGCGCGCGGGGCGTCCCGCTCGATGTCGGCGTCCCGGGCCTCGCCGGAGACGTACATGGGACGCCCGTCGAGGACGTTCACGAGGGCGTCCGCGTTGCGGGCGAGGTGGGCGAGGACATGGCCGCGGGTCCAGCCGGGAAGCCGTGACGGCTGCGTCACAGACGCGTTGTCCAGTTTGCCGACTGCGATGAGCAGCCGCTCCGTGGCGTCACGTACAGACGCCAGGTCATGACCGTGATCAATCATGGTGCTGACCCTAGCCGCGCCACACCTTTGGGTGAAGGTGGTGAACGAGTGCCGTAAATCGAATGCACGTGCTATATGGTCGGACGTGGCGTCGGGCATGCTGGAGAGCCGGGGTTTTGTTGGCAACCCGTGAATCCGACCGGCGTTGTCAGTGGCTCCCCCTAGTCTGAGAAAGACGGGGGCCCCGCCCCTGTCACTTCTCTCAAGAAAGGTGCGGACCGGCGTGGCCGACCGTCTCATCGTTCGTGGAGCGCGCGAGCACAACCTCAAGAACGTCTCGCTCGACCTCCCGCGCGACTCGCTCATCGTCTTCACGGGCCTGTCGGGGTCGGGCAAGTCCTCGCTGGCCTTCGACACCATCTTCGCCGAGGGACAGCGGCGCTACGTGGAGTCGCTCTCCTCCTATGCCCGGCAGTTCCTCGGCCAGATGGACAAGCCGGACGTCGACTTCATCGAGGGCCTCTCCCCGGCGGTCTCCATCGACCAGAAGTCGACCTCGCGCAACCCGCGCTCCACGGTCGGCACCATCACCGAGGTCTACGACTACCTGCGTCTGCTCTTCGCGCGCATCGGCAAGCCGCACTGCCCCGAGTGCAGCCGCCCGATCTCCCGCCAGTCGCCGCAGGCCATCGTCGACAAGGTCCTGGAGCTGCCGGAGGGCAGCCGCTTCCAGGTGCTGTCGCCGCTGGTGCGCGAGCGCAAGGGCGAGTTCGTCGATCTCTTCGCCGAGCTCCAGACCAAGGGCTACTCCCGCGCGCGTGTGGACGGCGAGACGATCCAGTTGTCGAACCCGCCCACGCTGAAGAAGCAGGAGAAGCACACCATCGAGGTGGTCGTCGACCGCCTCACGGTCAAGGAGGGCGCCAAGCGCCGCCTCACCGACTCCGTGGAGACCGCGCTCGGCCTGTCCGGCGGCATGGTCGTGCTCGACTTCGTCGACCTCCCCGAGGACGACCCCGAGCGCGAGCGCATGTACTCGGAGCACCTGTACTGCCCGTACGACGACCTGTCCTTCGAGGAGCTGGAGCCCCGCTCCTTCTCCTTCAACTCGCCCTTCGGTGCCTGCCCGGACTGCTCCGGCATCGGCACGCGCATGGAGGTCGACGCCGAGCTGATCGTCCCGGACGAGGACAAGAGCCTCGACGAAGGCGCCATCCACCCCTGGTCGCACGGCCACACCAAGGACTACTTCGGCCGCCTCATCGGCGCGCTCGCCGACGCGCTGGGCTTCCGTACGGACATCCCCTTCGCCGGCCTGCCGCAGCGGGCCAAGAAGGCCCTGCTCCACGGCCACAAGACCCAGGTGGAAGTCCGCTACCGCAACCGCTACGGGCGCGAGCGCCGGTACACCACCGCGTTCGAGGGTGCCGTCCCCTTCGTCAAGCGCCGGCACAGCGAGGCCGAGAGCGACTCCAGCCGTGAGCGCTTCGAGGGCTATATGCGCGAGGTGCCCTGCCCGACCTGTGAGGGCACGCGTCTGAAGCCGATCGTCCTCGCGGTCACGGTCATGGACAAGTCCATCGCCGAGGTCTCCGCGATGTCGATCAGCGACTGCGCGGACTTCCTGGGCGAGCTGAAGCTCACGGCCCGCGACAAGAAGATCGCCGAGCGCGTGCTGAAGGAGGTCAACGAACGGCTGCGGTTCCTGGTCGACGTCGGCCTGGACTACCTCTCGCTGAACCGCGCGGCCGGCACCCTCTCCGGCGGCGAGGCCCAGCGCATCCGCCTGGCCACCCAGATCGGCTCCGGCCTCGTCGGCGTCCTGTACGTCCTCGACGAGCCTTCCATCGGCCTGCACCAGCGCGACAACCACCGCCTGATCGAGACCCTGGTCCGGCTGCGCGACATGGGCAACACGCTCATCGTCGTCGAGCACGACGAGGACACCATCAAGACCGCCGACTGGATCGTCGACATCGGCCCCGGCGCCGGTGAGCACGGCGGCAAGGTGGTGCACAGCGGTTCCCTGAAGGAGCTGCTCGCCAACGCCGAGTCCCAGACGGGCCTGTACCTGTCCGGCAAGAAGGCCATCCCGCTGCCCGACATCCGGCGCCCGCTGGACCCGTCCCGGCAGCTCACGGTGCACGGCGCCAGGGAGAACAACCTCCAGGACATCGACGTCTCCTTCCCGCTGGGCGTGCTCACCGCCGTCACCGGCGTGTCCGGCTCCGGCAAGTCGACCCTGGTCAACGACATCCTGTACACACACCTGGCCCGTGAGCTGAACGGCGCGAGGAGCGTGCCCGGGCGGCACACGCGCGTGGACGGCGACGACCTCGTCGACAAGGTCGTGCACGTCGACCAGTCGCCCATCGGCCGCACCCCGCGCTCCAACCCGGCCACCTACACCGGCGTCTTCGACCACATCCGCAAGCTGTTCGCCGAGACCACCGAGGCGAAGGTCCGCGGCTACATGCCCGGCCGCTTCTCCTTCAACGTCAAGGGCGGCCGCTGCGAGAACTGCTCGGGCGACGGCACCATCAAGATCGAGATGAACTTCCTCCCGGACGTGTACGTCCCGTGCGAGGTCTGCCACGGCGCCCGGTACAACCGGGAGACCCTGGAGGTCCACTACAAGGGCAAGTCCATCGCCGACGTCCTGAACATGCCGATCGAGGAGGCCACGGAGTTCTTCGAGGCGGTCCCCGCGATCTCCCGCCACATGAAGACCCTGAAGGACGTCGGCCTCGGCTACGTCCGGCTCGGCCAGTCCGCGACCACCCTGTCCGGCGGTGAGGCCCAGCGCGTCAAGCTCGCCAGCGAGCTCCAGCGCCGCTCCACCGGCCGCACGGTCTACGTCCTGGACGAGCCGACCACCGGTCTGCACTTCGAGGACATCAGCAAGCTGCTGACGGTCCTGTCCGGACTGGTCGACAAGGGCAACACGGTCATCGTCATCGAGCACAACCTCGACGTGATCAAGACCGCCGACTGGATCGTCGACATGGGCCCCGAGGGCGGTGCGGGCGGCGGCCTGGTCGTCGCCGAGGGCACCCCCGAGGAGGTCGCCGCGGTCCCCACCAGCCACACCGGCAAGTTCCTCCAGGAGGTCCTGGGCGCCGACCGCATCAGCGACGCGTCCTCGGTGCGGGCACCGCGCAAGGCCGCGGCGAAGAAGACGGCGGCGAAGAAGACGGTCCCGGCGCAGGCCAGGGCGAAGAAGACCGCGACGAAGACCGCCGCGAAGAAGACGACGCGGACCAGCAAGAGCTGAGGACCGGGCTGAGGACCGCGCCGAGGCGCTGTGCGCCCACGGGATCGTCGGTGACGATCTCCCGCGGGGCACAGCGCCTCGGCCGTCCTTGAGTCGTTCAGCCGTTCTTCGGCTCCACGAACTGCATGTCGAGCTGGATCTTCACCACTTCCCCGAGCAGACCGGGCGCGAAGTCGAGCCCGAACTCACTGCGCCGGATCTCGCCCGTCGCCTCGAACCCGGCATGCCGGCTGCCGTCCATCGGCACGTCGACCAGCCCGCCGAACTCCACGGCCAGCGTCACCGGCCGCGTCACCCCGCCGATGGTCAGCTCACCCTCCATCGTCCAGTCCTCGCCCTCACCCGACACCCGCGTCGAGCGGTACGCCATCGTCGGGCGCTTCTCGACGTCGAGCAGGTCGGAGGCGCGGACATGCGCGTCCCGGTCGGCATTGCCCGTGTCGATCGAGGCCAGGTCGACGGTCGCGGAGACCCGTACGTCCTCCACGTTTTCCCCGACGAAGAGTTCGGCCTCCAACCGCTCGAAACGACCCCGCACCTTGGCGATGCCCAGGTGACGGATGGTGAAGTTCACGGAGGAGTGGAACGGGTCCAGGGCCCAGTTCCCCGGAGCCAACGGCAGGGCGGTGGCGGCAGCGGCGGCAGCGATGTCATTCGTCATGTGCTCCACCCTGAGGGCCGGGCGGCCCGGGAGGGAGACCGTCCGGAGCCTGGTAGTGGCAGGGCCACGATCCGCGCCCGGGCGCGTTGTACGTTCGGCGGGTGAGCGACAACGAGTTGGGCACTTTCCTGCGCACCTGGCGTGAAGCCGTCAGCCCCGCCGAGGTGGGGCTGCCCACCGGGCAGCGGCGCCGCACCCCGGGCCTGCGGCGCTCCGAACTGGCCACGCTCGCCGGCATCAGCGTCGAGTACCTCACCCGGCTGGAACAGGGACGCGACCGCAACCCCTCCGCCCAGGTGCTCGGTGCCCTCGCCGATGCCCTGCACCTGTCGCTCAACGACCGGATGCTGCTGCGGCGCCTGATCAAGGAGGCGGACGGCGGCGACCCGCTGGTCTGCGCGGCGGCCCCGTCGCTCGGCCGCACCGCGCGCCCCACCGTCCGCTCGGTGCTCGACCGCCTGGAGCCGACCCCCGCGCTGGTGGTCAACTGGATCGGCGACATCCTCGCCCACACCGCGGGCTACGAACGGCTGGCCGGACCCCTCGGCCTGCTCGACGACGAGCGGCCCAACCTGCTCCGCTACCTGTTCACCGACGAGCGGGCCCGCGCCGCCTACCGCGACTGGGACCGGGTGGCCGACGACCTGGTCGCCCAGCTCCGGCACGATGTCCCGCTCCGGGATCCGTACGTCGCCGAGCTGGCCGACGAGCTGACGGTGACGGCGGGAGCGGACTTCGCCGACCGGTTCGCCGACCTGGCCGTGGTGCCGCGGCGGACGGGCTCCCAGCACATCGAGCACCCGGAGGCCGGATCGCTGCGCCTGCTGCACGAGACGTTCGCGCTGCCCGACGAGGGCCAGCGCGTGATCGTCCTTCTGCCCGCCGACGATGCCACGGCCGCCGCCCTGGACCGCCTCGACGGTCGCCGCCCCGGCGCGCTGCGGGCCGTGGGCGAGGCCGGCTGAGCGGATTCAGCCGTCCAGCTCGTGCGCGTACGGCGGCTCCGCCCCCGCCCGTGAGCAGGTGAGAGCCGCGGCGCGGGCCGCGAAGCCCAGCAGTTCCGTCCAGCCCTCGGACCCCAGTGCGGCCAGTGCCCGCTCGCTGAGAGCGTCGCGTACCGCGAGACCGTGCAGCAGCGCCGCGTTGACCGTGTCGCCCGCACCGATCGTGTCCACGACCTCCACCCGCTCGCCCGGCACCGCGTACTCGCCGCCGTCGGCGGTGAAGACGGTCAGCCCGTCGCCGCCCCGGGTGATCACGACCGCTGCCGGTCCGGCCGCCAGCCACTCCTGGGGCGTGCCGCCGAGCCACTGGGCGTCCTCGGCGGACAGCTTCAGCAGCGACACCGACGGCAGCCAGCTCTTGAAGCGTGCCCGGTAGGCGTCCGCGTCCGGGATCAGCCCGGCCCTGATGTTCGGGTCCAGCGCGGTGAACACGCCCTGCGCGGCCGCCGAACGCATCAGCTCCTCGTAGGCGCTCGCCCCCGGCTCCAGCACCAGCGAGCAGGTGCCGAAGGAGACCGCACGGGTGTCCGACGGCAGCGCGGAGGGCGCTGCGAACAGCCGGTCCGCCGTCCCGTCCACGTAGAAGGAGTACGCCGCCGAGCCGTCCACGCCGACCGTGGCGACGGCGAGGGTCGTCGGCTCGGCGCCGCGCTGCACCGACGACACGTCGACCCCGGTCTCGCGCAGCCGGTCCAGCAGCGCCTCCCCGAAGGCGTCGGACGACACCCGGGAGCAGAAGGCGGCGGGGGAGCCGAGGCGGCCCAGCGCCACGGCCGTGTTGTACGGGCCGCCGCCGAGCGCCGGCTGCAGCGCCGCCAGGGCACCCGCGCCCCGCGGTACCAGGTCGATCAGTGCCTCACCGGCGACGACGATCATGCGACGGTTCCTTTCTCGGGCTGTGCGGACTGCTCGAACCGAACAGGCTGCCCGGACTCCTCGGGGCAGCCGCACGAGGTGCGATGGACGAAGGCGGAGGCGAGTCGAACGGTCCGCGCCGGCCGGTCCGGCTCGGCGAGACGCTCCAGGAGCACGCGTACGGCCCGGGCGCCGATGTCCTTGCTGGGCTGCGCGATCGCGGTGAGCCGGGGCGAGAACAGATCCGCCCAGGCGAAGTCGTCGAAGCAGCACAGCGCGATGTCGCCCGGTACGGACAGGCCGCGGGCGCGCAGGGCACGCAGCGCCCCGATGGTCATGGCGTTGTTGCCGGTGACGAGCGCGGTGGGCGGTACGGCGAGGGACAGCAGGGCTTCGGTGGCCTGTTCGCCACCGGCCGACTCCGAGTCGCCGTGCACCAGGAGCCGTTCGTCGTACGACAGTCCCGCGAAGGCGAGGCCGCTGCGGTAGCCGGTGATCCGCTCGCTGGTGGTGCTGAGCCCCGGCCGCCCCGCCACCAGCCCGATCCGCCGGTGGCCGAGGCCGGCGAGATGGGTGACCAGCCGGGACGTCGGTTCGGCGTTGTCGGCGCACACCTGGTCGAAACGCGGACCGCCGTCCGCCGCCGGGTCGTCCACCAGCCGGTCGAGGAACACCGCCGGTACGTCGTGCCGCCCCAGGTACGCGAGCAGCCCACGCGGATCCGCCGAGGGCGCGACGATCATGCCGTCCACCCGGCGCTCGTGCAGCAGCCGGACGACCTTGCGCTCGTGCTCCGGGTCGTCGTGCGGATCGGCGATCAGCAGGCTGTAACCGTGTTCCAGGGCACTGGCCTCGACGCCCTGGAGGATCTCCGTGAAGTACGGGTTGCTGATCGCCGACACCGCCAGCCCGATGGAACGGGTGCGGGACGTCACCAGGGAACGGGCCAGCGTGTTCGTGGTGTAGCCGAGCTCCTCCACGGCGTCCAGGACCGCCTGGCGGGTGTGCGGCAGCACCGGCCGGGTGCCGTTCAGCACGTGCGAGACGGTCGCCACGGAGACACCGGCGCTCCGCGCGACGTCGGCCATGGTCGCCATGCCGTTCCCTCCTCCGCTCCCGGTGGCCCGGCGGGGAACGTATCGCATCCGACGCCGGACGTAAACGCTTGCGCAAACGTTTACGTCCCTACGAAACCATCATCGCGACCGCGGACCGGACACGGCTCCGCCGTCGTGACGCCTACTCCCAGTCCCAGCCGATCCCCAGAAACCCGGCCCGCACCCGCGGCTCGACCACATGCACCGAGCGGTGCCGTCCGCTCAGGGGCAGCTCCTGGCAGCCGCTGCGCGGCGCCGCCGCCGAGTGCTGCGCGAACCGGTGACAGCGCACCGGGAGGGCCGCCGCGTCGAAGCACACCTGGAGCGCGTACTGGCCGCCGGGGACGTCGAAACCGCGGACGTACTCGCGCGACTCGTCCGCCGTCCCGTCCTCGACGCCGTAGCGGAACAGGAAGGTGTCCCCGGCCCGCAGCCGGGTGTCGAAGAGCAGCTCGGCGGCGAGCACTCCGGTGTCGTGGTGCCAACGAACGCGTCCCGTACGGCAGTTCTCCAGGGCATGCACCCTCATGCGCCCGGGCACGGCTCCCCGGTCGCCGTGGTGGACGGCGACGAAGCGGTCGATGCCGTCCCGGTGGGCGCGCACGATGTGGTGCGACTCGCGCTCGGCCAGCTCGCGCCGTGCCCCGATCCGCAGCCGCTCGTGGTGCCCGAGGGTGTGCAGGCCCCCGTCCGGCGGGCAGTCCAGCTCGGCCAGCAACTGGTCCAGGACGCCGGAGGCCTCGACGAGGGAGCGATAGGACCGGGCCGCCGACCGCTGCCCGGACGGGCCGTTGTCGGACTCGGCGAGCAGCCGGATCAGCGACTCCTCGGGAAGCTCCAGGATCTCCTCCAGCGCGCGCACGGCTCGCAGCGACTCGGGACGCTGCGGACGCCGGGCCCCCTGCTGCCAGTAACTCAGGCTCGTGACACCGACCTTCACACCGTGGCGGGACAGATGGTGCTGCACGCGTTGCAGCGGCAGCCCACGGGCTGCGATCGCCGCACGCAGGGCGACGTGGAAGGGGCCGCCTCGCAGGGCCGAGTCCAGGTCCGCGGTGGCGACGTCCGCGTGCTGTGTGGCGTGCGGCATGCAGGGGCCTCTCTGTGAGTCGGCAACGGCTGGTCAGACCATTCGCACGGGCCGCCCGGGGCCGTCCCGCCGGCGTACGGCGGGTCTTCACATCCGTACGTCGTCGTTCAGGCCCCGAGTTCCACCGCATTGAAGCGTGTTGACCTGGTCCCGACAACACCTGATGCCGGACAGTGATGTACGCCCGCTCGGACATGCGAACGCCCGGGGCGTACACCCCGGGCGTTCGCGGCGGACGGTGAGTTCCTAGGAGCGGTCGCTTCCGCTCTTTTCCTCGAGGGCGAGGCGCTTGGCCCGCACTATGTCGGGGTCGCGCGGGTCCAGGGCGTCGCGCAGCGCGAACGCCTCGTCCGCGTACCGGCGGGCACGGACCGTCCGCCGGGTTTTCTCGATCCGCATCTGCTTCATCTGCGCAGCCCTCCGACCCGTGGCCCGCCCGCTCCGCGTGGAAGCGTCCGGTCCGCACTGACAACCTGTGCCTGCACCGACACGGCTCGTCCGCCGGACGCCGCCGTGTCCCCCGTGGGAAGCCTGCATTCCCGCTACCGGCCTGCCGTAATCCCCGCGGCGGGACATGCCGTTGGAAACTGCCACCCGGCAAGCCCGTGATCGTGCCCCGCGCTCCCGTCGGACTGTCGGTGCTCGCCAGTAGGGTGTGAGACATGGCCGACCCCTCCAGCTACCGCCCCAAACCGGGTGAGATCCCCGACACGCCGGGGGTCTACAGGTTCCGCGACGAGCACCGCCGAGTGATCTACGTCGGAAAGGCGAAGAGCCTGCGCCAGCGCCTGGCGAACTACTTCCAGGACCTGGCGGGAATGCACCCGCGCACCCGGACCATGGTCACCACGGCCGCGTCCGTGGAGTGGACGGTGGTGTCCACGGAGGTCGAGGCGCTTCAGCTGGAGTACTCCTGGATCAAGGAGTACGACCCCCGGTTCAACGTCAAGTACCGCGACGACAAGAGCTACCCGTACCTCGCGGTGACGATGAACGAGGAGTACCCGCGCGTGCAGGTGATGCGCGGTCACAAGAAGAAGGGCGTCCGCTACTTCGGGCCGTACGGGCACGCGTGGGCGATCCGCGACACCGTCGACCTCCTGCTGCGCGTCTTCCCCGTGCGCACCTGCTCCGCCGGTGTCTTCAAGAACGCCGCCCGCACCGGCCGCCCCTGCCTCCTCGGCTACATCGGCAAGTGCTCGGCCCCCTGTGTGGATCGGGTCTCCGCCGAGGAGCACCGCGAACTGGCCGATGAGTTCTGCGACTTCATGGCCGGCCGGACGAACACGTACATCCGCCCGCTGGAGAAGCGGATGGCGGAAGCGGCCGAGGAGATGGAGTACGAGCGGGCGGCCCGGCTGCGCGACGACATCGAGGCCCTGAAGAAGGCCATGGAGAAGAACGCGGTCGTGCTCGCCGACGCGACCGACGCCGATCTGATCGCGGTCGCCGAGGACGAGCTGGAGGCGGCCGTCCAGATCTTCCACGTGCGCGGCGGGCGCGTGCGCGGCCAGCGCGGCTGGGTCACCGACAAGGTGGAGGAGATCACCACCGGCGCCCTCGTGGAGCACGCCCTGCAGCAGCTCTACGGCGAGGAGACCGGCGACGCCGTCCCCAAGGAGGTCCTGGTCCCGGCCCTGCCCGACCCCGTGGAGCCCGTCCAGGAGTGGCTGACCGGGCGGCGCGGCTCGATCGTCTCCCTGCGCGTCCCGCAGCGCGGCGACAAGAAGTCCCTCATGGAGACGGTGCAGCGCAACGCGCAGCAGGCGCTCGTCCTGCACAAGACCAAGCGCGCCTCCGACCTGACCACGCGCTCGCGCGCCCTGGAGGAGATCGCCGACGCCCTCGACCTGGACAGCGCCCCGCTCAGGATCGAGTGCTACGACATCTCCCACCTCCAGGGTGACGACGTCGTGGCCTCCATGGTCGTCTTCGAGGACGGGCTCGCCCGCAAGAGCGAATACCGCCGTTTCCAGATCAAGGGCTTCGCCGGGCAGGACGACGTCCGCTCCATGCACGAGGTGATCACCCGCCGCTTCCGGCGCTACCTCGCCGAGAAGGAGAAGACGGGGGAGTGGACCGACGGCGAGAACGCCGAGACCCCCGAGATGGACGGCAACGGCGAGATCGTCGGACCCGGCCTCACCGAGGACGACGGCCGCCCCAGGAAGTTCGCCTACCCGCCCCAGCTCGTGGTCGTCGACGGCGGCGCCCCCCAGGTAGCGGCCGCCCGGCGGGCCCTGGACGAGCTCGGCATCGACGACATCGCCGTCTGCGGCCTCGCCAAGCGCCTGGAGGAGGTCTGGCTGCCCGGCGACGACGACCCGGTGGTCCTGCCCCGCACCAGCGAGGGCCTGTACCTGCTCCAGCGGGTCCGTGACGAGGCCCACCGGTTCGCGATCACCTACCAGCGCTCGAAGCGGGCCAAGCGCTTCCGCTCCAGCCCCCTGGACGACGTGCCGGGACTCGGGGACACGCGGAAGCAGGCACTCCTGAAACACTTCGGTTCGTTGAAGAAATTGCGATCCGCCACCATCGACCAGATCTGCGAGGTCCCCGGCATAGGCCGCAAGACCGCGGAGACCATCGCGGCGGCCCTCGCCCAGGCGGCCCCGGCCGCACCCGCCGTCAACACGGCGACCGGAGAGATCATGGAAGAGGAACCCGGCACGGAAACCGGAGCGGAACCCGGCACCATGGGTGCCAGTGGGGAACCCGTGACGATGGGCGCCCCGGACGAACGACGGGGGCAGGAGACATGAATGTGAACGAGCACGACGGGCAAGAACAGCAAGCCGGAGACGGAGCACAGGTGAGTACGGGCACGCCCAACGACAAGGCCCCGGTCCCCGAAGCGGCCATCCCCGAGCTGGTGATCATCTCCGGCATGTCCGGGGCCGGCCGCTCGACGGCCGCGAAGTGCCTGGAGGACCTCGGCTGGTTCGTCGTCGACAACCTGCCGCCCGCGCTGATCCCCACCATGGTGGAGCTCGGCGCCCGCTCCCAGGGCAACGTGGCCCGGATCGCCGTCGTCGTCGACGTCCGCGGCCGCCGCTTCTTCGACAACCTCCGCGAGTCCCTCGCCGACCTGGAGGCGAAGAACGTCACCCGGAGGATCGTCTTCCTGGAGTCCTCCGACGAGGCCCTGGTGCGCCGCTTCGAGTCGGTGCGCCGCCCGCACCCCCTCCAGGGCGACGGCCGGATCGTCGACGGCATCGCCGCCGAGCGGGAACTGCTGCGCGAGCTGCGAGGCGACGCCGACCTGGTGATCGACACCTCCAGCCTGAACGTGCACGAGCTGCGCGCCAAGATGGACGCCCAGTTCGCCGGCGAGGAGGAGCCGGAGCTGCGGGCCACGGTGATGTCCTTCGGCTACAAGTACGGCCTGCCGGTCGACGCCGACCTCGTCGTCGACTGCCGCTTCCTGCCGAACCCGCACTGGGTCCCGGAGCTGCGCCCGTACACCGGCCTCAACGACGAGGTCTCCGGATACGTCTTCAACCAGCCCGGAGCCAAGGAGTTCCTTGACCGGTACACGGAGCTCCTCCAGCTCGTCGCCACCGGCTACCGCCGTGAGGGCAAGCGCTACGTGACCATCGCCGTGGGCTGCACGGGCGGCAAGCACCGCTCGGTCGCCATGTCGGAGAAGCTCGCCGCCCGGCTCGCGTCCGAGGGCGTGGAGACAGTGGTCGTACACCGGGACATGGGACGCGAATGACACGACGTACTCCGCGGCTGAGCCGGCTGCGCCGGGTGGTGCCCGACGGCAGCACCGACGCACGGGCCGGCCGGCCCGCCGAGGCCCGGGGCGGCAGACCGCGCCGCCGGGGCACCCAGCCCAAGGTCGTCGCCCTCGGCGGCGGCATGGGCCTGTCCGCCTCGCTGGCCGCGCTGCGCCGGATCACAGGCGACCTCACCGCCGTCGTCACCGTGGCCGACGACGGCGGCTCCAGCGGCCGGCTCCGCGACGAGCTGGGCGTCCTGCCGCCCGGCGACCTGCGCAAGGCGCTGGCCGCGCTGTGCGGTGACGACGACTGGGGCCAGACCTGGGCCCGGGTCATCCAGCACCGCTTCCAGTCCCAGGGCGACCTGCACGAGCACGCGGTCGGCAATCTGCTGATCGTCGCCCTCTGGGAGCAGCTCGGCGATCACGTCCAGGCCCTCGACCTGGTCGGACGGCTGCTGGGCGCCCAGGGGCGTGTGCTGCCCATGTCCGCCGTCCCGCTGGAGCTCCAGGCCCTGGTCAAGGGCCACGACCCGGAGCGCCCGGAGGAGGTCGACACGGTCCGCGGCCAGGCCACCGTCGCCCTCACCCCGGGCGAGGTGCAGTCCGTGCACGTCGTGCCGCACGACCCGCCCGCCGTGCCCGAGGCGGTCGAGGCCGTCCTGGACGCGGACTGGGTGGTGCTCGGCCCGGGCTCCTGGTTCTCCTCGGTCATCCCGCATCTGCTCGTGCCCGAGCTGCTTGACGCGCTCACGCAGACCAAGGCACGCCGGGTACTCTCCCTGAACCTCGCCCCGCAGCCCGGAGAAACCGAGGGCTTCTCCCCGCAGCGTCATTTGGAGGTTTTGGGACGACACGCCCCTAAACTCGCCCTGGACGTGGTGCTGGCCGACGACGCCGCCGTGCCCGACCGTGACTCCCTGACCGACGCCGCCAAGCGCTTCGGGGCCGCGGTCGAGCTGGCGCCGGTGGCCAGGCCCGACGGGACCCCGAGGCACGACCCGGAGCTGTTGGCCGCCGCGTACGACCGTATTTTTCGGATGCATGGAAGGATCGGCCCATGGCGATGACGGCAGCGGTGAAGGACGAGATCTCCCGGCTCCCCGTCACCCGGACCTGCTGCAGAAAGGCGGAGGTCTCCGCCATGCTGCGGTTCGCCGGCGGCCTCCACCTGGTGAGCGGTCGGATTGTGATCGAGGCGGAGCTGGACACGGCGATGGCGGCCCGCCGTCTGAAGCGGGACATCCTGGAGATCTTCGGCCACAGCTCCGAACTGATCGTGATGGCACCCGGCGGACTGCGCCGCGGTTCCCGCTACGTCGTGCGCGTCATCGCGGGCGGGGACCAGCTGGCCCGCCAGACCGGCCTGGTCGACGGGCGCGGCCGCCCGATCCGCGGCCTGCCCCCGCAGGTGGTCTCGGGGGCCACCTGCGACGCCGAGGCCGCCTGGCGTGGCGCGTTCCTGGCACACGGCTCGCTCACCGAGCCCGGCCGGTCCTCCTCCCTCGAGGTGACCTGTCCGGGCCCCGAGGCCGCGCTCGCGCTGGTCGGCGCCGCCCGCCGCCTGTCGATCGGGGCCAAGGCCCGTGAGGTGCGCGGCGTGGACCGGGTCGTCGTCCGTGACGGTGACGCCATCGGTGCCCTGCTGACCCGGCTCGGTGCCCATGAGTCGGTGCTGGCCTGGGAGGAGCGCCGGATGCGCCGCGAGGTGCGCGCCACGGCGAACCGGCTCGCCAACTTCGACGACGCCAACCTCCGCCGCTCGGCCCGTGCGGCCGTCGCGGCCGGTGCCCGTGTGCAGCGGGCCCTGGAGATCCTCGCCGACGACGTCCCCGAGCACCTCGCCGCCGCAGGCCGGCTGCGCATGGAGCACAAGCAGGCCTCCCTGGAGGAGCTGGGCGCGCTCGCGGACCCGCCGCTGACCAAGGACGCCGTCGCCGGCCGCATCCGCCGCCTGCTGGCCATGGCCGACAAGCGCGCCTCCGACCTCGGCATCCCGGGCACGGAGTCCAACCTCGCCGACGAACTCGCCGACAACCTCGTCGGCTGACCTCACAGGCCGTCAATCAGCCGGTGTCCGGCGCCCACTTGGGTGGTCGGCACCGGCTCTTGCGTGTCGTTCAGGCACTCTTGACTCGATCATGGACTGTCATGAGCCTGGCATCTGTTCGCTGCTGTGGCGAACCCACGCAAGGGGGGTTCATGAGACGAAGAGCGAGATCGATCCTCGCTGTCGGCGCGCTCCTGATCGGCGGAGCGAGCATCGCACCCATTGCCCAGGCACAACCTGGAAGTTCGGCTCCGTCCGACTCGGACGAAGTCAAGGTCTTCCGGGCCGAGGTCACCCAGAAGCAGGTACCCCTGCTGCTCGCGGCCGGCCAGGACGGCCACGAACTCGGCGAGCAGGTGCCCGAGAAGGGCACGGGCACCGTCGAGGTCTATCTCACCGACCAGCAGGCGACGAAGCTCCGTAAGCAGGGCGTCGGCCTCACCAAGCACAAAGTCTCCGCAGGTGCCGAGAAGCGCGTCAAGAACGCCGCCGAGGGCGTGTTCCGCCCGTACAGCGGAGGGGGTGGCCTGAAGGAGGAGATCCTCCGGGCCGCGCAGCAGCACCCCGGCCTCACCAAGGTCGTCTCCATCGGCAAGACGGTGGGCGGCCAGGACATCCTGGCCCTGAAGCTCACCAAGAACGCGAAGAAGACGAAGGACGGCTCCAAGCCCTCCGTCCTCTACATGTCCAACCAGCACGCGCGTGAGTGGATCACGCCGGAGATGACCCGGCGCCTGATGCACCATTACCTGGACAAGTACAAGACGGACAAGCGCGTCAAGAAGATCGTCGACTCCACCGAGCTGTGGTTCCTGCTGTCGGCCAACCCCGACGGCTACGACCACACCTTCAAGAGCGACGACAACCGCATGTGGCGCAAGAACCTGCGGGACAACAACGGCGACGGCGTCATCGGCACCGGCGACGGCGTCGACCTCAACCGCAACTTCACCTACAAGTGGGGCTACGACGACGAGGGCTCGTCCCCCAGCCCCACCAGCGAGACCTACCGCGGCGCCAGCCCGGGCTCCGAGCCGGAGACCAAGGCCCTGGACGCCTTCCAGAAGCGGATCGGCTTCACGTACGGCATCAACTACCACTCCGCCGCCGAACTCATCCTCTACGGAGTCGGCTGGCAGGTGGCCACGCCGACCCCGGACGACGTCCTGTACGAGGCGCTCGCCGGCACGCCCGAGAACCCGGCGGTTCCCGGCTACCACCCGCAGGTCTCCTCCGAGCTGTACACGACGAACGGCGAGGCCGACGGCCACGCGGCGAACGTCAACGGCCTGGCGATGTTCACCCCCGAGATGTCGACCTGCGCGACCGCCTCGAACGTCGACCCGAACGACGAGTGGAAGGCGTCCGACTGCCGGTCGGTCTTCACCTTCCCGGACGACGAGAAGCTGATCCAGCAGGAGTTCGCGAAGAACGTCCCGTTCGCGCTGTCCGTCGCCGAGTCGGCCGCCCACCCCGACCGGCCGTCCTCCTCGGTCGGCATGAGCGCCGCCGACTTCACCCCGGCCGCCTTCACCACGTCGTACTCGCGCGGCGCCGACCAGGAGGTCTCCGTCGTCGCACGCAAGTCCGTGCGCGACAAGGAGCTCAGGTACCGCGTCAACGGCGGCCGCACCGAGGACATGGCGCTCAAGCCCTGGAAGGGCGGCGAGACGTACGGCGGTGAGGACAACCTCTACTTCGACGAGTACCGGGCGAAGGTCAAGGACGGCGACCCGGGCGACAAGGTCGAGGTGTGGTTCACCGGCGAGACGAAGAACGGCAAGCCGGTCTCCAGCAAGCGCTTCACCTACACCGTGGCCGAGCTGCCCAAGGCGAACACTCTCGTGGTCGCCGAGGAAGGCGCCACCGCCACGCAGACGCAGAGCTACGTCGACGCGCTCAAGGCCAACGGCCGCAAGGCGGCCGTCTGGGACGTCGCCAAGCAGGGCGCGCCCGACGCGCTCGGCGTGCTGAGTCACTTCGACACCGTCGTCCACTACACGGGCGCGGGCACCCCGGGCGTCGCCACCCAGCTCCAGCTGCGGGCCTTCCTCAACGAGGGCGGCCGGCTGATCGAGGCGGGCGAGCAGGCCGGCGGCAGCGTCGACCTGGGCGGCGGCACCCTGTCGAACGACTTCAGCCAGTACTACCTGGGTGCCTACAGCCGCACCTCGACCCCCGGGGCGACCGGCTTCACCGGCGCCGGCGGGCTCGGCGGCTTCACGGGCACGCTCGCCGGAGCCCCCGGCAACCCGCTCGACAAGGCGGGCACCTACGCGGTCACCTCCGGCGAACTGCCCGCCGCCACGTACCCGCAGTTCGCGAGCGAGGGCGCGGGACAGTTCGCCGGCACGGTGAACCCGTACGGCCCGTACGCGGGCTCCTCCATGGCGGCGGCCGTCCACACCAACGACGGCTACAAGCGCCTCACCCGCACCGTGGACCTCACCGGCACCACGGCGGCGGACAGGCCCACGCTGCGCACCCAGCTGCTGTGGGACACCGAGCCCGGCTACGACCACGTCCTGCTGGAGGCCCACACCGCCGGCGCCGACGACTGGACGACCCTGCCCGAGTCGGGCGGCGCCACCAAGACCGCCGTGCCGGAGGAGTGCGCGGCCGGCTACTACGTCAATGGGCACCCCTGGCTGAAGCGCTACCTCACCGTGACGGACGACGGCTGCACCGCGGCCGGCAGCACCGGCCAGTGGCACAGCCTCACCGGCGCCTCCAGTGGCTGGCAGCAGGTGAACTTCGATCTGAGCGCCTATGCCGGCAAGACGGTCGAGCTGTCGATCAGCTACGTCACCGACCCGGGCACCGGCGGGCGCGGCGTCCTCGCCGACGACGCCTCGCTGGTCGTCGGCGGCACGGCGAAGGAGACCGAGGGCTTCGAGACCTCCCTCGGAGCCTGGAAGACGGCCGGCCCGCCCGCGGGCAGCCCGGCCGTCCTCAAGGACTGGACGCGCACCGGGGCACTGTTCCGGACATTCGGCGCGGTCACCACGGATGACACCGTGCTGCTGGGCTTCGGCCTGGAGCACGTCGCCGCGGCGGCCGACCGGACGGCACTGATGAGGAAGGCGCTCGCTTCCCTGGACGGGTGACACTCCCTTACCCGAAAGGGTGACGTCCCTGGTCAACAGGGATGCGCTCCGTGTAGCGAAATCGAGTGATCTTGCTCTCAGTGGTGGGCGGTCCGTACCCCTACTGGCGGGTACGGACCGCCCTGCCGTGTATGGGGCATCTGGATGTCACCACCTGGGGCTCAGGGAGGTAGGGTCGTAGGCGGTCGGGGACATCCCAAACAGAGCTCGCCGGCTCTTCATGGCCGGCGTACCAACGAGGAGATCGGTTCGTGACGATCCGCGTAGGCATCAACGGCTTCGGCCGCATCGGCCGCAACTACTTCCGTGCGCTGCTGGAGCAGGGTGCGGACATCGACATCGTGGCTGTCAACGACCTGGGTGACACCGCGACCACCGCTCATCTGCTCAAGTACGACACCATCCTGGGCCGCCTCAAGGCAGAGGTGTCGCACACCGCAGACACGATCACGGTCGACGGCCACACCATCAAGGTGCTCTCCGAGCGCAACCCCGCCGACATCCCGTGGGGCGAGCTGGGCG
This sequence comes from Streptomyces sp. NPDC057099, assembly GCF_042671245.1. Lineage (NCBI taxonomy): Bacteria > Bacillati > Actinomycetota > Actinomycetes > Kitasatosporales > Streptomycetaceae > Streptomyces > Streptomyces sp. NPDC057099. Next base: position 168,792 of record NZ_JBHUTX010000006.1, read on the forward strand.
TCGACATCGTCATCGAGTCGACCGGCATCTTCACGAAGAAGGCCGACGCCGCCAAGCACCTCACCGGCGGCGCCAAGAAGGTCCTCATCTCGGCTCCGGCCAAGGAGGAGGACATCACCATCGTGATGGGTGTCAACCAGGACAAGTACGACCCGGCGAACCACCACGTCATCTCCAACGCCTCCTGCACCACCAACTGTGTGGCGCCGATGGCCAAGGTCCTCGACGAGAACTTCGGCATCGTCAAGGGCCTGATGACGACGGTCCACGCGTACACCAACGACCAGCGCATCCTGGACTTCCCGCACTCGGACCTGCGTCGCGCCCGCGCCGCCGCCGAGAACATCATCCCGACCACCACGGGTGCCGCGAAGGCCACCGCGCTGGTCCTGCCGCAGCTCAAGGGCAAGCTCGACGGCATCGCGATGCGCGTCCCGGTCCCGACCGGCTCGGCCACCGACCTGGTCGTGACGCTCCAGCGCGAGGTCACCAAGGACGAGGTCAACGCCGCGTTCAAGAAGGCCTCCGACGACGGCGACCTCAAGGGCTACCTGGCCTACACCGAGGACCAGATCGTCTCCTCGGACATCGTCAGCGACCCGGCCTCCTGCACCTTCGACGCCTCCCTGACCATGGTCCAGGAGGGCAACTCGGTGAAGATCCTCGGCTGGTACGACAACGAGTGGGGCTACTCCAACCGCCTCGTCGACCTTACGGTCTTCGTCGGCAACCAGCTCTGATCAATCGAGCAGGCACGACCATGTGAGTGCAGGGCTCGGCCAGCGCGAGGATGCGCTGTCCGAGCCCTGACGCACGTACAGATCAGAGCTGTTCGATCACGAGCGCTTACGAGCGATCACGAGCTCTTTCAGGAGTCCCCTCATGAAGACGATCGACGAACTCCTCGCCGAAGGGGTCGCGGGCAAGCGGGCTTTCGTCCGCGCCGACCTGAACGTGCCGCTGGACGGCACGGCGATCACCGACGACGGCCGTATCCGCGCCGTGCTGCCCACGGTCAAGGCCCTCGCCGAGGCGGGCGCCCGCGTGGTCGTCGCCTCCCACCTGGGCCGCCCCAAGGGCGCCCCGGACCCGGCCTTCTCCCTCGCACCCGCCGCCGCGCGCCTCGGTGAACTCCTCGGCACCGACGTGGCCTTCGCGACCGACACGGTAGGCGAGTCCGCCCGGGCCACCGTCGCCGCGCTGAGCGACGGCCAGGTCGCCGTCGTCGAGAACCTGCGCTTCAACGCCGGCGAGACGAGCAAGGACGACGCCGAGCGCGGCGCCTTCGCCGACCGGCTCGCGGACCTCGCCGACGTCTACGTCGGCGACGGCTTCGGAGCCGTGCACCGCAAGCACGCCTCCGTGTACGACCTCCCGGCCCGGCTGCCGCACTACGCCGGCTACCTCATCGCGACCGAGGTCGGCGTCCTCAAGAAGCTCACCGACGAGGTCGCGCGGCCCTACGTCGTCGCGCTCGGCGGGGCCAAGGTCTCCGACAAGCTCGCCGTGATCGACCAGCTGCTCGGCAAGGCCGACCGCATCCTCATCGGCGGCGGCATGGCCTACACCTTCCTCAAGGCCAAGGGCTACGAGATCGGCAAGTCCCTCCTCCAGGAGGACCAGATCCCCGCGGTCCAGGAGTACATCGAGCGGGCCGAGAAGACCGGCGTCGAGCTGGTCCTGCCGGTCGACGTCCTCGCCGGGACCGAGTTCCCGGACCTGAAGACCAAGGCCCCGGCCAACCCCACGACCGTCGCCGCGGACGCCATCCCGGCCGACCGACAGGGCCTCGACAACGGGCCCGAGACCTGCAAGCTGTACGCATCCAAGCTCGCCGACGCCGCCACCGTCTTCTGGAACGGTCCCATGGGCGTCTTCGAGCACCCCGACTACGCCGAGGGCACCAAGGCGGTCGCCCAGGCACTCGTCGAATCCAAGGGCTTCACCGTGGTCGGCGGTGGCGACTCCGCCGCCGCCGTGCGCACCCTGGGCTTCGACGAGACGGCATTCGGCCACATCTCGACCGGTGGCGGCGCCTCCCTCGAATACCTCGAGGGCAAGACGCTCCCCGGCCTCGCCGCACTGGAGGACTGACCCACATGACCGCGCGCACGCCGCTGATGGCGGGCAACTGGAAGATGAACCTCAACCACCTCGAGGCCATCGCCCACGTCCAGAAGCTCGCCTTCGCCCTGGCCGACAAGGACTACGAGGCCGTCGAGGTCGCCGTCCTGCCGCCCTTCACCGACCTGCGCTCCGTGCAGACCCTGGTCGACGGCGACAAGCTCAAGATCAAGTACGGTGCCCAGGACATCTCGGCGCACGACGGCGGTGCCTTCACCGGCGAGATCTCCGGCCCGATGCTGGCCAAGCTGAAGTGCTCGTACGTCGCGATCGGCCACAGCGAGCGGCGCCAGTACCACGCCGAGACCGACGAGCTGGTGAACGCCAAGGTCAAGGCCGCCTACAAGCACGGCCTGACGCCCATCCTGTGCGTCGGCGAGGAGCTGGAGATCCGCGAGGCGGGCAACCACGTCTCCCACACGCTCGCCCAGGTCGAGGGCGGTCTGAAGGACCTCCCCGCCGAGCAGGCCGAGACCGTCGTGATCGCCTACGAGCCCGTCTGGGCCATCGGCACCGGCAAGGTCTGCGGAGCCGGGGACGCCCAGGAGGTCTGCTCGGCGATCCGCGGCAAGATCGCCGAGCTGTACTCGCAGGACCTGGCCGACAAGGTCCGCATCCAGTACGGCGGCTCGGTCAAGGCGGGCAACGTCGCCGAGATCATGGCCCAGGCCGACATCGACGGCGCCCTGGTCGGCGGTGCCTCGCTGGACGCCGACGAGTTCGTCAAGATCGTGCGCTTCCGCGACCAGTGAGTATGCGGTAGCGGCGTAACGTCGTACCCTTGCGGGGTCCAGCATCTGCTGGGCCCCGCGTCGTCCGTCAGAATCCGAGGAAGTTGGTCCAGCCGTGGTTATGGGGTTCTCGATCGCCCTGATCGTCTTCAGCCTGCTGCTGATGCTGCTGGTGCTGATGCACAAGGGGAAGGGCGGCGGCCTCTCCGACATGTTCGGTGGCGGCATGCAGTCCTCCGTCGGCGGCTCCTCGGTCGCCGAGCGCAACCTCGACCGGATCACCGTCGTGGTCGGTCTGGGCTGGTTCGCGTGCATTGTCGTGCTCGGCATCCTGATGAAGGTGAACAACTGACCGAGGCGCAAGCCGCACGGAACTCGTTCGCAAGCCCCATGTCCGGTACGCGCCGCTGAGCGCGGCCTATCATGGGGCTTGCGTCTTCGTGTGAGGGTTGTAACTCCAATCACTGGACGCGCGTTGGGCCTTACGTAGACTGAGGCGCTCGCGGCGAAGCGGAACGCCGACTCGCTTCGCGGCACCATCACGCAGGGAGTTACGACCGTGGCAAGTGGCAACGCGATCCGGGGAAGCCGGGTCGGGGCGGGGCCGATGGGCGAGGCCGAGCGCGGCGAGTCCGCGCCGCGGCTGCGCATCTCCTTCTGGTGCTCCAACGGACACGAGACCCAGCCGAGCTTCGCCAGCGACGCGCAGGTGCCCGAAACCTGGGACTGTCCCCGCTGCGGATTCCCGGCCGGCCAGGACCGGGACAACCCGCCGGACCCGCCGCGCACCGAGCCCTACAAGACGCACCTGGCGTATGTACGGGAGCGGCGCAGCGACGCGGACGGCGAGGCGATCCTCGCCGAGGCGCTCGCCAAACTGCGGGGCGAGATCTAGGAGTCGAGACCGGCCGGGCACCAGCGGGTGCCCGGCCGGAGCTGGTTTCCGAGCCCCGCCGCGGTCCGCTCGCGGACCGATTGTCAGTGGTGCCCTCTACGGTTTGTGCATCGGGTGAACCGTGAGGGGGAGCAGTGGCGACGGTCGAGGTGGGGAGCGTGCGCGCGCCCGCGTGGCGCGGGGGTTTCGGACGGCTGTGGAGCGCCGCCGTCCTGTCCAGCTTCGGTGACGCGCTGCGCACGGCCGCGCTGCCCCTGCTGGCCGTCACACTGACCGACGAGCCGCTGCTCATCGCCTCCGTCACGGCCTGCGGCTATCTGCCCTGGATCGTCTTCGGACTGCTCGGCGGGGCCGTCGCCGACCGCGTGGACCAGCGGCGCGCCATGTGGATGGCGGATGCGCTACGCGGTCTGCTGGTCGCCGCCTTCGCCGTGGCCGTCGCGCTCGGCCACGCCTCGATCGGCCTGCTCATCGCGCTGGCCGTCGCGCTCACCACCCTCCAGACCCTCTTCGACAACGCCGCGACCGCGCTGCTGCCCGCCCTGGTCGACCGGGACGCGCTCGGCAGTGCCAACGCCCGGCTGATGACCGGCCAGCGCGTCGCGGGCGGCCTGCTGGGCGGGCCGGTCGTGCCGCTGCTGCTGGCGGCGGGGGCCGCCGTGCCCTTCGCGGCCGACGCGGTGACCTTCCTGCTGGCCGCCGCGCTGATCGCCACACTGCCGGCTGACGGGACCGACCGTGAGCCGAGGCCGGCGGGCAGCACCCTGCGCCGCGAGATCGCCCAGGGGCTGCGCACCCTGTGGCGCGACCGCGCCCTGCGCAGCCTGTGCGCCGCCTCGGCCCTGTGCAACATCGGCATGGGCACCCTGCTCGCCCTTCTGGTCGTCCTCGTCACCGACTGGCTCGAGGTGGGCCCCGCGGGCTACGCGGCGGCGGGCGCCGCCGTCACCCTGGGCGGCCTGGCCGGGGGAGTGGTGAACAGCCGGCTGGTGGCGCGGCTCGGCCGGCTGCGGTCGGTGCTGCTCGCCGGATCGGTGCAGACCGCGGCCCTCGTCGTCATGGGCACCGTGCGCAGCCTGACCGTGCTGGTGGGGATGCTGGCCGTCTTCGGGCTCATGGGCATGGTGTGGAACGTCAACACGACGACGCTGATGCAGGAGCGCAGCCCCGCCGAGCTGCTGGGCCGGGTCAGCTCGGCCTTCCGCACCCTGGCCTTCGCCGGAGTCCCCCTCGGCGCCCTGCTGGGCGGAGCCGTCGCCACAGCCTGGGGCCCGAACACCCCGCCCCTGCTCACCGCCGCCTTCTTCCTCCTGGCCGTCATCGCGCTGATACCCACGCTCCACGCGAACGTATCTGTTGTTGAACCGGACGACGGTGCCACGACCACCGAGGCCACGCGCTGATCAATTAGGTTGGGACCGCAGCGGGGCAAGGTGCGCAGGCAGGACAGGAAAGAAGGCTGAAGTCCGAGATGAACGCAGACGGCCGTACCAGGCTCAACCAGACGCCCGAGTGGACGGCACTGGCCAAGCACCGCGAGGAGCTGGGCGAGGTTCGGCTGCGCGAGCTGTTCGCCGCCGAGCCCGGCCGCGGCACCGCGTACGCCCTGAGGGTCGGTGACCTGTACGTCGACTACTCCAAGCACCTCGTCACCGACGACACCCTGCGACTGCTGCGGGAACTGGCCGCCGCCACCGATGTCTTCGGGCTCCGGGACGCCATGTTCCGCGGGGAGAAGATCAACACCACCGAGGACCGGTCCGTGCTGCACACCGCGCTGCGGGCGCCGCGGGACGCGGTGATCGAGGCCGACGGCGAGAACGTGGTGCCGGGTGTGCACGCCGTGCTCGACAAGATGGCCGGCTTCGCCGACCGTGTCCGCTCCGGGGAGTGGACCGGCCACACCGGCAAGCGCATCCGCAACGTCGTCAACATCGGCATCGGCGGCTCCGACCTCGGCCCCGCGATGGCGTACGACGTGCTGCGCGCCTACACGGACCGCTCGATGACGTTCCGCTTCGTGTCGAACGTGGACGGCGCCGACCTGCACGAGGCGGTCAGGGACCTGGACCCGGCGGAGACGCTGTTCGTCGTCGCGTCCAAGACCTTCACCACCATCGAGACGGTCACCAACGCCACCTCCGCCCGAAGCTGGCTGCTGGCCGCGCTCGATGGGGGTACCTCCCGCTCGAGCGAAGTCGAGAGTGGGGGAGAGGCCGCCGTCGCCCGGCACTTCGTCGCCCTGTCGACGAACGCCGAGAAGGTCGCCGGGTTCGGCATCGACGTCGACAACATGTTCGAGTTCTGGGACTGGGTCGGCGGCCGCTACTCGTACGACTCCGCGATCGGCCTGTCGCTGATGATCGCCATCGGCCCGGACCGCTTCCGGGAGATGCTCGACGGGTTCCGGATCGTCGACGAGCACTTCCGGACCGCGCCCGCCGAGTCCAATGTGCCGCTGCTGCTGGGCCTGCTGGGCATCTGGTACGGCAACTTCCACGACGCCCAGTCGCACGCGGTGCTGCCGTACAGCCACTACCTGTCCAAGTTCACCGCCTACCTCCAGCAGCTCGACATGGAGTCCAACGGCAAGTCCGTGGGCCGGGACGGGCGTGAGGTGGAGTGGCAGACGGGGCCGGTGGTGTGGGGCACGCCGGGCACCAACGGGCAGCACGCCTATTACCAGCTCATCCACCAGGGCACGAAGCTGATCCCGGCGGACTTCATCGGCTTCGCACGGCCGGTCGTCGAGCTGAGCGACGAGCTCAAGGCGCAGCACGACCTGCTGATGGCCAACTTCTTCGCCCAGACGCAGGCGCTCGCCTTCGGCAAGACGCCGCAGGAGGTGCGGGCCGAGGGGGTTCCGGAGGAGCTGGTGCCGCACAAGACGTTCCAGGGCAACCACCCGACGACCACGATCCTGGCGCCCGAGCTGACGCCGTCCGTCCTCGGCCAGCTCGTCGCCCTCTACGAGCACAAGGTGTTCGTGCAGGGCGCGGTGTGGAACATCGACTCCTTCGACCAGTGGGGCGTGGAGCTGGGCAAGGTCCTCGCCAAGCGGGTCGAGCCCGCGCTGACCGAGGGCGCCGAGGTCGAGGGCCTGGACGCCTCCACGAAGGCGCTGGTCGCGGCCTACCGGGAGGTGCGCGGCCGGGAGTGACGGCTTCCGGACAGTGGACGCGGACGGCGGGACGCCGTCCGCGTCCCGTAGACTCCGCGCGATCATGACAGCGAGTGCTCGGGGGAGCGCGAAGTGGCACGCACACGCGGAAGTTGGACGGGCGGCACGCTGACGGCCCGGTCCCTGTTGAAGCCCCAGGACGTGGCTCGGGCCGTGTTCCACCCGGCGTGGATACCGGAGTCGCTCGATCCGTCCGTGGAGCGGCTCAAGAAGTTCCGGGTCGTCGCAGGCGCGGTCGCTTCCCTCGGCGTCTACACCTTCATCCAGGGCGGCTTCGACTTCACGGAACTGCTGGAGAACGCGATGACCGCCTCGGTCGTCCTGCTCTTCCTCACGCCGCTGACGGTCGGGGCGATGCTCTACGTCTGGCGGCGCGGCGGCACCGTACGGCAGTTGCGGGTGCCGCTGCTCAACTCCCTCAAGCTGCTGGTGCTGTTCGTCGGATGTGTGGCCGCCCTGCTCGTGCTGGTGCGGACGGTGAACGGGTCGGCGCACCCCGCCGTGATCATCGGGGTCGGCGTGACCATGATGTGGATGCTCATCTTCACGGCCTACGGGGCGGTGCGGGTCTCCGGCAACTTCTTCGGCACGGCTGCCGTGCACCGCTGCATGCCGCCGCTGCTCGCCATGGTGACGAGCTGGCTGATGGCCGTCCCGGACCTGGTCACCGGCGATCTGCACGGGCTCAGCCTCACGCTGGGCATCGTCTTCATCCTGGGCGCTCCGTTGACGGTCACCGCGATCGCGTTGCTGGAGATGGGGCGGCTGAGGCGGCGGTACGGGATCCGGCTGAAGGCACACCCGGCGGGGCAGCCGCACCCGCCGCCGCAGGGGAACCCGTACAACAACCCGTACGGCAACCCCTACGCGGCACACCCTCAGCCGCCGTACCACCCGCAGCGGCCCTACGGCGGCTGACCGGCGAAGCCGCCGAAGCCTCCGAAGCCGCCGAATACGCTGAGGTCGAGGTCAGGCGACCGCGCTCAGTGTGTCCGCGAGCCGGCGGCGTGCCGCGCGGGCCGCGGGCAGGGCGGCCAGCGCGGCCGCGCAGAGCACCGCCGCCGCCCCCAGCGGCAGCATGAGGAGGGCCGACGGGCCCTGGGCGATCCCCGCGCCGATCCCGCTCGATCTGCCCTGGGCGTCGATGAGCCAGTGGGCGAGCGGCAGGCCCAGGGCGGTGGCGGCGAGCACGGCAGCCAGGGCCGTACAGCCGGTGGCCGTGACCGTGATCGCCGTGATCTGGCGGGGGGACAGGCCGATGGCCTTCAGCGCCAGCAGGTCCCGTTCGCCCTCGCGGACGGCGCCGCCGATCGCGGTCAGCAGTTCGATCAGCCCGATGAGGGCGAGCACGGCGATCAGCCCGGCGACGACGGCGCGCAGCGGGGAGAGCCCGTCGGCGGGGTTGGCCACCGTGTGCACGTCCAGATGGCCGCGCCCGGCCGTGGCGAGCCGGTCGGCGACCTCGCCCGGGGCGGCGCCGGGGTCCAGCCGCAGTTCGTAGAGGGTCGGGCGGAGCCCGGGGTCGTTCGCGCGGAGGGTGTCGAGGGACGTGGAGATGACCCGGCCGGCGTTCTCCGGCTCGATGCTGCGGCCCACGATGTGCAGGATCTGCGGCTGGTCGCCGACGGTCATCCGGACCCAGTCGCCGACGCGCACGTCCAGCAGGTCGAGCAGCCCCTGCCCGGCCACCGCCTCGTCGGCACCGCGGGCGGCGCGGCCCTCGGCGAGGGTGTACGGGTAGGGGTCGTGGTGGGTGCCGAGGCCGCGCAGGGCGATGGTCGCCGTCTGGCCCGGGACCAGGGCGGCCGTCTCGACGCCGGGGTAGGCGGCGGCGACCTGCGGGTCGTGTTCCAGGAGGGTGCGGGTCTGCCGTTCGCCCAGGCCGCTGTCGGCGCGGACGCTGAGCGTGGTGGGCAGGCCGATCTGCTCCGGCTCGCTGTGGAAGCGGTCGATGGTGGTCCACGCGCTCATCGCCACGACGATCAGCAGCAGCGGCAGCGTGAGGCGGGCGACCGTGGCCAGGGAGCGGGGGCGGCGGGTGAACGCCTTGTGCCAGCCGAGCACCAGCGCGGGCGGAATCCGCAGGCCGAGTGCCCGGCGGGCCAGGCCGGACAGCTGTCCGGTGTGGGGAGCCGCGGGCGGGAGCCCGAGGACGCGGCGCAGACCGCCGGCGCGCCGGCTCCGGCCCGTCGCCCCGGCCGGCCGCCCGCCCAGCGCCGCCGCGGGCCTCGGCACCGGCACCGGCGGCACCCGTCCCGCCCGCCACGCGGCCAGGCCGGTGGTCGCGCCGATGAACAGCACCGCGCCCACCGGGACCACGACCAGCGCCACGGTGTGCCCGGGAAGGCCTTGCCACACGCCGACCGCGTCCCCGAACCGCCCGGGGAGCCGGCTGCCCAGGGCCTCGGCGAGCGCGGCGGCGGCCACGGCGCCCAGCAGGGCGTAGGCGAGGTGCTGGAGCAGGAAGACGCGGACCACCTGCCCCGGGGTGAAGCCGATCGCCTTCAGCACGGAGAGGTCCCGCAGATGGCCGCGGATACGGGTGCTGATCGCCCCGTGCACGGCGAGCCCGGCGGCGACCAGCGCGCCCAGTCCGAACAGGCCCAGCACCTGGCCGAGGAGCCGGTTGTCGCCCTGCGCCTCGGCACGTGCCTGCTGCCAGGTGGAGACCTCGCCGATCGCCCCGGCCCCCAGCACGGTCACGGCACGCTGCACGACGTAGGAGGTGTCGCCGGGGTCCGTCAGGCGCAGCCCGATCACCTGCCCGCCTGGGTCAGGCACGGCCGATGGCAGGGCCCACACCAGGCCCGGCTGCTCACCGGGCCGGTAGCGCGGCTCGGCGCTGTCGGCGAGCCCGACGACAGTCAGCTCGCGGGCGGTGCCGGGCACGGTGAGGGTGTCGCCGGGCTCGGCCAGCAGCGCACGGGCGAGGCGGGTCTCCAGGACCACACCGTTCGGTGTCGCGGGGTCGAGCCAGTGGCCGGAGACGACCGGCGGGCTGCCGACGGAGGGGCGTTCCGGAGTGCCGCGCAGCTCGACGGCGGCGCGGCTGCCCCGTGAGGAGACGGTGGTGGCGGCGGTGGGGTAGGGCCCGGCGACGGAGTCGACGCCGTCCAGCCCGGCGAGCTTCCCGGTGTCGGCGGCGCTGTCGGTGTGCAGCCACACATGCGCGCCGTGCGACTGCGTGAACACGCGCTGCCAGGGGTTGGTCGCGTACCCGAACAGAGCCGTGGCCAGCAGCAGCGAGGCGACGATGCCCGCGGTGGCGAGGACGAGGAACAGTGCCTCGCCGCGGTGCGTGCGCAGATCGGAGTGCGCCCAGCGCAGGGTGGCTCGCACGGGCCTCAGCCTCTCGGCCCGGACGCCGGGCAGCCGTCGTACACCCGCATGTCAGCTCTTCACCCGCATGTCAGTCCTTGAGTTCCAGCACACCGGAGATGCCGGACCGGCGCGGTGGGGTGCCGCCGTCGAGTTCCGCGTCGTCGGCGATCCGGCCGTCGAAGAAGCTGATCACCCGGTCCGCGGCGCTCGCCAGCCGAGCGTCATGCGTGACCAGCAGGATCGTCTGGCCGCGCTGGTGGAAGCGGGACAGCAGCCGCATCACCTCGCGGGTGCCCTTGCTGTCGAGGCTGCCGGCGGGTTCGTCGGCCAGCAGCAGCGGGGGATGGTTGACCAGGGCCCGGGCCAGGGCGACCCGCTGCTGCTCACCGCCGGACAGCTCGCCGGGCATGCTGCGCTCCTTGCCCGTCAGGCCCAGCTCGGCCAGCAGCTGCTCGCGCTCGGTGCGCGCCCGCTTCGGCGAACTCCCGGCGAGCAGCGCGGGCAGCTCCACGTTGTCGGCGACGGACAGGTTGGACACCAGGTTGAAGAACTGGAAGACGATCCCGATCCGCTTCCTGCGCTCCACCGCCCAGCGGGCCTCGCTGTAGGTGTCGGTGGACTCGCCGTCGAGCCAGAGATGGCCCGCGTCCGGCCGCTGGAGCCCGCCGAGCAGATGCAGCAGCGTCGACTTCCCGGCGCCGGACGGGCCGGTGATCGCCACGAACTCGCCCTGCCGTACGCACAGGTCGGCCCCGCGCACGGCATGGGCGGGCGCGCCCTCGCCGTGGTGCGTCTTCACCAGCCCCTCGGCGCGCAGCACAGGAGCGGGACGGTCGTCGCTCACTCCAGCTCCTCCAGCTCTTCCTGGCACCGCTCCAGCCAGTCGAGATCGGCCTGCAGGTGCAGCATCGCGCCCTCTATCAGCAGCTGCGCGATGCGGTTGTCGCGGTTCTCGGCGGCGGCCAGCTTCGACAGCTGCCGCATGGTGTTCAGATACTGGCGCCGCTGGTGGTTGATCAGGGAGATCTGATCGGCGAGCCCGGTCTGCGGAGCGAGCGCCAGCTTCATGAAGAAGTCGTCCCGTACCCGCGGCTCGTCCTCGGGCTCCTCGAACCAGGCGCGCAGCGCCTCCCGCCCGGCGTCGGTGAGGTGGTAGACCTTTTTATTGGGCCGGCTGGACTGCGCCACGTCCTCGCCCTCGATCAGTCCCGACTTCTCGAGGCGGCCGAGGGTCACATAGATCTGGCCGACATTCGGCTGAGGGTACGCGGAGCCCAGCAGTTGCTCAAGGTCCTGCTTGAGCTCGTAGCCGTGGGCGGGGCCGCGGGCGAGGAGTGCCAGGAGGTGCAGGCGCACGCGTGCAGTCCTCCTGTCCGGTCAATGTGCTCCAGACCCTAGTATCGCCCATACCTAACAGGTATACATGGCCTCTGATTCCGGGCAAGGGTGCCCGTCGCCGGTGCACAGGGAGGAACCTATGCGGTGGATCCATGCCGCGGGTAGGGGCCTTCTCGTTCTCGTCGTGGTCATGACCGGCTACGTCGCCGCCGGAGCGCAGGCGGGCGAGCCGGCCGACGGCGGTCGCGGACCGCTCACCCTGGCCACCGCCGGAGACCTCACCGGCTATCTCGGCCCCCTGCTGGAGGGCTGGAACCGCACCCACCCCGGCGAGAAGGTGACCCTCGTCGAGCTGCCCGACTCGGCCGACGAGACCCAGGCGCAGATGGCCACCGACCTGCGCGACGGCGACCGCAGCCGGTTCGACGTGCTCAACATCGACGTCAACTGGACCTCGGAGTTCGCCGCCGCGGGCTGGATCAGACCCCTGCCCCGCGACCGCTTCCCGCTGAGGACCTTCCTCCCGCCGGTCGTCGACACGGCGACCTACGACGGACAGCTGTACGCCGTCCCGTACGTCACCAACGCCGGTCTGCTCCTCTATCGCAAGGACGTCCTCGCCGAGGAGGGCGTCGCACCGCCGCGCACCTGGGCGGAACTGGAGCGGTACGCGAAGACCATCGCCCCGAAGCACGGACTCGACGGCTACGCCGGGCAGTTCCTCCCCTACGAGGGCCTCACCGTCAACGCGGCGGAAGCCGTCTACTCGGCGGGCGGCTCGATCCTCGGCGACGAGGGCGAACGCGTCACCGTCGACTCGGCGGCGGCCCGCGAGGGCATCGGCTTCCTGACCCGCGGAGTGCGAGAGGGCTGGATCTCGAAAGAGGCGCTGGCCTACAAGGAGGAGGAGTCCAAGCAGGCCTTCCAGGACGGCCGGCTGCTCTTCCTGCGGAACTGGCCGTACGCGTACGTCGGCGCCTCCGCCCCGGGGTCCCGGGTCGCCGGGAAGATCGGCGCCGTGCCGCTGCCCGGACGGGACGGGCCGGGGACGAGTGTCCTCGGCGGCTCCAACCTGGCCGTCAGCTCACATGCCCGGCATCCCGACTCGGCCGCCCGTCTGATCGCGTACCTCACCAGTGAGGGCGTCCAGCGCCAGGTCCTCACCCGTGGCGCGCTGCCGCCCGTACGGGCCGATCTGTACAAGGACCCGCAGCTCATCCGCAGGTTCCCGTATCTGCCGACCCTGCGCGAGAGCGTGCTCGCGGCCGCGCCGCGCCCCAAGAGCCCGCGCTACGACCAGGTCAGCCTGGTCGTCCAGGCGGTCGTGCACGACGCGATGGCCGGGCACGAGACGCCGACGGCGGCGGTGCGCCGTCTGGCACGAGAACTCGCCGTCATCTCGCGCGGCTAGGGCTTCCAGCGGCTTCCAGTGACCCGCTTCTAGTTACTTGTTAGGTAACGCGGACGTCTCATCTGGCTGAGATATGCCCGTTTGATACCCAATTTTACTACCTCAACTCCTCGGTAGCTTCTGTCTTTTCGTTGACACCCTCGCGACACGCCTACTTAACATGCATGCATAACCGCTGCCCCTCCACAGAGACAGGTCGATGGGTTGAACAGGCACCACTGGTGGCGTGACGCAGTGATCTATCAGGTGTACGTCCGCAGCTTCCTCGACAGCACCGGCGACGGCATCGGCGATCTCGCCGGCGTCCGGGCCGGACTGCCGTATCTGAAGAAGCTCGGCGTCGACGGGATCTGGCTGAGCCCCTTCTATCCCTCGCCGCAGCACGACCACGGCTACGACGTGGCCGACTACTGCGACGTCGACCCGCTCTTCGGCGACCTCGCCGAGTTCGACCTGCTGGTGGGCGCCGCGCGAAGGCTGGGCGTCAAGGTGCTGCTCGACATCGTCCCGAACCACTGCTCCAGCGAGCACCCCTGGTTCCGCGAGGCCCTCGCCGCGGCTCCCGGCAGCGAGGCCCGCGCCCGCTTCCACTTCGCCGACGGCCGCGGCCCGGACGGCGACGAGCCGCCCAACAACTGGCACGCGATGTTCGGCGGCCCTGCGTGGAGCCGGGTGACCGAGGCGGACGGGCGGCCCGGCCAGTGGTACCTGCACATGTTCACGCCCGAGCAGCCCGACTGGAACTGGCGAACCCCGGAGGTCGCGGCCGAGTTCGACCGGGTCCTGCGCTTCTGGCTGGACCGGGGCGTCGACGGCTTCCGCATCGACGTCGCCGCCGGCCTCTACAAGCACCCCGAGCTGCCCGACTCCGACGACCCGGAGGCCGACGCCCGCACCCGCGACTCGGTCAACCCGCTCGCCTGGAACCAGCCCGAGGTCCACGAGGTGTGGCGCCGCTGGCGCTCCATATGCGAGGACTACACCGAGCGCGACGGCTGCGAGCGCCTCCTCGTCGGCGAGGTCTCCGTCCCGACCGCCCGCGAGCACGCCCGGTACGTCCGCCCGGACGAACTCCACCAGGCCTTCTTCTTCGACCTGCTCAGCGCCCCCTGGGACCCCGACGCCTTCCAGAAGGTCATCTCCGAGGCCATGCAGGACATCGCCGGGACCGGCTCGACGGTCACCTGGGTCCTCAACAACCACGACCAGGTCCGCACCGTCACCCGCTACGGCGAACCCGCCACCGAAGGCAGCGGCCTCGGCGCCGCCCGGGCCCGCGCCGCCGCGCTGCTGATGCTGGCCCTGCCCGGCGCCGCCTACATCTACCAGGGCGAGGAGCTCGGCCTGCCCGAGGTCGTGGACCTGCCCGACGACGTGCTCACCGACCCGATCTTCCACCGCACCGGCAGCCGGGCCCGCATCCGCGACGGCTGCCGGGTGCCGCTGCCCTGGTCGGGACAGGCCTCGCCCTTCGGCTTCACCTCCGGCGAGGAGAGCGCCAAGCCGTGGCTGCCGCAGCCGGAGTACTTCGCCGAGTACGCCACCGACCGCGCCCTCGCCGACACCCGCTCCTTCTGGCACCTGTACCGCGACGGCCTCCAACTGCGCGGCACCCTGCCCCAGCTGGGCGAAGGCACCCTGCGCTGGCTGGACGCCCCGCCCGGCGTCCTCGCCTTCGCCCGCGGCGACGACCTGGTGTGCGCCGTCAACTTCGGTACGGCACCCACCCCCGCGCCGGTCCCCGGCACCCCCCTGCTCGCCAGCGGCCCCTGCCCCGCCGGGGTACTGCCCGGCTCCACGGCCGCCTGGTGGATCCGTTCCTGAACTCCCCGCAAGTCAACTCCCCGAAGGGACATCAACGATGATGCGACGACGTACCACCCTGCTCGCCGGCTGCACCGCCCTCGCCCTGTCGCTCGGCGCGACCGCCTGCGGCGGCGGCCCCGTCGCGGCCGGAGGCGGCGACAAGGCCCTCAGCGGCCAGACGGTCACCGTGGCCGGCGTCTGGTCCGGCACCGAGCAGAAGAACTTCCAGAAGGTGCTGGACGCCTTCACCGAGAAGACCGGCGCCAAGACGCAGTTCACGTCCACCGGCGACAACGTCTCCACCGTCGTCGGCAGCAAGATCGAGGGCGGCAACGCCCCCGACGTCGTGATGGTCCCGCAGGTCGGCGTCCTCAAGCAGTTCGCCGCCAAGGGCTGGCTGAAGCCGCTGTCGAAGAAGACCGAGCAGTCCGTGGACGCGGGGTACGCCCCCGTGTGGAAGAAGTACGGCAGCGTCGACGGCACCCTCTACGGCCTGTACTTCAAGGCCGCCCACAAGTCGACCGTCTGGTACAGCCCCGACGCCCTCGCCCAGGCCGGCGTGAAGCCGCCCAAGTCGTACGACGAGATGCTGAAGGCCGGCCAGACCGTGTCCGACTCCGGGCTCGCCGCGTTCTCCGTCGCCGGACAGGACGGCTGGACCCTCACCGACTGGTTCGAGAACGTCTACCTCTCCCAGGCCGGACCCGAGAAGTACGACGCCCTCGCCGCGCACAAGCTGAAGTGGACCGACGCGTCGGTCGTCGACGCCCTCACCACACTCGGCAAGCTCTTCAAGGACAAGCAGCTCATCGCCGGCGGCCAGAAGGGCGCCCTGAACACCGACTTCCCCGGCTCCGTGGAGAAGGTCTTCGGGCCGGAGCCCGAGGCCGGCATGGTCTACGAGGGCGACTTCGTCGCCGGCGTCGCCAAGGACCAGTTCGGGAAGACCGTCGGGAAGGACGCGAACTTCTTCCCGTTCCCCGCGGTCGGCGGCGGCGAGGCGCCGGTCGTCAGCGGCGGTGACGCGGCCGCCGTCCTGAAGGACGGCAAGAACCAGAAGGCCGCGCAGGCTCTCACGGAGTACCTGGCCACGCCGGAGGCCTCCGCGGTGTGGGCCGAGGCGGGCGGCTTCCTCTCCCCGAACAAGGAGCTCGACCTCGCCAAGTACGGCGACGACGTCACCCGCGCCACCGCCAAGTCCCTCGTGCAGGCCGGGGACTCGGACTCGGTCCGCTTCGACATGTCCGACCAGGCCCCGGCGGCCTTCGGCGGTACGAAGGGCACCGGCGAGTGGAAGCTGCTCCAGGACTTCCTGCGCGACCCGTCCGACCCGAAGGGCACCGCGGCGAAGCTGGAGGCCGCGGCGGCCAAGGCGTACCAGGACTGATACGTCATGACAGCGACCCTCGTGAAAGAGACGAGTCCCCCGCCGCCCGGCACGGTCGCCGACCGCACGCGGCGCCTGCGCCGGCGCGGCAAGGTCATCGCCCTGCTGTTCGTGCTGCCCGCGCTGCTGCTGCTCGGCGCGCTCGTCGTCTACCCCGTGCTGTTCAGCATCGGCCGCAGCTTCTTCGACGCCTCCGGGACGACCTTCGTCGGCGGCGACAACTACGCCGAGATGTTCAGCGACCCGGCGACCCTCAACGCCGTCCGCAACACGGCCATCTGGGTCGTCGTCGCACCGGCCCTGCTGACCGGCCTCGGGCTGATCCTGGCCGTCCTGGTGGAGAAGGTCCGCTGGGCCACGGCCTTCAAGCTGCTCCTCTTCATGCCGATGGCGGTCTCCTTCCTCGCCGCCGGCATCATCTTCCGCCTCGCCTACGACGAGGACCCCGACAAGGGCGTCCTCAACGCGGCGGTCGTCTCCGTCCACGACGCGTTCGAGGGCTCCTCGTCCTACCCGACGGCCCGGGGACGTGACGGGCAGGGTCTGACGAAGGAGAAGGACGGGTCGTACCGCACGAGCCAGAGCGTGTCACCGGGCAACGCGGTGACGCTCCCACTGGTCGGGGTGCTGCCCGACGACCTGCCGGGCGGGACGAAGCCGGCGTACGCGGCGGCGGGGCAGAAGGCCGCCGCCGACGAAGTGCGCGGCGTGGTCTACCTGGACTTCACGCCCGGCGGGGGAGGGGAGCAGGGCAAGGTCGACCGGCGCGAGAGCGGACTGCCCGAGATGAAGGTCGAGGCGGTGCGCGACGGCAAGGCGGTCGCCACGGCGACCACCGCGTCCGACGGCTCCTTCCGCTTCCAGGGCCTCGAACCGGGCTCCTACGCGGTGCAGTTGCCGTCCTCCAACTTCGCCCCGCCCTACGAGGGCGTCTCCTGGCTCGGACCCGCGCTGGTCACACCGGCCATCATCGGCGCGTACCTGTGGATCTGGACCGGCTTCTCCATGGTGCTCATCGGCGCGGGCCTGGCGACGCTCCCGCGGGACACGCTGGAGGCGGCGCGCATGGACGGCGCCAACGAGTGGCAGATCTTCCGTCGGATCACGGTGCCCTTGCTGGCACCCGTCCTGACGGTCGTCTTCATCACCCTGGTCATCAACGTGATGAAGGTCTTCGACCTCGTCTACATCATCGCGCCCGGGCCGGTACAGGAAGACGCGACCGTACTCGCGACGCAGATGTGGCTGGTGTCGTTCGGCGGCGGCAACAACCAGGGCCTCGGCAGCGCGCTCGGTGTGCTGCTCCTGCTGCTGGTGGTTCCGGCCATGGTGTTCAACGTCCGCCGTTTCCGAAGGAGCCAGCGATGAACGCAGTTCGGCGCGGGTTGGGCAACGGAGTTGTCCAGGCCTTCCTCGTGATCGTGGGCCTGGTGTGGATGACGCCGCTGGCCGGGCTGTTCCTGTCCTCGATGCGGTCCGCCGAGGACACCGCGAAGGGCGGCTGGTGGACGGTGTTCTCCAGCCCGGGGCAGCTGTCCTTCGACAACTACTCGGAGCTGCTGGGGAACGCCGGGATCACTACGGCGTTCTGGAACACGGTGCTGATCTCGGTGCCGACGACGGTGCTGGTCGTCGTCATCGCGGCGCTCGCGGGGTATGCCTTCGCGTGGCTGGACTTCCCCGGGCGGGAGGCGATCTTCCTGGTCGTGGTCGCGTTGCTGGTGGTGCCCGTGCAGATCGGGCTGCTGCCGGTCGCGAAACTCTTCGGGCAGCTGGGGCTGTTCGGGACGATCCCGGGTGTCGTGCTCTTCCATGTCGCCTACGGGCTGCCGTTCGCGGTGTTCCTCCTGCGGAACTACTTCTCCGAGATCCCGAAGGAGATGCTGGAGGCCGCGCGCATGGACGGGGGCAGTGAGTGGCGTATCTTCACGCGACTCGTGCTGCCCGTGGGGCGGCCGGCGATCGCCTCCCTGGCCATCTTCCAGTTCCTGTGGGTGTGGAACGACATGCTGGTGGCGCTGCTGTTCGCGGACAGCGCGTCGCAGCCGCTTACCGTGGAACTCCAGTCCCAGATCCGGCAGTTCGGCAGCAACATCGATGTGCTGGCGCCGGGGGCGTTCGTGTCGCTGGTGGTTCCGGTGGTCGTGTTCTTCGCGTTCCAGAAGCACTTTGTGCAGGGTGTGATGGCGGGGTCGGTCAAGTAGCCGCTGCCGATGCACGACCAGGGGGCTCCGCCCCCTGGACCCCCCGCCTATGCCGACCCACCACCCGAAACTGCCCTTGAAAGGGGCAACTCGCGAGTCCAGCCTCCTGGCTGACCGCATCGGGTGGTGGGTGGGCGAAGGATCGAGGGTCCAGGGGGCGGAGCCCCCTGGTACGTCAGGCCGACGCCGGCGGATACAGCGAGCGCGGGAGCTGAGAGGCCGCCGCCCCGTCCAGCAGCCACAGTGTCCGGCTGCGGCCGTACGCCCCCGCCGCAGGGGCCTGGATCTCGCCCGCGCCCGACAACGCGATCGCCGCCGCCTGCGCCTTGTCCTCGCCCGCCGCCAGGAGCCACACCTCACGAGCCGCCCGGATCGCAGGCAAGGTCAGCGTCACCCGGGTCGGCGGCGGCTTGGGCGCGCCGTGGACGCCGACGACCGTACGGTCCGTCTCCCGGACCGCCGGCAGCTCCGGGAACAGGGACGCGACATGCGTGTCCGGGCCGACGCCCAGCATCAGGACGTCGAACGTTGGGACGGGTCCGTGGTTCTCCGGGCCGGCCGCCCGTGCCAGTTCCTCCGCGTACGCGGCAGCCGCCGCGTCCACGTCGGCGCCGTGGGGACCGTCCGACGCGGGCATCGCGTGCACCCGCTTCGGATCGAGCGGCACCGCGTCCAGCAGTGCCTCCCTCGCCTGCGTGATGTTGCGCTCCGGGTCGCCCTCGGGCAGGAATCGCTCGTCGCCCCACCAGAGGTCGAGCCGGCTCCAGTCGACGGCGTCCCGGGCGGGCGCCGCGGCCAGGGCGGCCAGCAGGCCGTTGCCGTTGCGGCCGCCCGTGAGGACCACGGACGCCGAACCCCGGGAGGCCTGGGCGTCCACGATCTTCGTGATCAGCCGGGCCGCCGCGGCCTGCGCCATCAGCTCCTTGTCGCGGTGCACGACCAGCTGCGGTGCCGTACTCACTTCGTCGTAGCCCTCACTTCGTCGTAGCCTTCCGTACCGGTTCCAGCGCGGGCGCTTCCTGCTTCAGCGGTTCCTGCGCCGTCGCTTCCGCAGCGGGTGCTTTCGCAGCCCTTTCGACGGGAGCGGGGAGGGCGAGGCGGCCTCGCCCGTCACTTTTGGGCTCTCCGCTCTCTCCTTTGGCCACCGACTCCCCGGAGACCCGAGGGGCCGGAGCCGACCAGGAGGACTTCAGCCGGTCCACCCCGTACCGCAGGGCCGACGCGTACGTGTCGTCCGGGTCCAGCCGCCGCAGCTCCTCCGCTATCAGCTCGGCCGTGTCCCGGCGCTTGAGCGCCACTCCGCGGTCCGGCTGGCCGTCGATGGAGAGCGTGGCGAGGGAGCCGTCCGGGCGGTCCAGCTTGATCGGGCCGCAGTTGGTGTCCAGGCGGACCGCCGTCAGACCGGGGCCGCCGGACAGTGAGCGCTTCACGGGCACGTCCAGCCGGTCCGCGAGCCACATCGCCAGCAGCTCGCAGCTCGGGTTGAACTCCTCGCCCTCCACCTCGACGGCCCTGACCTCGCAGGTGACCTGGTCGAGGGCCGCCGCCAGCATGGAGCGCCAGGGCGTGATGCGGGTCCAGGACAGGTCCGTGTCACCGGGGGTGTAGGTCCCCGACCGGGTCGCCAGGTCCCGTACCGGCTGCTCGGAGGCGTAGGTGTCGGTGACACGGCGCTGGCCGAGGGCACCGAGGGGGTCCTTCGCCGGGTCGAGCGGCGCGTTCACCGGCCACCACACCACCACCGGGGCGTCCGGCAGCAGCAGCGGCAGCACCACCGACTGGGCGTGCTCGGCCACCTCGCCGTACAGGCGGAGCACCACCGTCTCGCCCGAGCCGGCGTCCGCGCCCAGGCGGACCTCCGCGTCCAGGCGGGACTGCGTACGGTCGCGGGGCGAGCGGGAGACGCGCTTGATGACGACGAGCGTGCGCGAGGGATGCTCGTGCGAGGCGTCGTTCGCCGCCTTCAGCGCGTCGTAGGCGTTCTCCTCGTCCGTCACGATGACCAGCGTGAGCACCATGCCGACCGCCGGGGTGCCGATCGCCCGGCGGCCCTGCACCAGCGCCTTGTTGATCTTGCTGGCGGTGGTGTCCGTCAGGTCTGTCTTCATGGCCGGCGCCAGCTCCGTCCGTGTCGCTCGAGCATTTCGTCCGCCTCGACGGGCCCCCAGGTACCGGCCGGGTACTGGGCGGGCTTGCCGTTCTCGTCCCAGTACTCCTCGATCGGGTCGAGGATCTTCCAGGACAGCTCGACCTCCTCGGTGCGCGGGAAGAGGTTCGAGTCACCGAGGAGAACGTCCAGGATGAGACGCTCGTACGCCTCGGGGCTGGACTCCGTGAAGGACTCGCCGTACGCGAAGTCCATGGACACGTCCCGGATCTCCATCGACGTGCCGGGGACCTTCGAGCCGAAGCGGACCGTCACGCCCTCGTCCGGCTGGACGCGGATGACGATCGCGTTGGAGCCCAGTTCCTCGGTGGCCGTCGTGTCGAAGGGGGAGTGCGGGGCCCGCTGGAAGACGACCGCGATCTCCGTCACCCGGCGGCCGAGCCGCTTGCCGGTGCGCAGATAGAAGGGGACGCCCGCCCAGCGGCGGTTGTCGATCTCCAGCTTGATCGCGGCGTAGGTGTCGGTCTTCGACGAGGCGTTGATGCCGTCCTCGTCCAGATAGCCGGTCACCTTCTCGCCGCCCTGCCAGCCGGCCGAGTACTGGCCGCGCACGGTGTCCCGGCCCATGTCCTTCGGCAGCCGCACGGCGCCGAGCACCTTGGTCTTCTCGGCGGCCAGCGCGTCCGCGTCGAAGGAGGCCGGCTCCTCCATGGCCGTGAGGGCCAGCAGCTGGAGCAGGTGGTTCTGGATGACGTCACGGGCGGCGCCGATGCCGTCGTAGTACCCGGCCCGGCCGCCGATGCCGATGTCCTCGGCCATGGTGATCTGCACATGGTCCACGAGGGACCGGTTCCAGATCGGCTCGAACATCGTGTTGGCGAAGCGCAGCGCCAGGATGTTCTGGACGGTCTCCTTGCCGAGGTAGTGGTCGATCCGGAAGACCTGCTCCGGCGCGAACACCTCGTGGACGACCTTGTTGAGCTCCTCGGCCGACTTCAGGTCGTGCCCGAAGGGCTTCTCGATGACCGCGCGCCGCCAGGAGCCGCCCTGCTGGTCGGCCAGCTGGTGCTTCTTCAGCTGCTGGATGACCACGGGGAAGGACTTCGGCGGCACGGAGAGGTAGAAGGCGAAGTTGCCGCCCGTGCCCTGTGCCTTGTCCAGCTCCTCGATCGTGGAGCGCAGCCGCTCGAAGGCGTCGTCGTCGTCGAACGTGCCCTGCACGAAGCGCATGCCCTGGATGAGCTGCTGCCAGACCTCCTCGCGGAAGGGCGTGCGAGCATGCTCCTTGACCGCGTCGTGGACCTCCTGTGCGAAGTCCTCGTGCGCCCACTCACGGCGCGCGAAGCCCACCAGCGAGAAGCCCGGCGGCAGCAGACCCCGGTTGGCGAGGTCGTACACGGCGGGCATGAGCTTCTTGCGTGACAGGTCGCCCGTGACGCCGAAGATGACCAGGCCCGACGGCCCCGCGATACGCGGGAGCCGTCGGTCCGCGGGGTCACGCAGCGGATTGCTGCTCGACACCTGTTCAGCCCTCCGAGGGGGCGAGGCGCTGAAGCTCGGCCTCGGTCGACTTCAGCAGGTCGGTCCAGGACGCCTCGAACTTCTCGACGCCCTCCTCCTCCAGCAGCTGGACCACGTCGTCGTACTTGATCCCGAGCTGCTCGACCGCGTCGAGGTCGGCGCGAGCCTGCTCGTACGTGCCGGCGAGGGTGTTGCCGGTGATCTGGCCGTGGTCCTCGGTGGCGTACAGGGTCGCCTCCGGCATGGTGTTCACCGTGTTCGGCGCGACCAGCTCGTCGACGTACAGGGTGTCCTTGTACGCCTTGTCCTTCACACCCGTGGAGGCCCACAGCGGACGCTGCTTGTTGGCGCCCTCACGGTCCAGCGCGTTCCAGCGGTCCGTGGAGAAGACCTCCTCGTACGCCTGGTAGGCGAGCCGGGCGTTGGCGATGGCGGACTTGCCGCGCAGCGCCTTGGCCTCGGGGGTGCCGAGCGCGTCGATCCGCTTGTCGATCTCGGTGTCGACGCGCGAGACGAAGAAGGACGCCACCGAGTGGATCTTGGACAGGTCCAGGCCCTTGGCCTTGGCCTTCTCCAGACCGGCCAGGTAGGCGTCCATCACCTCGCGGTAGCGCTCCAGCGAGAAGATCAGCGTGACGTTGACGCTGATGCCGTTGCCGATCGTCTCGGTGATGGCCGGCAGACCCGCCTTGGTGGCCGGGATCTTGATGAGCGTGTTGGGGCGGTCCACCAGCCAGGCCAGCTGCCGGGCCTCGGCGACCGTCGCCTTGGTGTTGTGGGCGAGGCGCGGGTCGACCTCGATCGAGACCCGGCCGTCCTGGCCGCCGGTGGCGTCGAAGACCGGGCGCAGGATGTCGGCGGCGTCGCGGACGTCCGCCGTGGTGATCATGCGGATGGCCTCTTCGACGGTCACCTTGCGGGCGGCGAGGTCCGACAGCTGCTGGTCGTAGCCGTCACCCTCGGAGATCGCCTTCTGGAAGATCGTCGGGTTGGTGGTGACGCCCACGACGTGCTGCTGGTCGAGCAGCTCGGCGAGGTTGCCGGACGTGATCCGCTTGCGCGACAGATCGTCCAGCCAGATCGCGACGCCTTCCTCGGAGAGGCGCTTGAGTGCGTCTGTCATGGAAATTCCATCTCCTACGTGTCGTATATGAGCGTCAGCGCTGAGCTGCGGCGATCGATTCCCGGGCGGCGGCGGCCACGTTCTCGGCAGTGAAGCCGAACTCGCGGAAAAGGACCTTGCCGTCGGCCGAAGCACCGAAGTGCTCCAGGGAAACGATGCGGCCGGCGTCCCCGACGTACTTGTGCCAGGTCAGTCCGATACCGGCCTCGACCGCGACGCGGGCCTTGACGGCCGGCGGAAGGACGCTGTCCCGGTACCCCTGGTCCTGCTGCTCGAACCACTCCACCGACGGCATGGACACCACGCGCGTGGGCACGCCGGCGCCCTGGAGCTGCTCGCGCGCCTCGACGGCGACGTGCACCTCCGAGCCGGTGGCGATGAGGACGACCTCGGGCTCGCCGCCGTCGGCCTCGAACAGGACGTAACCGCCCTTGGCGGCGTCCTCGTTGGGCGCGTACGTCGGCACACCCTGACGCGTCAGCGCCAGACCGTGCGGCTGCCCCTTGCCGAACTCCTTCGTCCAGCGCTTGAGGATCTCGCGCCAGGCGATCGCGGTCTCGTTGGCGTCCGCCGGGCGCACCAGGTTCAGACCCGGGATCGCCCGCAGCGACGCCAGGTGCTCGATCGGCTGGTGCGTCGGGCCGTCCTCGCCGAGGCCGATGGAGTCGTGCGTCCACACGTACGTCACCGGCAGGTGCATCAGCGCCGACAGCCGCACCGCGTTGCGCATGTAGTCGGAGAAGACCAGGAACGTGCCGCCGTAGATCCGGGTGTTGCCGTGCAGCGCGATGCCGTTCATCTCGGCGGCCATCGCGTGCTCACGGATACCGAAGTGGATCGTGCGGCCGTACGGGTTCGCCTCCTCCAGCGGGTTGTCCGCCGGGAGGAACGACGACGTCTTGTCGATCGTGGTGTTGTTCGAGCCGGCCAGGTCGGCCGAGCCGCCCCACAGCTCGGGGACGACGGCGCCGAGGGCCTGGAGGACCTTGCCGGAGGCGGCACGCGTGGCCACGCCCTTGCCGACCTCGAAGACCGGGATCTTCTCCTCCCAGCCCTTGGGCAGCTCGCCCTTGGCGACGCGGTCGTACTCGGCGGCGAGGTCGGGGTGGTTGTCCCGCCACTGCTGGTACGCCTTCTCCCACACGGCCCGGGCCGCCTGGCCCCGCTCCAGCGCCTTGCGGGTGTGCGTGATGACCTCGTCGGAGACCTCGAAGCTCTGCTCCGGGTCGAAGCCGAGGACGCGCTTGGTCGCGGCGACCTCGTCGTCACCCAGCGCCGAGCCGTGCGCGGCCTCGGTGTTCTGCGCGTTCGGGGCGGGCCAGGCGATGATCGAGCGCATCGCGATGAACGACGGCCGGTCGGTGACGGCCTTGGCCGCCTCGATCGCGTCGTGGAGCGCGTGCGGGTCCAGGTCGCCGTCCGGCTTCGGCGCCACGCGCTGCACGTGCCAGCCGTACGCCTCGTACCGCTTCACCGTGTCCTCGGACACGGCCGTCTCGGTGTCGCCCTCGATCGAGATGTGGTTGTCGTCCCACAGCAGGACCAGGTTGCCCAGCTTCTGGTGGCCCGCGAGGGACGAGGCCTCGGCGGAGATGCCCTCCTGCAGACAGCCGTCACCGGCGATGCAGTAGATGAAGTGGTCGAAGGGGGACTCGCCCTCGGCGGCCTCCGGGTCGAACAGTCCGCGCTCGTAGCGGGCGGCCATGGCCATGCCCACCGCGTTCGCGACGCCCTGTCCGAGCGGGCCGGTCGTGGTCTCCACACCGGTCGTGTGCCCGTACTCGGGGTGACCGGGGGTCTTCGAACCCCAGGTGCGGAAGGACTTCAGGTCGTCCAGCTCCAGGCCGAAACCGGCCAGGTACAGCTGGGTGTAGAGGGTCAGGGACGAGTGGCCGGCGGACAGCACGAAGCGGTCCCGTCCGACCCAGTCGGCGTCCGCCGGGTCGTGCCGCATCACCTTCTGGAAGAGGGTGTAGGCGGCAGGCGCCAGGCTCATCGCCGTACCCGGATGGCCGTTACCGACCTTCTGTACGGCATCGGCGGCCAGGACACGCGCGGTGTCGACGGACCGCTGATCCAACTCGGTCCACTCGAGGTCTGTTGTGGTCGGCTTGGTGCTCACCCTGGGTCAGGGCTCCTCTCCACATGTTCGGATGCCGGTGTATCGGGGCGCCCACCGGCCGCAGTCGAGCCTACCCCTGTGGGACATGCGTTCTTCCAGGTCGTTCCAGAGTGCCGGGACTGCTCCCGATCCGCCTCCTGACTGGGCCGAACCGCATTAGGCATGTGAATACGGAGCCGCTCATCCGGGTGCTCAATCGAGCTTCGACGCGCCCGTCGGAACCCTCCCCTCAACACGAGACGACCCCCGCGAATGTCCGAGTCTGGGCAACGTCTAAAGTGGCGTGGTACGCGCGAGCCTTTACCGGGACTTCACACGGCTGAGGCTTGCTGGGATGTCTCTGTAGGGGTGTGCGTGACGGCCGTTGAATCCCGTCCAGCGGGGATGCTCGGGACGGACCAGAGCCCGGCCCACCGGCCGTTCGGGGCCCGTGTCAAGGCGTTCGTGGCTCTCACCAAGCCGCGGATCATCGAGCTGTTGCTGATCACCACCGTTCCGGTGATGTTCCTGGCGCAGCAGGGCGTGCCCGATCTGACGCTGGTGCTGCTGACCTGCGTCGGCGGCTACCTGTCCGCAGGTGGCGCCAACGCGCTCAACATGTACATCGACCGCGACATCGACGCGCTGATGGACCGCACCTCGCAGCGCCCGCTGGTCACCGGCATGGTCAGTCCGCGCGAGTGCCTGGCCTTCGGCATCACGCTGGCCGTCGTCTCGACGCTGCTGTTCGGCCTCACGGTCAACTGGCTCTCGGCCTGGCTCTCCCTCGGCGCACTCCTGTTCTACGTCGTCGTCTACACGATGATCCTCAAGCGCCGTACCTCGCAGAACATCGTGTGGGGCGGCATCGCCGGCTGTCTGCCCGTGCTGATCGGCTGGTCCTCGGTCACGAACTCCATGTCGTGGGCGCCGATCATCCTGTTCCTCGTCATGTTCTTCTGGACGCCGCCGCACTACTGGCCGCTGTCGATGAAGGTGAAAGAGGATTACGCGCGCGTGGGCGTGCCGATGCTGCCGGTGGTCGCCTCCAACAAGGTGGTCGCCAAGCAGATCGTGATCTACAGCTGGGTCATGGTCGCCGTCTCGCTCCTGCTGACCCCGCTCGGCTACACGGGCTGGTTCTACACGGCGGTCGCCCTGCTGGCCGGCGGCTTCTGGCTGTGGGAGGCACACGGCCTGCAGAACCGCGCCAAGGCCGAGGTGACGGGCGCCAAGCTCAAGGAGATGCGGCTCTTCCACTGGTCGATCACCTACGTGTCGATCCTGTTCGTGGCGGTCGCGGTCGACCCGTTCCTGCGCTGACGTACGTCACAGGGCCCTGCTCTCGCCAGTCGATCTACTCGTGAGTAGCATCCTGAGCATGGCAGACACGCAGCAGGTTGACCCGAAGACCGAGCGCAAGGTCGCCCGGCTCGCCAAGCAGATCACCGCCTTCTCCAAGACCCACGGCGGCGCCGAGGGCCAGGTCGCCTACCTCGGCGAACGCGGCGCCCGCATCGTCCTCGTCGGCGAGGACGGCAACTGGGGCGACCTGGTCGCCCCGTCGATCGAGATCGCCGACCAGGCGGTGGAGAAGTCGGGCATCACCCGCCACGAGTCCTTCGACGGCGAATTCGCCGCCAAGGTGACGACGGGCCGCTACGAGTGGACGCGCATGGCGGGCATCCAGGTAGGCGGCCCGTCCAACGGTTGAGCAACTGGCCTTTTGTCTTTAGGGGCGCGGGGCTGTATCCATTTGCGGCTCCGCCGCGTGGGCGCGACGAGCCACACTCCGCCGGCAGCCGCCGATTCACCCGCACCCCCCTCCGGGACCGCGACCTCATCCCCCTTCACCCGTTAGGACCCTTGAGAACAACAGGGTCCACACCGGGGAGCCCGGATGATCGAAACGCCGTCCCTAGTGGACCAGTACTGCCACGGAGTACTCCGCACGGAACTGGGCCTCGGCACCTTCGAGGCCCACCTCTCCCGCACCGAGGGCCCACCCGCCCCCGGCACCACCCTCTTCGACACCCAGACCGGCTTCGCCGTACGGCGCTGGTGCCCGCCCCTGCTCGGCCTGGAACCCCACTGCACCCCCGCCCACTACCTGGCCCGCCGCCGTGAACTGGGCGTCCTGGAGTCCGGCCGCCGGCTCCTGCGCGGCAGCGGCATCACGACGTACCTCGTCGACACCGGCCTGCCCGGCGACCTCACGGAGCCCCGGGAGCTGGCCTCAGCGGGCGCCGCCGAGGCCCACGAGATCGTGCGCCTGGAACTGCTCGCCGAGCAGGTCGCCGACACCTCCGGAACCGTCGAGTCCTTCCTCGCCAACCTCGCCGAGTCGGTGCACGCCGCCGCCGCGAACGCCGTCGCCTTCACCTCGGTCGCGGGCGTCCGGCACGGCCTCGCGCTCGCGCCCGAACCGCCCGGGCCTGGAGAGGTGCGAGGTGCGGCCGGCCGCTGGCTCGCGGGGCGCGGCGTCGGCGGGGAGCTGAGCGATCCGGTGCTGCTGCGGCATCTGCTGTGGAGCGCCGTCGCCTCGGGGCTGCCGCTCCAGCTGCACGCGGGGCTCGGGGCGCCGGGCCTGCGCATCGACCGTACGGATCCGGTGCTGCTGACGGACTTCGTGCGGGCCACGGCCGGGCTCGGCACGGACCTCGTCCTGCTGCACGGCTACCCGTACCACCGGCACGCCGCCCATCTGGCCGGTGTCTTCCCGCACGTCCACGCCGACTGCGGCGCCGCCCTGGTCCGCACCGGCGCCCGGGCCGCGACCGTCCTCGCGGAGATCCTGGAGCTGGCCCCGTTCGGCAAGATTCTCTTCTCCAGCGGCGCCCAGGGGCTGCCCGAGCTGCACGTGGTGGCCGCCCGGCTGTTCCGCGAGGCGCTCGGCCGGGTGCTCGGAACCTGGGTCGCCGAGGGCGCGTGGTCCCTGACCGACGCGCAGCGGGTGGCGGGGATGCTGGCGTCGGGGAACGCGCGCAGGGTGTACGGGCTCGGCTAGGCCTTCGTCAGGGAGGCCTCGGCGGCGGGGCCGGGCAGGTCCACAGCCACCTCGGGGCGCTCCCGCAGCGACAGCACCACCCGCAGCACCCAGATCCACATCACGGCCGAGCCGAACATGTGCAGGCCGACCAGGACCTCGGGCAGGTCCGTGAAGTACTGGACGTATCCGATGACGCCCTGCGCGAGCAGGATCAGGAACAGTTCGCGGGTGTGCTTCAGGGGGCCCTTCGGCGCGTCGACCGCCTTGAGGACGAACCACAGGGCGAACGTCAGCGTCACCACGATCCACGCCAGCACGGCGTGCAGCTTGCTCACCGTCTCCCAGTCGACCGGCATCCGCTCGACCTCGCTGGAGTCGCCCGCGTGCGGGCCCGCGCCGGTGACCACCGTGCCGACCAGGATGAGCAGGACGGCGGCCGCGGTCAGGAACCACACCAGCTGCCGGACGGCCTTGCCGACCAGCGGACGCGGTGCGGTGTCGCCCTCACGGGTGCGCTGCCACATCACCGTGGCCACCGCGATGAGCGCGGACGTCGCCACGAAGTGGGCCGCGACCGTGTACGGGTTGAGACCGACCAGCACCACGATGCCGCCGAGCACCGCGTTGCTCATCACGATCCAGAACTGCGCCCAGCCCAGACGGACCAGGCCGCGCCGGTACGGCTTCTGCGAGCGCGCGGCGATGATCGCCCAGCCGACGGCCGCGCACAGCACGTACGTCAGCATGCGGTTGCCGAACTCGATGACGCCGTGGACGCCCATCTCGCTGGTGGCGGTGAGCGAGGTCTCGGTGCACTTGGGCCAGGTCGGGCAGCCCAGGCCCGAGCCGGTCAGCCGTACGGCACCGCCGGTGACCACGATGAGCACCGACATCACGACGGCGGACATGGCGGCCCGCTGGACGGTCCGGGGTTCCGGGGTCCAGCGTGCGGCGATGAAGGCGAGCGGGTTGCGCAGGGCGGCCTTGGCGTCGGCGCGGGTCACTTTTGGCACGCGACCCATCGTAGGGCGCCGCTTGTGCACGCTTTCACGAGGGTCCCTCATGGCCTACTCCCAGCGGAAGAACCGTCCGGCGGCGGCCAGCCCGGCCACGGCCCAGACCGCCAGGATCCCCAGGTCGGCCCAGGGCGTCCCGGCCCCGTGCTGCAGGACGTCCCGCAGCCCGTCGGACAGCGCCGAGATGGGCAGCAGGCCGAGGACGTCCTGCGCGCCCTCGGGGAACTTGTCCAGCGGGACGACGACCCCGCCGCCGACGAGCAGCAGCAGGAACACCAGGTTGGCGGCGGCCAGGGTCGCCTCGGCCTTCAGCGTCCCGGCCATCAGCAGGCCGAGGCCCGAGAAGGCCGCCGTACCGAGGACCAGAAGCAGCAGGACGGCGAACGGGTTGCCCTGCGGCGACCAGCCGAGCGAGAAGGCGATCACCGTCAGCAGGACCACCTGGAGCACCTCGGTGACCAGCACGGACAGTGTCTTGGCCGTCATCAGGCCCCAGCGCGGCAGGGGCGAGGAGGCGAGCCGCTTCAGCACGCCGTAGCGGCGCTCGAAGCCGGTCGCGATGGCCTGGCCGGTGAACGCCGTCGACATCACCGCGAGCGCGAGAATGCCGGGGGCGAGGAAGTCGACGGTCTTCCCCTCGCCCGTGTCGACGATGTCCACGGTGCTGAAGAGGACGAGCAGCAGGGTCGGGATCACGACCGTCAGCAGCAGCTGTTCGCCGTTGCGCAGCAGCATCTTCGTCTCGAGCACGGCCTGGGCCGCGATCATGCGGGGGAGAGGCGCGGCCCCCGGCTTCGGCGCATAGGTGCCGGTGGCGGTCACGAACGCAGCTCCTTACCCGTGAGCTCCAAGAACACGTCCTCCAGGGAGTGCCGCTCCACCGAGATCTTCTCCGGCATCACGCCGTGCTGGGCGCACCAGGAGGTGACCGTCGCGAGCAGCTGCGGGTCGATCTTGCCGATGACCCGGTAGGAACCCGGCGTCAGCTCGGCGGCCGAGGAGTCGGCGGGCAGGGCCTTGAGCAGCGAGCCCACGTCCAGGCCGGGACGGCCGGTGAAGCGGAGCGTGTTCTCGGCGCCGCCCTTGCACAGCTCCTCCGGGGAGCCCTGGGCGATGACCCGGCCCGCGTCGATGATCGCCACATCGTCGGCGAGCTGCTCGGCCTCGTCCATGTAGTGGGTGGTGAGGATCACCGAGACGCCGTCGGCGCGCAGGTCCCGCACCAGGTCCCAGGTGGCGCGGCGGGCCTGCGGGTCGAGACCGGCGGTCGGTTCGTCCAGGAACACCAGCTCGGGGCGCCCGACCACGGCCATGGCAAGGGCGAGCCGCTGCTGCTGCCCGCCCGACAGGCGCCGGTACGTCGTCCGCCCGCAGGAGCCGAGCCCCAGGCGTTCGATGAGCGCGTCCACGTCCAGCGGATGAGCGTGCAGCTTGGCCACGTGGCGGAGCATCTCGTCGGCCCTGGAGCCCGAGTAGACGCCGCCGGACTGGAGCATCACGCCGATGCGGGGCCGCAGCCGCCCGGACTCTCTGACCGGGTCGAGGCCCAGGACGCGCACCGTGCCGGCATCCGGCTTCCGGTACCCCTCGCAGGTCTCGACCGTCGTCGTCTTGCCCGCCCCGTTGGGGCCGAGCACGGCGGTCACACCCTCCCGGGCCACCAGGTCGAGCCCGTCCACCGCGGTCTTCGGGCCGTACCGCTTCACCAGGGCCTGGACCTGGACCACGGGCTCACTTCGCATGGGTCCAGAGTCTAGGTAGGCGCGCGGGGGCTCAGACCGGGGGGTGCGGGAACTCCTCCTCACGCGGCCGGTGCACCGCCAGCCACCGTTCGGCGTAGGCCACCGCGTCCGCCACCGGGAACAGCCGGGCCTCGGCCGCCCCCACCTTCCCGCGTACGACGGGACGGTCCCGTTCGAAGTCGTAGCCCAGCTCGTCGAAGCGGTCCGAGCTGATCGACACCTCGGTCACGGTCTCCCAGCCGTTCGGCCCGGGCCGGCCCACGGCGACGCGCGGGGACGGTATCCGGTATTCGGCGAGGTGGAAGCTGGTGCAGGAGGCGTAGCCGGCACCGAGCAGCAGGACCCGGGCGCCCGTCGCCTCCAGCGTCGCGAGCGGGCTGCGCTCGCCGAGCCTGCAGTCGGGCGCGTGCCCCTCGGTCACCTCCGCCGCGCGCGGCCCGACCGCCGCGAACGAGGTCTGCGGATGGGCGCTGCGCAGGGCGCCGGGCCAGGTCCGGACCGTCTCCGGGACGACTCCGACCCCGCGAGCGGGCGTGATCCGGGGGTCGTAGGCGGGCATGGTCGCGCGGATGGCCGCCCACCATTCCGGGGGTACGGGCGGCTTGCGCCACAGGACCGGGTCGGAGAGGTCCCCGGTCTGCGTGGGGACCACCAGAGTGCCCTCCGGGCCCAGCGCGTCGAGCAGCCCCCGCACCACCGCGACGGCGCCGCCGTTGACCCAGCCGAGGGCGCTGAGCGAGGAGTGCACGAGAAGGGTCTCGCCGGGGCGTACGCCCAGTTCGCCCAACTGCGTCCGCAGTGTGTCCCGGGTGACAAGAGGGCCGGTCGGAGGGGGTGTGGACATGGTTCGGGAGTGTCCCCGAAGGGGCTTCGGCATGCCACCGGTTTGATCGATCAAAGATCGTTTCCGCAGGTCAGGTTAGCTTTACCTAAGTGACGCAAGGCACCGTAGAGCGGGCCGGGCGTGGCTTGCCCGGTCCTGACGAATTACGCAACAATGGCGTTGTGAAAAACGTCGGCGAGGCTCGGGAGGCTCCCATGGGTGCCCCACAGGAGGAGCTCGCGACCGGTGAGCGGTCCACCCGCAACCGCGTCGCGCGATCCATCCTGGACCACGGCCCGTCGACCGTCGCCGAGCTCGCCGAGCGGCTGCGCCTCACCCAGGCGGCCGTACGCCGGCACCTCGACGCCCTCGCGGGCGACGGTGTCGTGGAAGCACGCGCGCAGCGGGTCTACGGTGCGCGCACCCGAGGCCGCCCCGCCAAGGCGTTCGCCCTGACGGACTGCGGCCGGGACGCCTTCGACCAGTCGTACGACAAGCTGGCGGCCGACGCGCTGCGCTGGATCGCCGACCGTGAGGGCGGCAGCGAGGCGATCGCCGCCTTCGCCCGCGCCAGGATCGGCGCACAGGCGGGCGCGTACCGCGAAGCGGTCGAGGCGGCGCCGCCCGAGAAGCGGACAGAAGCGCTGGCCAAGGCCCTGAGCGCGGACGGGTACGCTGCTACAGCGCGCAGTGCGCCACACCCGCAACAGGGTGAACAGCTCTGCCAGCACCACTGCCCGGTCGCCCACGTCGCCGAGCAGTTCCCGCAACTGTGCGAGGCGGAGACGGAATTCTTCGCCGAGCTGCTCGGTACGCATGTACAGCGGCTCGCCACCATCGCGCACGGCGACGGCGTCTGCACGACGTTCATCCCCAAGATTTCCCACAACACCGATAACGCATCTGCAAGCACGGCCGGGAGGAACCCCGCATGACTCTCCCCACGGAGACTGCCCACCCCGAGCTCGAGGGTCTGGGTAAGTACGAATACGGCTGGGCCGACTCCGACACGGCCGGCGCCTCTGCCAAGCGCGGCATCAACGAGGACGTCGTCCGCGACATCTCCGACAAGAAGAACGAGCCGGAGTGGATGACCAAGCTTCGTCTCAAGGGCCTGCGCCTCTTCGAGAAGAAGCCCATGCCGAACTGGGGCTCGGACCTGTCGGGGATCGACTTCGACAACATCA
This sequence comes from Streptomyces sp. NPDC057099, assembly GCF_042671245.1. Classification (NCBI taxonomy): domain Bacteria; kingdom Bacillati; phylum Actinomycetota; class Actinomycetes; order Kitasatosporales; family Streptomycetaceae; genus Streptomyces; species Streptomyces sp. NPDC057099. The sequence goes on from NZ_JBHUTX010000006.1 coordinate 201,799, forward strand.
AGTACTTCGTGCGCTCCACGGAGAAGCAGGCGGAGTCCTGGGAGGACCTGCCCGAGGACATCAAGAACACGTACGACAAGCTCGGCATCCCCGAGGCGGAGAAGCAGCGCCTCGTCGCCGGTGTCGCCGCCCAGTACGAGTCCGAGGTCGTCTACCACCAGATCCGCGAGGACCTGGAGGAGCAGGGCGTCATCTTCCTCGACACCGACACGGCCCTGAAGGAGCACCCGGAGCTCTTCAAGGAGTACTTCGGGACCGTCATCCCCGTCGGCGACAACAAGTTCGCCTCGCTGAACTCCGCCGTGTGGTCGGGCGGCTCCTTCATCTACGTGCCGCCGGGCGTCCACGTGGAGATCCCGCTCCAGGCCTACTTCCGCATCAACACGGAGAACATGGGCCAGTTCGAGCGGACCCTGATCATCGTCGACGAGGGTGCCTACGTGCACTACGTCGAGGGCTGCACCGCCCCGATCTACAAGTCGGACTCGCTGCACTCCGCGGTCGTCGAGATCATCGTCAAGAAGAACGCCCGCTGCCGCTACACGACCATCCAGAACTGGTCGAACAACGTCTACAACCTGGTCACCAAGCGTGCCGTGGCCTACGAGGGCGCGACCATGGAGTGGGTCGACGGCAACATCGGCTCCAAGGTGACGATGAAGTACCCGGCCGTCTACCTGATGGGCGAGCACGCCAAGGGCGAGACCCTCTCCATCGCCTTCGCGGGCGAGGGCCAGCACCAGGACGCGGGCGCCAAGATGGTCCACATGGCGCCGAACACGTCGTCCAACATCGTCTCGAAGTCCGTCGCGCGCGGCGGTGGCCGCACCTCCTACCGCGGCCTCATCGAGATCGGCGAGGGCGCCCCGGGCTCGAAGTCGAACGTGCTCTGTGACGCGCTGCTCGTCGACACGATCTCCCGCTCGGACACCTACCCCTACGTGGACGTCCGCGAGGACGACGTGTCCATGGGCCACGAGGCGACCGTCTCCAAGGTCTCCGACGACCAGCTCTTCTACCTGATGAGCCGCGGTCTGTCGGAGGACGAGGCCATGGCGATGATCGTGCGCGGCTTCGTCGAGCCCATCGCCAAGGAGCTCCCCATGGAGTACGCGCTGGAGCTCAACCGGCTGATCGAGCTGCAGATGGAAGGCGCGGTCGGCTAACCCCGCCGCAGTCCATCAAGCCCTTACGTAACGGAAAGCGAGCACTACGACAGCCATGGCTGAGGCCCAGAACTCCCCCACTCTCGGCTCCGCTCGAGCGGGGGGACCCCCACCGGTGGGTTCCACCACCACCGGCTCGATCGCGGTGGCGGCCGAGTCGACCGTCGCGACCCGCATGAGCGCGCCCCCCTCCTTCGACGTGGCGGACTTCCCCGTCCCGCACGGCCGGGAGGAGGAGTGGCGGTTCACCCCGCTGGAGCGCCTGCGCGGTCTGCACGACGGCACCGCCGTGGCCAACGGCAACGGCGTGAAGGTCGAAGTCCAGGCCCCCGAGGGCGTCACCGTCGAGGCCGTCGGCCGCGACGACGCGCGGCTCGGCAAGGCGGGCACCCCGGCCGACCGCGTCGCCGCCCAGGCCTACTCCGCCTTCGAGAAGGCCTCGGTCGTGACCGTCCCCAAGGAGACCGTCCTCACCGAGCCGATCCGCATCGCGGTGCACGGCGAGGGCGGGACCGCCTTCGGCCACCAGGTGATCGAGCTGGGCGCCTTCGCCGAGGCCGTCGTGGTCATCGACCACACCGGTGACGCGGTGCTCGCCGCCAACGTCGACTACCTGCTGGGCGACGGCGCCAAGCTGACCGTCGTCTCCGTCCAGGACTGGGACGAGAAGGCCGTCCACGTCGCCCAGCACAACGCGCTCGTCGGCCGCGACGCCTCCTTCAAGTCGGTCGTCGTCACCTTCGGCGGCGACGTCGTCCGGCTGCACCCGCGCGTCGCCTACGCCGGCCCCGGCGGCGAGGCCGAGCTGTTCGGCCTGTACTTCACCGACCAGGGCCAGCACCAGGAGCACCGCCTCCTGGTCGACCACAACGTCCCGCACTGCAAGTCGAACGTCGTCTACAAGGGCGCGCTCCAGGGCGACCAGGCGCACGCGGTGTGGATCGGCGACGTGCTCATCGAGGCCAAGGCCGAGGGCACCGACACCTACGAGATGAACCGCAACCTGGTCCTCACGGACGGGGCGCGCGTGGACTCCGTACCCAACCTCGAGATCGAGACCGGCGAGATCGTCGGCGCCGGCCACGCCTCGGCGACCGGCCGCTTCGACGACGAGCAGCTCTTCTACCTCATGGCACGCGGCATTCCGGAGCAGGAGGCCCGCCGCCTCGTGGTCCGCGGCTTCTTCGCCGAGTTGGTCCAGCAGATCGGCCTCCCGGACATCGAGGAGCGCCTGATCGCCAAGATCGACGAGGAGCTGGAGGCGTCGGTGGCATGAGCCTCGCATTTGTACGCGTCTGTGGGCTGAGCGAGCTGGAGGACGACACCCCGAAGCGGGTGGAACTCGACGGCACGCCCATGTCCATCGTGCAGACCGAGGGCGAGGTGTTCGCGGTGTACGACATCTGCTCGCACGCGAACGTCTCCCTGTCGGAGGGCGAGGTCGACGACTGTCACATCGAGTGCTGGCTGCACGGCTCGCGCTTCGACCTCCGTTCCGGCAAGCCCGACGCCCTTCCGGCGACGCGCCCCGTCCCCGTATACCCCGTAAAGATCGAAGGGGACGACGTGCTCGTCTCCCTCACCCAGGAGTCCTGAGGCACCCATGGCAACGCTTGAAATCCGAGACCTGCACGTCACCGTCGAGGCCGACAACGCCACGAAGGAGATCCTCAAGGGCGTCGACCTCACCGTGAAGCAGGGCGAGACGCACGCCATCATGGGCCCGAACGGCTCCGGCAAGTCGACCCTCGCCTACTCCCTCGCGGGTCACCCGAAGTACACGATCACCGGCGGCACCGTCACCCTCGACGGCGAGGACGTCCTGGAGATGTCCGTCGACGAGCGGGCCCGCGCCGGCCTGTTCCTCGCCATGCAGTACCCGGTCGAGGTCCCCGGCGTCTCCGTCTCCAACTTCCTGCGCACCTCCGCCACCGCCATCCGCGGCGAGGCCCCCAAGCTGCGCACCTGGGTGAAGGAGGTCAAGGAGGCCATGCAGCGCCTCAACATCGACCCGTCCTTCGCCGAGCGCAACGTCAACGAGGGCTTCTCCGGCGGTGAGAAGAAGCGCCACGAGATCCTTCAGCTGGAGCTGCTCAAGCCGAAGATCGCGGTCCTCGACGAGACCGACTCCGGCCTGGACGTCGACGCCCTGCGCGTCGTCTCCGAGGGCGTGAACCGGGTCCGTGAGACGGGTGAGGTCGGCACCCTGCTGATCACCCACTACACCCGCATCCTCCGCTACATCAAGCCCGACCACGTGCACGTCTTCTCCGGCGGCCGCATCGTCGAGTCCGGCGGTGCCGAGCTCGCCGACAAGCTGGAGGACGAGGGCTACGAGGCATACACGAAGGGTGGCGCATCCGCGTGACACAGCTGCCGGGCCTCCTCGACACCGAGGCGCTCCGCAAGGACTTCCCGATCCTGGACCGCCAGGTCCATGACGGAAAGAAGCTCGTCTACCTCGACAACGCCGCGACCTCGCAGACCCCGCGCCAGGTCATCGACGTGCTCGACGAGTACTACGAGCAGCACAACGCCAACGTCCACCGTGGCGTGCATGTCCTCGCCGAGGAGGCCACGGCGCTGTACGAGGGCGCGCGCGACAAGGTCGCGGAGTTCATCAACGCGCCCTCGCGCAACGAGGTGATCTTCACCAAGAACGCCTCGGAGTCGCTCAACCTCGTGGCGAACATGCTGGGCTGGGCCGACGAGCCCTACCGCGTGGACTCCGAGACCGAGATCGTCATCACGGAGATGGAGCACCACTCCAACATCGTGCCGTGGCAGCTGCTCGCGCAGCGCACGGGCGCGAAGCTGAAGTGGTTCGGCCTCACCGACGACGGCCGCCTGGACCTGTCCAACATCGACCAGGTCATCACGGAGAAGACGAAGATCGTCTCCTTCGTGCTGGTCTCCAACATCCTGGGCACCCAGAACCCGGTCGAGGCGATAGTGCGCCGCGCCCAGGAGGTCGGTGCGCTGGTGTGCGTCGACGCCTCGCAGGCCGCTCCGCACATGCCGCTGGACGTACAGGCCCTGCAGGCCGACTTCGTGGCCTTCACCGGCCACAAGATGTGCGGCCCGACCGGCATCGGCGTCCTGTGGGGACGGCAGGAACTCCTGGAGGACCTGCCTCCGTTCCTCGGCGGCGGCGAGATGATCGAGACGGTGTCGATGCACTCCTCGACCTACGCCCCGGCGCCCCACAAGTTCGAGGCGGGCACGCCCCCGATCGCCCAGGCGGTCGGACTCGGCGCGGCGATCGACTATCTCAACTCGATCGGCATGGACAAGATCTTCGCCCACGAGCACGCGCTCACCGAGTACGCGGTGAAGCGGCTTCTGGAGGTCCCCGACCTCCGGATCATCGGCCCCACCACGGCCGAGGAGCGGGGCGCGGCGATCTCCTTCACCCTCGGGGACATCCACCCGCACGATGTGGGCCAGGTACTCGACGAGCAGGGCATCGCGGTCCGGGTCGGCCACCACTGCGCGCGGCCGGTCTGCCTGCGCTACGGAATTCCCGCGACCACACGAGCGTCGTTCTATCTGTACTCCACGCCGGCCGAGATCGACGCACTGGTCGACGGCCTGGAGCACGTACGGAACTTCTTCGGCTGAGAGGCGTGCGGAAACCGTGAAGCTGGATTCGATGTACCAGGAAGTCATCCTGGACCACTACAAGAACCCGCACGGGCGGGGCTTGCGGGACGGCGACGCCGAGGTGCACCACGTCAACCCGACGTGCGGTGACGAGATCACCCTGCGCGTGAAGTACGACGGCACGACGATCGAGGACGTCTCGTACGAGGGCCAGGGCTGTTCCATCAGCCAGGCGAGCGCGTCCGTACTGAACGAACTCCTCGTCGGCAAGGACCTCTCCGACGCGCGGAAGATCCAGGAGACCTTCCTGGAGCTGATGCAGTCCAAGGGGAAGCTCGAGCCCGACGACGCCATGGAGGAGGTCCTGGAGGACGCGGTCGCGTTCGCCGGGGTCTCCAAGTACCCGGCCCGGGTCAAGTGCGCCCTGTTGAGCTGGATGGCCTGGAAGGACGCGACGGCCCAGGCCCTGGGCGAGGCCGACGCCGAAAGGAAGACGACGGCATGAGCGAGACCATCGAGATGAAGCCGGCCTCGGAGGACGAGGTCCGCGAAGCCCTGTACGACGTCGTCGACCCCGAGCTGGGCATCGACGTCGTCAACCTCGGGCTGATCTACGGCATCCACATCGACGACGCGAACATCGCGACGATCGACATGACGCTGACGTCGGCGGCCTGCCCGCTCACCGACGTCATCGAGGACCAGGCGAAGTCGGCCACGGACGGCATCGTGAACGAACTGCGCATCAACTGGGTCTGGATGCCCCCGTGGGGCCCCGACAAGATCACGGACGACGGCCGGGAGCAGCTTCGGGCGCTCGGGTTCAACGTCTGAGACACACGTATGACGAAGGGGCGGCACCCTCCTGGGTGCCGCCCCTTCGCGTGCTCGTCTCCAGCGTGGCTCAGTCCAGCCCGCCCACCAGCCGGAACGACGCGTCCGCGCGGAAGTCGCCGTAGTGCTGGAACGGGTCGAGGCGGAGCTGGAAGTTGCGGTGGCGCAGGAAGCGGCCCGGGTAGTTCACCGACTCCAGCATGACCGCGCCCGAGGAGTACGCGGGGCGGGGGCAGAAGGTGGCGTCCTTGCGGAACAGGGACGAGCCGTCGTCGCCGTCCTTGACGAGGACGAAACTGCGGTGGCGGAGGTAGCGGCCGTCCGCGGTGGTGAAGGAGTAGCAGGAGGAGTCGGCGAGTCCGGCGACGCGCCGGAACGTGGCGTCCTCACGCTGCTCGGGGCCGGAGCCGATCGAGTCCAGACGCACATAGCCGTCGCGCACCCGCCAGTAGCGGTCGGGATAGTTGACCGAGCGTATGGATATCCCGTCGGACTTCGGGGGCTCGGGGGCCGGTGAAGTCCGGTCGGACTCCGAGGGCTTCGGTGCCTTGGGGCGCGGCTTCGGCGAGGCGCTCGGGCTGGTGGACGCGCTCGTCGTGGGGGTGGGCGACGGGCGTTCGCGGTCCTTGCCGGGCGTCCGCGTGGCGTTCTCGGAGGGCGTCGCGAAGGAGATCAGGCCGCCCGGGGCCGAACTGCTGAGTGTCGTCGGCTCCGCCGACTCGGCTGCCGGTTCGCCGGCCTGACTGTCCATCACGGCTATCGCCGTCACGCACGCGGTGACCGTGGCCAGGGCGAGGGCGCCCGCCAGCCAGAGCCTTCGCGTTCCCGGTGCCCGGGTGGTGTCCGGGGCCCAACCGCTTTCCCACGGACGGTCCTGTGGCGGCCGGGACTTGTCTTCTGTCATGCGCTGGTTCCTCCATCGGGGCACCCTTGACGGCGGCGCAGTTGTGGTGGCCCGGTGTGTGATCGGTGACACCGTAGTGGACGTCCGGGATCACCGGGGGCGTTATGTGAGAGCGGTTTCCGTCCTGTGATGTGTACGGTCGTACAGATGATGTGTACGCTGGTACACATGGGTTATCTGCTGCTGTCCGCGGCCATCGCCGCCGAAGTGGGTGCGACCACCGCCATGAAGTACAGCGACGGCTTCAGCAGGCTCGGGCCCTCGCTGCTCACGCTCCTCGGATACGTCGTCTCCTTCGCGCTGCTCGCGCAGACGCTGAAGACCGTCTCCGTCGGCTCGGCCTACGCCATCTGGGCCGGCGTCGGCACCGCGGCCATCGCCACCATCGGGATCCTGTTCCTGGGAGAGGGCATGACCGCCGCCAAGGCCGCCGGTATCGCGCTGATCATCGCCGGGGTCGTGGTGCTGAATCTGGGAGGTGCTCACTGATGCCCCGGCGTTACGACCCCGAGCGGCGGCAGCGGATCATCGACGCGGCGATCCGGGTCGTCGGGGCGAAGGGCATCGCGGGGCTGAGCCACCGCAGTGCCGCCGCCGAGGCCGATGTGCCGCTCGGCTCCACGACGTACCACTTCAAGACCCTCGACGAACTGCTGGTCGCCGCGCTGCGGCAGGCCAACGAGGGGTTCGCCAAGGTAGCCGCCGCGCGCGACGGCCTGCGGGATCCGCGGACCGACCTCGCGGCCGAACTCGCCGGGTGGATGAGCGAGTGGCTCGCGGGCGACCGCAACGCCATCGAGCTGGAGTACGAGCTGTATCTGGCCGCGCTGCGGCGACCCGCCCTGCGCCCTGTCGCCTCCGAGTGCACCGAGTCATTCGCCGAGTTGCTGTCCGGGCGCACGGATCCGGTCACCGCGCGGGCGCTCGTGGCGCTCATCGACGGCATCTGTCTTCAGGTGCTGCTGACGGGGGTGCCGTACGACGAGGCGTACGCACGCGAGGTGCTGGGGCGGGTCATGGCGGGGGCGGGTCCTCGCGGGACGGGGGAGTGAGGCCGATGGCGGGCGGGGGGTGAGGCCGGTGGCGGGGCGGCCGCCCCGCGTCGCCGACCAGCAGGGGAGACGTACCGCCCGGCACGTGAGACGCCTCCGTACCGGTTCGCATCGACCGCCGTCCGCCGGTTAGGTTGCCCTCATGACCGACACGACTGCTCCTCGCACCACCGGCGCCGTGGCCGCCGGCCTCGCCACGATCGCCGCCGACGGCACCGTCCTCGACACCTGGTTCCCCGCACCCGAGCTGGCCGGCGAGCCCGGTCCCTCCGGCACCGAGCGGCTGTCCGCCGAGCGTGCCGCGGAGCTGCTCGGCGACGGCGCGACCGCCGCGGTCGGCCCCGACGCCCGCCGGGGCGTCGAGGTGGTCGCGGTCCGCACGGTCATCGCCTCGATCGACGAGAAGCCGGTCGACGCGCACGACGTCTACCTCCGTCTGCACCTGCTCTCGCACCGTCTGGTGAAGCCGCACGGCCAGAGCCTCGACGGCATCTTCGGCCACCTCGCCAACGTCGCCTGGACCTCGCTGGGCCCGGTCGCCGTCGACGACCTGGAGAAGGTCCGCCTGAACGCGCGCGCCGAGGGCCTGCACCTGCAGGTGACGAGCGTGGACAAGTTCCCGCGCATGACGGACTACGTGGCCCCCAAGGGCGTCCGCATCGCCGACGCCGACCGGGTCCGCCTCGGTGCGCACCTCGCCGAGGGCACCACCGTCATGCACGAGGGCTTCGTCAACTTCAACGCCGGCACGCTCGGCACGTCGATGGTCGAGGGCCGTATCTCCGCGGGCGTCCTGATCGGCGACGGCTCGGACATCGGCGGCGGCGCCTCCACCATGGGCACGCTGTCCGGCGGCGGCAACGTCATCATCTCGATCGGTGAGCGCTGCCTGATCGGTGCCGAGGCGGGCGTGGGCATCGCCCTCGGCGACGAGTGCGTCGTCGAGGCCGGCCTCTACGTCACCGCCGGCACCCGCGTCACCATGCCCGACGGCCAGATCGTCAAGGCCCGCGAGCTGTCCGGCGCCTCCAACATCCTGTTCCGCCGCAACTCGGTCACCGGAACGGTCGAGGCCCGGCCGAACAACGCGGTGTGGGGCGGGCTGAACGAGATCCTGCACAGCCACAACTGATCCGCGTCGGTCATCGCCGAGCGCCCTCCCAGGCCCGAGAACGGCCGGGAGGGCGTTCGTGTGTTCAGGGCCGTTCCGCCGCCTTGACCTCAAGCAAAGTCGAGGTCCTAGCCTGCCGGGCAAGTGATCGATATCTGGGGGCAGGAGCGGGCGGCGATGATTCTTGTGACCGGTGCGACCGGGAACATCGGAAGGGCTCTGCTGGGGGAGTTGAGCCTGGGTGGTTCCGTGGCTGTGCGGGCTCTGACGCGGGATGCGGGACGGGTCTCGGTCCCTGCGGGGGTCGAAGTCGTCGAGGGTGATCTCGCGCGGGCGGATTCCCTGAAGGGCGCGCTGGAGGGGGTGCGTTCGCTGTTCCTGTTGTCGGGGACGGGGGCCGAGGAGGAGGTTCTCGCGGCTGCCAGGCGAGCGGGTGTGGAGCATGTGGTGCTCGTGTCGTCGATCACCGTGCAGACCCATCCGCATCTGCCGGCGGCCGGCGAGAACCTGGCCGTCGAGCGGTTGCTCAAGGACAGCGGGATGGCCTGGACGATCCTGCGGCCGACGCAGTTCGCCTCGAACACTCTGTGGTGGGCGGGGTCGATCCGTGCGGAGGGCGTGGTCCGGGCGCCGTATGCGGACGTCGGGCTTCCCGCCGTGCATCCCGCGGACATCGCCGCGGTCGCCCGGGTGGCGCTGATCCATCCGGGTCATCGAGGGCGGACGTACGCCCTGACGGGGCCGGCGCGCGTCACCGTCCGGCAGCAGGTCGCGGCCGTGGCGGCGGCTCTGGGGCGGACGGTGACCCTCGTCGAGATCAGCCCGGAGGAGGCGCATCGGGAGATGGCGCCCTTCCTGGGGGACGAGACCGCGCACGCGGTGCTCGATCTCATGGGCGGGGACGTCAACGACGAGTTGCTGGCGGTGCGCGACACGGTCGCGCGGGTCACCGGTTCCGCGGCCAGGCCGTTCCGGCAGTGGGCGGCGGAGAACGGCGACGGCTTCCGCTGAGCCGGGCCGCATGCGGACGTATTAGCGGGCGTGACCTCGTGACGGGCCAGGCAGATGAACCGGTGGACGCAGTGTCCGATCTGACGTCGAACCGATGAAACGAGGACCGGGGCATGAGGAACGAGCGGGAGCGGGTCGTGGCGCGCTGTCTGGCCGGGGCGGTCGCGGCACTGGCGGTGTGCTGGATTCCGGCGGGGGCCGCGCACGCCGACGAGACCAACACGAACTCGCACAACGGCCACCGGTTCGGTCTGGTCAACGTCAGCACCGGGCAGGTCGACGACCCGGCGGAGGACGTGCTGGAGCACACGCTGCTGTTCGGTGACGGGTACGCCTGGAACTGAATCGGCGGCACGCCTGCGGGGCGAGGTGCCGGGGTTCGTATCGCACGTGGGTGCGGTGCGGACCCCGGCCCGTTGGCGGGGCAGGGCCCACCCCGGGGCCGGTCAGGTGGTGGTCAGGGTCCTGTGGAGCGACAGGAGTTCCTCGGTCCTGGTGCGGTCGGCGGGGCGCAGGGGAGCGCGGACCGGGCCCGCGGGGAGGTTCAGCGCGGTGAGGAGTGCCTTCGTGGTGACGGTGCCCGGCAGGCCTGCCGACATGATCGCCTCGATGAGGGGGGTGGCTCGCTGCTGGAGGCGGGCCGCGTGCGCGGTGTCGCCCGCGTCGAACGCGTCCAGGACCGCTCGCAGGTGGCCCGGGATCACGTTCGCGACCGTGCTGACGTAACCCCTGCCGCCCACGGCGTACAGCGCGAGATTGTGCTCGTCGCAGCCCGCGTAGTACGCCAGATCCGTGCGGGACAGCACCTTCTGGGCGCCCAGGAAGTCGTACGAGCAGTCCTTCACCGCGACGATCCGGGGGTGTGCGGCGAGGCGGAGGATCGTCCCGGGCTCGACGCGGACGCCGGTGCGGATCGGGATGTCGTAGAGCATGAGCGGGAGTTCGGTCGCGTCCGCGATCTCGCGGAAGTGGGCCTCGATCGCGTCCTGCGGGGGCCTGCTGTAGTACGGCGGTATCGCCAACAGGCCGTCCGCGCCCGCCTTCTCGGCCTCCCGGGCCAGGTCGGCGGTGTGCCTCGTGTCGGCGGTGCCGATACCCGCGACGATCGACGCCCTGTCGGCCACGGCCTCACGGACGGCGGCGATCAGGGCCGACTTCTCGGCGTCCGTGGTGGTCGGGGACTCGCCCGTCGTGCCGGAGAGGACGAGGCCGTCGCAGCCGTGTGCGACCAGGTACGCGGCGAGGTGCTGGGCGCCGTCGAGGTCCAGGGTTCCGGTCTCGGTGAACGGGGTGATCATCGCGCAGAGGGTGCGGCCGAACGGTGGCGTCGTCGTCATGTCAGTAGTGTCGGCCGCATGACTGTGTAGCTCCACTTAAATTTGCTACCAGGTGTTGGTCAGATCTGCTTCGAGGTTGTGTGAGGGCGGTGAGGGTACTCGGGCGTTCCTACTTCGAGAGGAGGCGGAACACTGTGACCGGGACCATGGAACATCGGGTCGTGCACGACGAGCACCACTCCGTGGGCGAACTCGTCGGACAGGCCGCGGAGCAGCTCTCCCTGCTGGTGCGGCAGGAAGTGGCGCTCGCCAAGGAGGAGCTGGCCGAGAAGGGGCGGCGTGCGGGGCGTGGTGGCGGGCTGCTCGGCGCGGCGGGTGCCGTCGCCTACGCGGGGCTGCTCGCGCTGGCCGGTACAGGGGTTGCCGCGCTCTCGCTGGTGCTGTCCGTGTGGGCCTCGGCGCTCATCGTGACGGGGGTGCTGTTCGCCATCGCGGCCGTGCTGGGTGTGGTCGGCCGGGGGCAGCTGCGGCGGGCCACGCCTCCCACGCCTGAGGAGGCCCTCGGCAGTGTGAAGGCGGACGTGGAGGCGATCAGGGAAAGGGCGCATCGATGACGGACGCGACGGGCGGGGCCAAGGGGCCCGATGAGCTGCGGCGGCAGATCGAGCGGACCCGCAGCGAACTCGGCAACACCGTGGAGGAGCTGGCGGGGAAGGCGGATGTGAAGGGGCGTGCGCGTGCGCGGGCGGCTGATCTCCGGGACAAGGCCGGGGCGATGACCGTGCAGTTGCGCACCAGTGCGGTGCAGGCAGGGCACACGGTGCAGGACCGGGCGACGCATACGGGGCCCCAGCCGGTGCGGAACGCCGTTCAGGCCGGGTTGCGGCATCCGCGGCCGGTGTTGGTGGTGGGGGCGGCCGCGGGGGCGGTGGTGGCAGTCGGGGTGCTCCGGTGGAGGCATCACCAGGGGCGTTGACGCGCCGACCGCGGGCCGGCTGAAGCAGTCGTTCAGCCGGCCCCCGGGCGTTACGGGCGGAAGCGCAGGACCTGGGGGTCGTGGTCGCTGATCTGGTCGTTGAACTCCGCGTTGATGTGCACACTGTCGTACTCGAAGTCGCAGTCGCGGCGGATCGACGGGCTGATCAGGATCTGGTCGAGGACCTGGCTGTTGCCCTGGTAGACGTACGAGTAACGCTCGTTGCGGGGGAGCGACTTGATCGCCGACCAGAGTTCGCCGCGGCCCTCCAGGAGCTTCGCGGTCTTCGAGAACTCGAAGTCGTTGATGTCGCCCAGCGTGATGACGTCCGCGTTCTTCTGGGTGTCGAGGATGTCCTTGACGAAGGCGTTCACCAGCGTGGCCTGCTGGTGGCGCTGGGTCTCGGAACTGCGGGACGGCGGCTGGAACTGGGAGGTCAGGCCCTGGTCGCCGCCCTTGGAGTTGAAGTGGTTGGCGATCACGAAGACCGTACGGCCACGGAACGCGAACTCACCGGCCAGCGGCTTGCGGCTGTTCTTCCAGGCCTCGTCGGCGGGGGCGATACGGCCGGGGCTCAGCGTGAGGTGCGCCTTGCCGCGGATCTTCGTCACGTCGGTGGCCGTCGTGGCGTCGCCGCCCGCGCGGTCGGTGAAGGAGACCCGCTTCGGGTTGAACAGGAACGCCTGACGGATGTTGCCGCCCGGCTCGCCGCCGTCGGCGCCGTTGACCGGGTCGATCGAGCGCCAGTCGTACTTCGGGCCGCCGGCCGCCACGATCGCGTCGATCAGCTTGGTCAGGGTCTGGTCGGCGGCGACCGTGCCGTCGTTCGTCGCGCCGTTGTTGTCCTGGATCTCCTCCAGGGACACGATGTCGGGCGACTTCAGGTTGTTCACGATCGCGGAGGCGTGCTCGGCGAAGGTGGCGTCGGACGGGTCGAGGTTCTCGACGTTGTACGTCGCGACCGACAGTTCGCCGTTCTTGTGCTTGCGGGTGCTCTCGCGCTTGACGTCACCGGTCTTGAGCGTGCCGAGCTCGCTCGCCACCAGGGTGTAGCCGCCGAACTGGTTGTAGTCGAGCGGGCCCGCCGTCGTGCCGGAGAGCGTGTCGCCCACGTTCGCCTTCGGGAAGTCGGCCGTCGCTCCGAGGGACTGGATCTGGAGTCGGCCGGTGTTCTGGGCGTCGTAGGAGCCGTAGACCGTGCCGCCGTGGCGGTTGCGGTTCTCGTGCGGCTTCACCGTCACCCAGAGTTCGGTGTACGGGTCGGTGGCGCCGACGACACGGGTGTCGGAGACGCGGACGGTCATGCCCTCCAGCGCCTCGTAGTGGTCCAGGGCGTACTTCGAGGGCTTGAGGGCGAGGGCGTTGATCGAGCCGCTCGCCGTGGAGTCGCCGGGCGGGGCGTAGGCGGCGGGGACCGACCTGGCGTCGACCTTGGTGGCGGCGGGGAGCGTGTTGCCGCTGGAGAGGACCGTGAACGTCGGCTTGGTGATCTCCGTCAGCGACTGGTTGCCGGAGGCGGCGCCGCCGGGGACGTACTCCGCGACCGTGCCGCTGACCGTGACGGAGTCACCGACGGCGACGCCCTTCGGCGCCGAGCCGGTGAAGACGAAGACGCCCTCGCTGGTCGCCGGGTCGGCGTCCGGGTTCGGGTCCTGGATCCAGAAGCCGCGGGAGGAACCGTACGTCCGGATGCCGGTGACGATTCCGGCCACGTCCGTGACCTGCTTCCCGGCGTACGGGGAGGTCCGGGTGTTGCCCTGGACGTCGTGGACGCGGACCGAGTCCGCGTGCGCGGGGGTGGTGAGGACGATCGTGGATGCCGCGGAGCACGCGGCGGCGACGGTGAGCGCGGCGAGACGCGCGGACGACTTGCTCGGCAACGGGGTTCCCTCCGGGGACATGACAGGTGCCGGGACGAGGGTGGTGCGTGGACTGACTGCCGCTACCTGTGGGGCGGGCGGTGTGACGCGCGTAGCGGACGGTGGACGGGCGGACGGGGTGGGGCCGTCCCGGTGAACAACTGTCCGCCGACTTCTACGCGCGTCAATCTCCAGCCTGCTCATGTCACTTGTCAAGGTTTCGGCCATGTACGGCGGCTGACGGGGAGATGAAGCAGGCGGCATGGGTGGAAATCCGTCTAGGCTGAGCGGCTGAGTCGTAAGAGGCGCCCTAGGAGAAACAGCCGATGTCAGACAGCTCCCCCCTGCCGCCGGTGCGGCTGCACTCCGAAGCGGAGCTGGCACGTGCCGCACTGTCCACGCCATTGCTGTCCCGGGCCGCCCGGCTCGCCCGCTGGGCCGGGCCGGACACCCGCGTCGACGCCGGGGGAGGGCTCGTCGACGAGCAACTGCCCGCGGCGGCCGAGACACTCGGGCTGAGCGGGGACGATGCCGCCGCCGACGCCGGTGAGGCGTGGCGGGTGGCCGTGGACACCGGGCTCGTCGAGGTCGTCGACGAGGAGGAGGGCACCGTCCGCGCGGGCGAGGACCTCGCCCTGCTCACCGGCGGCTCGCCGCAGGACGTGCTCGCCCTGTGGCTCGCGGCCCTGGAGACGGTGCTCGCCGACGCGAGCGTGCCCGACCTGGAGGGACTCGCGGACCTCGTCGACGAGGACGGCGAACTCGACCTCTCCGGACTCGACTGGGACCCCGAGGCCGAGGCCGAGTTCCTCGACGGGGTGCTCGGCAACCTCTATCTGCTGACCGCCGGCGAGGACACGCCCGGCGAGGCGCCGGTGCCGCTGCCCGCGCTGGCCGCGTCGGTGATCGTGCCCAGCGACATGGGCGAGCCCACCAACGACGTCCTGGAGCAGGTGTCCGACGCGATGATGCGGCTGGACGACCAGTTCCGGATGCTGGAGCCGGTGGGGTTCGTCGAGTACCAGCCGGTGGACGAGGCGCTCATGGCCGACGCCGACGAGGAGCCAGCGGCGCCCGTCGACGACACCGACGTCTCCCGCTACGGCATGGTCCGCCTCACCCCGCTCGGGCTCTACGGGATGCGCGCCCGGCTGCTGGAGGCCGGGTTCGAGGCACCGGCCGTCGGGGACCTCGCGGACAAGGGCGCCGACGCGCTGCTCCACGGCACGGCTGCGTTCCCGCCGGCCGCCGCGCAGGCCGAGACCGAGCAGTGGCTGGCCCGCCGTGACCCCCTCGCCTCCGCGCGGGAGCTGCTGGCGGCGGCCCGTGGCGCGGACGCCGGTGCGCCGCTGCGGCGGCTGCGCTGCCAGCAGGCGCTGTCCCTGGTCGGCGCCTCGGCCGAGCCGGCGCTGCGGGAGGTTCTCGACGACGCCGAGCTGGGCGGGCTCGCGCGGGTCTGGCTGACCGAGCACGGGGCGGTGGATGTGCCGCCGCCGTCCGAGGCGATGGTGTACTGGCTGACCATCGACACGGTGGCCGCGCAGCTTGCCGCGGAAGGGAACTCCGAGGAGTTGCGGGCGCTGGTTCAGGGGCTCGCTCAGCAGCACAGTGGGTTCTTCGCGGCGGTGTGGCGGGTGGATCATCCGGCTGTGGCCGATGTGCTGGAGGCGATGGGGCGGTTGCATCCGGACAAGAAGGTCGCGAAGGAGGCCCGGAAGGCTGCGTTCAAGGCGCGGTCGCAACAGGGTGGTTGATCCCGGTTTGCGGGTGCCGGCTCGGCGTGGCTTGTCGCGCAGTTCCCCGCGCCCCTTGGGGCGGTGTTCAACTCGCGTTCACAGGTGAGCGAGACGGTGTTGCCGAAACGAGGTCCGCCACCCTCCACGGCATTCTCACCGTCACAGGAGACACCATGTCGCTCACCCGCAGGGACTTCGCCAGAACCTCCGTGATCACCGGTGCCGGTGTCGCGCTGGCGGGCAGTGTCGGCGCCCTCGCCACCGCACCGAACGCCCTCGCCTCCTACGACACCGACAGCACGGGGGACGCGTCCGCGGACTCCCGGCACGGAGTCGGCTACGGGCCGCTGGTCCCGGACCCCGAGGGCATCCTCGCCCTGCCCGCCGGCTTCACGTACCGGATCCTCACCTACAGCGGCAGGACGAAGCTGGAGTCCGGCGAGTTCACGCCGTCCAACCACGACGGCACCGCCACCTTCGACGGCCCCCGCGGCACCACCCTGCTCGTCAACAACCACGAACTGAAGGGCCCGCGCGCCAACTGGGAGCACCCGGTGCCGCTCACCGAGGGCCTCGTCTACGACCCGGCCGCCGCCGGTGGCTGCACGGTCGTCGAGGTGCGCCCCGGCGGCCGCGTCGCCGAGTGGGTGGGCATCGCCGGCACCTCTACCAACTGCGCCGGCGGCAGCACCCCCTGGGGCACCTGGCTCACCTGCGAGGAGAACTCCGACAAGGCCGGCGTCAACGGCATGACCAAGGACCACGGCTACGTGTTCGAGGTCGACCCGTGCGACCGGCGCGTCAACCGCGGCCCCAAGCCTCTGAAGTTCTTCGGCCGCTACGACCACGAGGCCGTCGTCATCGACCCCAGGCGGGGCCACGCCTACCTCACCGAGGACGCCGCCGGCCCCAACGGCCTCTTCTTCCGCTGGACCCCGCCGAAGGGCTTCGTGTACGGCCCCGGGAAGTTCCGCGAGCTCGCCGACGACGCCGGTGTCCTCCAGGCTCCCAAGTGCTTCGACTCCGGCGGCAAGTTCGTCGACGACCTGTCCCGGGCCACGAAGATCGGCACCGTGTACGGCGTCGACTGGCTGGACGTGCCGGACCGCGACGCCCGCACCACCCCCGTGCGCAAGCAGTTCAAGGACGACCAGATCACCCGCGCCCGCAAGCTGGAGGGCATGTGGTGGGGCGACGGCGGCGCCTACATCGTCTCCTCGTACGCCCGTGAGGAGAGCCCCGGCCGGCACGACGGGCAGGTCTGGTTCTACGACCCCAAGCGCCGGACACTGACCCTGAAGGTCCTGCTCGGCGTCAACCCCGACCCCTCCGAGGACGGCGCCTTCGACGGCCCCGACAACATCACCGTCTCCCCGTACGGCGGCCTCGTCATCGCCGAGGACGGGGAAGGAATCCAGCACCTGTTCGGCGCCACCGACAGCGGACGGACGTACCCGATCGCCCGCAACGAGCTCAACACCGGCACCGAGGAGGAGCCGGAATACAGCGAGTTCACCGGTGTCACCTTCTCTCCCGACGGCCGGACGCTCTACGCCAACATTCAGACCCCGGGCATCATGCTGGCCATCACCGGGCCTTGGAAGCGGCAGCGCCGGTAGCCGCCTCAGTCCCTCACACGAGTGATCTTCGTCCGCTTGTCCCAGCCCATCCTCGCGCCGCCATAGCGTTTGTCGCTCGCACTGGTTGTCGTTCGATGCGGGGTGGGCTGTGGAAACGGGCGGGCACGGAGGGGTTGTCGAGGGCTCGCGCGTGTGGCTGCCGGACGGATCGGTGCGTGCGATTGAGGAAGTGGTCGCCCAATGCCTCCCCGTGCTCTCCTTCAGTAAGCCGTGGGACACCAGGCCTGTTCGGTACGGGGCAAACCAGGGTCTGCGAGACCATTCGGTCGGTGAAATCGTCGCTTCGGCTCCGGACTCTGTTTTCGGGGGCATCCTTAGACCGGTGATGAAGATCGGTTTCGTCTCTGGCCGTACGGTCGAAGCGGCATTGGATCAGCCGTGGGTGACCCAACGGCGGATCGGGCGGCAGGCGTGGCAGTGGAAGCGCACCGATCTCCTGGTTCCGGGTGATCGCGTGCCGTTTCCATTGTCCGCTTCTCATTTTGGCAGGGAGGGCAAAGCCCGCGAGGGGTACTTCGTCGGCGCGATGCTCGGGGACGGCGGGATGACCTCGTGTACCCCGGAATTTCACGGAGACCCTTCGGACGGAGCGGTGGGGTTCATGCGTGAGTTCGCTGCCGAGTACGGGTGTGGTGTGCGCGAGATTCCGCAGGGTGCCATCGTGCGGCTGCGGTTTCCCTACAGGGCGGGGCATCGCAACCCGTTCACAGACTGCCTGCGGCGATTCGGAGTGTGGGGTCAGCGATGCGATGAGAAGCAGCTCCCCGATATCCGGTTCAGTCGTGAATTCTGGATCGGATGTCTTTCAGGTCTTGTCGACACCGATGGCTGTGTTCGCGAGAGGGTCAATCCTCGGGGTACCAAGCACGGATCAGTCGAGTTCGCCACCGTCTCGCCTCTCCTTGCGGTGCAGGTGTCCGATGCTCTCTTGCGCTTGGGAGTCGCGAACAGGGTTCGGGTGGACCGAAGGCAGCGGAGACCGGGACATGTGGTGAATGGCTACGCTGTCATGAGTCGACGCCCGATTCACGTCGTGGAGATCTCACGGGCTACCGCGCTCGTTCGTCTCGCCGGACTGCTGGACCTCCGTATCGGGTACAAGGCGTCCAAGCTGCAGAAGTTGGTGTCCACGGTCGGGCACGTCGCTCCGGCGTGTAGTGAGATGCATGGCTATGACGAGTCCGTGGCCCTTGACCGGGTGAAGAGCCTTTCGCCAATTGGTGTTCGCCGCGTTCATGGTGTCGTGGTCGATCGTTCTGGGCTGTTCGTGGTCAATGGCCTCGTGACAGGCGCCGGGGATGATCAACGCATGTGAACAGGTCAAGGCCTTGTCCACGGCCACCACTGACATCTAACATTTCAGTTATGGAGGCCATCCGACCCGTGCCCCGGACCCTGCTCAGGGACCGGGCGTACGCGGCGATCCGGGACGCCATCGTGGCCGGGGAGATCGAACCCGGGGCGGTGGTGCGGGACGCCGAGTTCGCGGAGCGGCTCGGGCTGTCCCGGGCGCCGGTGCGGGACGCGTTCTCCCGGCTGGTGGACGAGGGGCTGTTGGAGAGCAAGCCGCAGAGCTACACCCGGGTGACTCCGCTCGTGGCCTCCGACGTGCGGGACGCCGCCGCCGTGGTCGGTGCCATGCACGAGCTGGTGACGCGGGTCGCCGTGCCCCGGCTGAAGGCCGCGGACATCGAGGAGATGCGGGCCGCCAACGAGCGGTTCGCCGCCGCCGTCGGCAGCGGAGACGTGGACGCGGCCCTGCGTGCCGACGACGCGCTGCACGAGGTCCTCGTCCGGGTGAGCGGCAATCGCGCCGCAGCCGCGACGGCCGCCCGCTACACCCCGCTCATCCGCCGCCTGGAGCGACGGCGCTTCGGGCAGGGCGGGAGCTGCCGTTCCACCGGGCTGCACGAGCGGCTGATCGAGGCCTGCGCGGCCGGTGACGTGGCCGAGGCGGTCCGCGTCACGGCGGAGATCTGGCGGGGGCTCGAAGCACTCGCCGACTGACCGACCCCCGAACCCGGGAGGACCCATGCCCCTTTCCTCGTACGAGCGTTACCCGCTGCTCTTCGGGCCCTCGCCCGTCCACCGTCTGGAGCGGCTGACCGAGCACCTCGGCGGTGCCTCCCTCTGGGCCAAGCGCGAGGACTGCAACTCCGGTGTCGCGTACGGCGGGAACAAGACCCGCAAGCTGGAGTACCTGGTCGCCGACGCGCTCGCCCAGGGCTGTGACACGCTCGTCTCGATCGGCGGGGTGCAGTCCAACCACACCCGCCAGGTCGCGGCCGTCGCCGCCCGGGCCGGGCTCAAGTGCGTCCTCGTACAGGAGAGTTGGGTGGACTGGCCCGACGCCGTGTACGACAAGGTCGGCAACATCCTGATCAGCCGGCTCGCCGGGGCCGATGTGCGGCTGGTGAAGGCCGGGTTCGGGATCGGGTTCAAGGAGAGCTGGGAGCAGGCGCTCCGGGAGGTCGAGGAGGGCGGCGGGAAGCCGTACGCCATCCCGGCCGGTGCCTCCGACCATCCGCTCGGCGGCCTCGGCTTCGCCGCCTGGGCGCATGAAGTGGTGCAGCAGGAGCGGGAGCTGGGCGTCTTCTTCGACACCGTCGTCGTGTGCTCGGTGACCGGGTCGACGCAGGCCGGCATGGTCGCCGGGTTCGCCGCGCTGGAGGAGGCGGGCGGGCGGCCCCGGCGCGTGCTCGGCATCGACGCCTCGGCCAAGCCGGCCGCCACCCGCACGCAGATCGCCCGGATCGCCCACAACACCGGGCAGCTCATCGGCCTCAAGCGCGAGCTGACCGAGTCCGACGTCGAACTCGACGAGCGCTACCACGCGGGCATCTACGGCATCCCCGACGAGACCACCCTGGCGGCGATGCGCCTCGCGGCCCGGACGGAGGGCATGGTCACCGACCCCGTGTACGAGGGGAAGTCCATGGCCGGAATGATCGGCCTGGTCTCCGACCGGGAGATCGGCCGCGACTCCACGGTCCTCTACGCGCACCTCGGCGGGCAGCCGGCGCTGAACGCGTACAGCGCGCTGTTCTGAGGGACACCTCGGGAATCAACCCGCCGGGGCCCGGGTTGTCTGCGGTTACCCGAGATCACGGAGGAGCCCATGCCCGAGGAACCAGCCGTTCGAGAACTCCGGCTCGTCGTGACCGCCGACGACTACGACGCCGCGCTGCACTTCTACCGGGACGTGCTCGGTCTGGCCGAGAAGGGAGCCTTCGCCTCGGAGGGCGGGCGGGTCACGATTCTCGATGCCGGGCGGGCCACGCTGGAGCTGACCGATCCGAACCACGCGGCCTTCATCGACGAGGTCGAGGTGGGGCGTCGGGTGGCCGGGCATGTCCGGGTCGCCTTCCAGGTGGACGACTCCGTCGCCGTCACGGCGAAGCTGGCCGCCGCCGGGGCCGAGGTCGTCGCCGAGCCGACGCGCACCCCGTGGAACTCCCTGAACTCCCGGCTGGAAGCCCCCGGCGCCCTCCAGCTCACCCTGTTCACGGAGCTCGACGACTGAGCGGCCCGCCCCGCTTCCCCTGCCGGGCCGGATCCGGCGCCGGATACAGTGCTCTGCGTGCGGACGGACAATCAGCGGGGGGAGCCGGGCACGGACCGGCCCGATGGTGCCCGGCGCCGGGCCACGATCCACGATGTCGCACGGCTGGCCGGGGTGTCACGCCAGACGGTCTCCCGGGCGGTCAACGACAAGGGTGAGATCGACCCGGGCACCAAGGAACGGGTGCTGGAGGCGGCGCGGCTCCTGGACTACCGGCCCAGCCGGTTCGCGCGCGGGCTCGTCCAGAAGGGGGCGGTGACGGCGGGCCTGGTCATCCCGGACCTGCGGAACCCGTTCTTCCCCGAGGTGGCCGCCGGCGTGCTGGAGGCGGCCGAGCAGCGCGGCTGGCAGGTCGTCGTATGGGACTCCCGTATCGACGAGGCCAGGGAGCGGCAGGCGCTGGACGTGCTCTCGCACCAGGCCGACGCGGTCGTGGGCTACTTCAAGGACTCGGACGAGGTGCTCACCCGGCACCTCGGGGGAGTGCCCCTGGTGCTGCTGGAGCGCGGCCCGCAGCAGACCCGGTTCGCGGCCGTCGGCATCGACGCCTTCGCCGGTGTCGAGCAGGGCATCGCCCACCTGGTCGAGGCCGGGCACCGCCGGATCGGCATGCTGGACGGCGAGCACGGCCCCGGGGCCCGTGGGCAGGCCTTCCTCGAGCAGATACGGCGGCACGGTCTGCCCGTCGACGAGAGCTGGATCGTGCTGTGCCCCGAGCACAGCGTGGCGGGCGGCGAGGCCGGCATGGAGCGGCTGCTGGACGCGCGGCCGGAGATCACCGCGGTCTTCGGCTTCAACGACCTGATCGCGGTCGGGGCGATGCGCACCGCCCGCCGCCGCGGCCGCAGGGTGCCGGACGATCTGGCCGTGCTGGGCTTCGACGGTCTCTCCCTGGGTGAGCTGGTGGACCCCGCCCTGACCACCCTGCACATCGACAAGCGGCAGCTGGGACGGCTGGCCGTCGAGCAGATGGCCCGGCTGTGCGCCGGCGAGGAGCCGCTGCGGGGCGCGGACGCCTGGGTGACGCCCGAACTGGTCGTACGCGAGTCCGCCTGACGCCCCGGGCCGCCGTGCCCGTCGGCGGATCCGCCGTGCAAGATCTGCCGCGCAGTCCCTTGACACCGGTTTTCGGGCGCCCCGATACTCAACGGCAACGCTCACGTGAACGTTCACGAAGCCCCAGAATCCCCCATCGCGAGACCGTCGGCCCGACCACCACGCGCCCGCCGACATCGTTGTCTTCGCTTCCTCATCCCGGAAGCCTCCCCCCATCCCCGTGAGAACGGGCCCGCGGCAGCGCTGTCCCCCGGCCGCGGTACGCCCGGAAAGCGAGTGCGCGCCCATGGAACACCGCACGATGTCCCGCAGACGATTTCTGGGGGCCTCCCTCGGCGGCGCGGGAGCGGGCCTGCTCGGACTGACCGGATGCGGGACCGAGGCGGGCTCGGCCTCCGCCGGCACGGACCACCTCAGCCTCTGGTACTGGAAGGGCTCGCTCAGCGACAAGCTGCTCGCCACCGCCAGGCGCGGTGTGCCCGGCGTGCCGGGACTGACGGTGAAGGGCTCCCAGATCCCGGACGGCGAGATCGACTCCAAGGTGCGCACCAGCCTCGCCGCCCGCGCCTACGTTCCGGACCTGACGGTCGTCAACAGCGACAACCTCGCCACGTTCTTCCCCGACGAGAACGAGTTCCTCGACCTGCGCACGCTCGGCGCGGAGTCCGTCCGCGACCAGTACCTCGACTGGAAGTGGAAGGCCTGCTTCACCCCGACGGGCCGGATGATCGGCTTCCCCCTCGATGCCGGCCCCACCGCGCTCTACTACCGCCGGGACCTCTTCGAGAAGGCCGGACTGCCCCACGAACCGGCGGATGTCGCCGAAGGCCTGTCCACCTGGGAGAAGTTCATCGCCGCCGGACGGACCCTGCGGGCCAAGGGACCCGGCGAGCCCTACCTCGTGAGCAACATCGGCAATGTCTTCCAGCAGGTCCTGCTCCAGAGCCCCCAGCAGTTCGTGGACGCCGACAACCGCTTCATCGGCGATCAGGAGCACGTCCGCCGCGCCTGGGATCTCTCCGTGGAGATCCTCCGGCAGAAGCTCAGCGCCCGGATCACGGACGGCACGCCCGACTTCAACGCGGCCATGAGCGGGGGCCGCGTCGCCACCATGACCACGGCGGTGTGGGCCATCTACGGCCTGAAGGACACCGCCCCCAAGACCTCCGGATCCTGGCGGCTGACCACCCTGCCCGACGGCCCCTGCAACTACGGCGGCTCCTACGTCACCCTGACCCGCTACTGCCGGGAACCGGAAGCGGCCTTCGCCTTCCTGAAGTGGCTGCTCAGCCCCGCGAACCAGCTCAAGAGCTACCAGGAGATGGCCCTGTTCCCCACCACCCCGGCCGCCTACGCCGACCCGGCGATGCACAAGCCCGACGCCTTCTTCGGCGGTCAGCAGCCCATCGACGTCTTCGGCCCGGCCGCCCAGAAGGCCCCCGTCGTCTACTTCAGCCCCTACGAGGAGACCGCCAACACCCCGTTCTTCCAGGAGCTGACCAATGTGGAGATGCTCGGCAAGAACCCCGACCGGGCGTGGCGGGACGCCGTGAACACGGCCGAGACCACGCTGTCCCGGGTGGGGGTGAGCTGACATGGCCACGGTTCTCGACCCGGCCGGAGCGCCGGCGGCCGACGAGCGGCCACCTGCCCGCCGTACCGAGTCCACCACCCCGGGCGGACGCAAGCGTCACCTCCCGCCCCTGCTCGCCATCTCCCCGTTCTACGTGCTGTTCGCCGTCTTCGGCGCCTTCCCGATCGTCTTCTCCGTCTATCTGTCCTTCCAGGACTGGGACGGCATCGGAGACATGCGCTTCGTCGGACTCCAGCAGTACGGCTGGCTGCTTCAGGACTCGGTGTTCTGGCACTCGGTGCTCAACACCTTCGAGATCTGGTTCCTGTCGACGGTGCCGATGCTGTTCCTGGCCCTGGTGCTGGCGTTCCTGCTGCATTCACAGGTCCGCTTCACCGGCGCCTACCGGGTGGCCTACTTCATCCCCAACGTGACCTCCATGGTCGCCATGACCGTCGTCTTCGGCTCGGTCTTCGCCCAGGCGGGCCTCGCCAACGCGGTGCTGCGGGCGATCGGGGTGGACGGGATCGGCTGGCTGTCCTCGGAATGGGGCATCAAGTCGTCCGTCTCCCTCATGATCATCTGGCGCTGGGTCGGCTACAACGCGCTGATCTTCCTGGCGGGCCTCCAGGCCATCCCCACCGAGCACTTCGAGGCCGCCCGCGTCGACGGCGCGAACAGCCGGCAGACCCTCTTCCGGGTCGTGCTGCCGCAACTGCGGCCCGTGGTCCTGTTCGCCGCCGTCACCTCCACCATCAACGGCCTGCAGATCTTCACCGAGTCCCAGGTGCTCTTCCAGTCGACCGACGTCGGAACCACGGGCGGTCCGGGCCAGGAAGGGATGACCATCGTGCTCTATCTGTGGCAGAAGGCATTCAAGGAGCACCAGTTCGGCTACGGCGCCGCGATGGGCTGGGTCCTCTTCGCGATCATCGCGCTCTTCACCGTCATCAACTGGCGGCTGGTCTCCGGCTCGGACGACGACCGCCGTCCCGGCATCGCCGGTCTGCTGCGCCGCAAGGGGGCCCGCAATGGCCGCTGACGACAGGACGACCTCCAGCGCGAACCTGGCCATCGGCTCCGGCAGCAGGCTCAGCCGAATCGGCGTACGGGCGACGCTGCTGTTCGGTGTGCTGGTCTCGCTGTTCCCCTTCTACTGGCTGGTGGTGCTGGCCTCCGGCACCACGCAGGACATCTACCGCTACCCGCCCAAGCTGCTGCCCGGGCCGCATCTGCTGGACAACATGGCGCGGGTGCTCGACACCGTCGACTTCTTCGGCTCGCTGTTCAACACCGTCGTCGTCGCCGTACTCGGGACCGTGCTGGTCCTCTTCTTCGACTCGCTGGCCGCTTTCGCCTTCGCCAAGTACGAGTTCCCGGCGAAGAAGTTCCTCTTCGGCATGCTGCTGGTGACGTACATGATCCCCGCGCAGCTCTCCCTGGTGCCGCAGTTCGTCACCATGGCCGAGTTCGGCTGGGCGGGCTCGCTGAAGGCGCTGATCATCCCCAGCGCGGCGAACGCGTTCGGCATCTTCTGGATGCGCCAGTACGCCCAGAACTCACTGCCGGACGAACTCCTCGACGCGGGGCGGATCGACGGCGCCGGCTTCTTCCGCCTCTACTGGACGGTCGCCCTGCCGCTCTTCCGCCCGGCCCTGGCCTTCCTCGGCATCTTCACCTTCATCGGCCTGTGGAACGACTACATCTGGCCCCTGGTCGTCATGATCGACCCGGACAAGGTCACCCTCCAGGTCGCCCTGGCGAACCTCAACGTCCTCTACAACACCGACTACTCCCTGGTGATGGCGGGCGCGTTGATGAGCGTCATCCCGCTGATCCTGGTGTTCCTCATCGGCGCGCGGCACTTCCTGCGGGACCTGGCGGCGGGGGCGATGAAGATGTAGGACGGCGGTTGCGGGGCAGGGGAGCCGGGCGGTTGTCTCGATAGGGTGCGGAGAGAGTCCCCGGTTCTCGTGTCTCGTACCTCGTGAGGAGTGGTTGCGTGGCGCAGGTCAGGCCCATGCGGGCGGATGCCCGGCGTAACTACGAGCGGTTGCTGAAGGCGGCCGCCGAGGCGTTCGCCGAGCATGGGGAGAGTGCGTCGCTCGACGACATCGCCAAGCGGGCCGGGGTCGGCTCCGGCACGCTGTACCGGCACTTTCCGACCCGGCAGGCGCTGCTGGAGGCCGTGTACCTCGACCGTATCGAGGCGATCGCGGCCCGGGCGGACGAGCTGGCGGCCGGGCTGGCGCCGGGCGAGGCGCTGGTGGAGTGGCTGTACGAACTCGGCGCCGGGCTGATCGCGGTGCGTGGTCTCAAGGCGTTGCTGGGTCCTGCCGTCACGGACACGGGGTCCCCCGTGGGGACGGCCTGCGGTGACTCGGTGAAGGGCGCGGCGGGGCGGCTGGTGCGGGCGGCGCGGGAGGCGGGGGCGCTGCGGGGGGATGTCGAGCCGATCGATGTTCTGCGGCTGGTCCATGGGGTCGCTGTGGCGGCGGAGCTGGCCGATGCGGAGTGTGGGTATGTACGGCGGTATCTGATGCTGTTGGTGGAGGGGTTGCGGCCGAGGGGTGTGTGAGTGGCGGGGCGGTGCCGGTCGTGGGTCCCAGGCGCCGTGGGGGTGCGGGGGTTCTGGAGCGTGCGGGAGGTGTGTGGCTTGTCGCGCAGTTCCCCGCGCCCCTGGAAGGGCGCGGGGAGTGCGTAGGTCGTTTACAGCGCCTGGGCTGCCGGCTTGACCATGCCCCTGACCGTGCGGGACTTCACGAAGTCGCCCATCGCGGTCATGTCCCACTCGCCGGAGAACTGGCGGATCAGCTTGGCCATCATCACGCCGGTCTGGGGCTCGGCGCTGGTGAGGTCGAAGCGGACCAACTCCTCGCCCGTCGTGCCGTCCAGGAGGCGGCAGTAGGCCTTGGCGACCTCCGTGAACTTCTGGCCGGAGAAGGAGTTGACCGTGAAGACCAGGCCGGTGACCTCCTGCGGCAGCCGGCCGAGGTCGACCATGATCACCTCGTCGTCCCCGCCGCCCTCACCCGTGAGGTTGTCACCGGAGTGCTTGATCGCGCCGCCCACGATCTGGAGCTTGCCGAAGTAGCAGCTGTCGATGTGGTTGCGCTGCGGCCCGTAGGCGATGACCGAGGCGTCGAGGTCGATGTCCTTGCCGCGGTACGCCGGCTCCCAGCCGAGGCCCATCTTGACCGAGGAGAGCAGGGGGCGACCGCCCTTGACGAGGGAGACGGTCTGGTTCTTCTGGAGACTGACGCGGCCCTTGTCGAGGTTGATCTTCCCGGTGCCGGGCGCGGGCGGCGGGGGAGGGGTGGCCGGGGCCGGGGGTGCCGCGGGCGTGGAGACGGGCGGGGCCGGCGGGGCCACCGGCGGCTGCATCGGGGCCGGGGGCGGGGTCACCGGCTGGGCCGCTGCGGCCGGTTCCTCCACCGTCACACCGAAGTCCGTGGCGATGCCCGCGAGGCCGTTGGCGTAGCCCTGGCCGACCGCGCGGGCCTTCCACTGGCCGTTGCGCAGGTAGATCTCCACGATCACCAGGGCCGTCTCGCTGCCGAGCTGCGGCGGTGTGAAGGAAGCCAGGACGGAGCTGTCGTCCGCGTTGCGGATCGTGGCGGTCGGCTCCACGCCCTGGAAGGTCTGGCCCGCGGCATCCGGGCTGGCGGTGACGATGATCTTCTCGATGCCGGGGGGTACGGCCGCCGTGTCGACCGTGATCGCGTCGGGCGCGGTGCCGCCGCCGGAGCGGTACGTCACGCCCGGGCCCGACGGCTGGTTGTAGAAGATGAAGTCGTCGTCGGAGCGCACCTTGCCGTCGGCGGTGAGCAGCAGGCCCGATACGTCGAGCCGCACCGGGGCGGCGACGTCCACCGTCACGCGGGCGGCGGACAGGGGGATGTTCGAGCCGGGGGTCATAGCTGTCATGCCGGGTGAACGAGCGAGGCGGTTTTGCCGTTCCCTTACCTTGAGCCCAATCGGGTCAGCGGCGATTGCGGGGATGGTCGCGTGCGGTGCGCTCGTTGCCGCGCTTGTAGTTGCCGGTCCAGCGGGCCATGACGAGCTGGGGGTCGGAGGTCTCGACCTCGGTGAGGAACTGGGCGGCGCGGGGGCCGTTCAGGGTGGTGGCGGGGCGGCCGTGGTGGGTGATGCGGACGGTTCCGCCCGTGTGCTGCTCGTAGGTGAATCCGTGGGGTCTTGGCATGCGGTGAGGGTACGGGGCGGGAGACGGGCGGCCCCAGCGAATTTCGCCTGGCCTGCTCCGGTCGGCCCGCGTCCTGTGGCCGCCGTTCATTGATAGGTGTTCCGCTATCAATCCGTCGAAGATCGGCATCAGACGGATGTTCCCTTCGGCGGTCCGGCTGCACAAGACTGGCGCGGAAGGATCTTGCACGACCGGCGGTGCTCGGGGGACGCGTGGGGTGCGGCCGGAGGGGGTCGCATCCCACGCGCCGTTTTGACCGGTCCGGTCCTGCTACGGCACCACGACGATCTTCCGGCCGACGCCGGCCGCGAACTGCTCCAGCGCCTGCGGGTACCGCTCCAGCGGGATGCGGTCGCTGATGAAGATCTCCGGGTCCAGCACCCCGTTCGCGAAGAGCTCCGCCGCCCGCTCGAAGCTGTGCAGCACCGCCATCGAGCCGGTGATGGTGATCTCCTGGTTGTAGATGCGGTACGGGTCGATCGTCACGCGGGTTGAATAGTCGGCCACGCCGAACTGCAGGAACGTGCCCCCCTTCGCCACCCGGTCCAGGCCGTCCTGGATCGCCGCCGCGTTGCCCGTGGCGTCGACGACCAGGTCCCAGCCCTGCGGCCGGTCCAGTTCGTCGGGGTTCGCCGCCGACGCCGAGACACCGAGGCGGCGGGCCGTCTCCAGACGGGCCGGGTTCACGTCGACGACGTCCACGCTGGCCGCGCCCGTGCGCTTGGCCAGTTCCAGCATCATCAGGCCCATCGTTCCGGAGCCGTAGATCAGGACGTGCGCGCCGAGGCGGGACTGGAGCACGTCGTAGCCGCGTACCGCGCAGGACAGCGGCTCCACGAGGGCCGCGTCCTCCGTGCGGACGTGTTCCGGGAGCTTCACGCAGTTCGCCACCGGGGCCACCGCGAACTGCGCGGCGCCGCCCGCCGTGGTCACGCCGATCGCCGCCCAGCGTTCGCAGAGGTTGTTGTGGCCCGTACGGCAGTAGCGGCACTCGTAGCAGTAGAGCGAGGGGTCGACCGCGACCCGGTCGCCCACCGACATCTCGGTGACCCGGTTGCCGACGCCGACCACCTGGCCCGCGAACTCGTGCCCGGGCACGATCGGCAGCTTCGGGGCGAACTCGCCCTGGAGGATGTGGAGATCGGTGCCGCAGAGGCCGCAGGCGGCCACTTCGACGACGACCTCGCGCGGCCCTGGCGTCGGGTCCGGGACCTCGGCGACGACGGCCTTGCCCACGGACTCGATGACGGCGGCCTTCATTTCACGGCTCCCAACGACAGGCCCTGGACCAGCTTGTCCTGGGCGGCGAACCCCGCGGCGAGCACCGGCAGGGAGATCACGAGCGACGCGGCGCACACCTTCGCCAGGAACAGGCCCTGGCTGGTGATGAAGCTGGTCAGGAAGACGGGGGCGGTCTCGGCGACCACGCCGGTCAGCACCCGTGCGAAGAGCAGTTCGTTCCAGCTGAAGATGAAGCAGATCAGCGCCGTCGCGGCGATACCGGGGAGGGAGATCGGGGCGACCACGCGCGCGAGGACGGTCGGCAGTCTGGCCCCGTCCACCTTCGCCGCCTCGATCACCGCGACCGGGATCTCGGCGAGGAAGGACTGCATCATCCACACCGCGATCGGCAGGTTCATGGAGGTGTAGAGGATGACCAGCAGCCAGATGTTGTCGAGCATCCCGGCGTTCTTCGCGAACAGGTAGATCGGCAGCAGGCCCGCCACCACCGGCAGCATCTTCGTGGAGAGGAAGAAGAACAGGACGTCCGTCCACTTGCGGACGCGGTTGATCGACAGCGCGTAGGCCGCAGGGAAGGCCAGCAGCAGTACCAGCAGGGTCGAGGCGAGTGACGCGACCGTCGAGTTGATCAGCGCCGGCCAGGGGCTCGCGCCGCCGCCCGCGCCGAAGAACTCGCGGTAGCCGTCCAGGGTCAGGGAGGCCGCGAAGGAGGGCGGGTTGGTCGCCGCGTCGGCTTCCGAGTGGAGGGATGTCAGGGCCATCCAGGCGATGGGCAGGAAGAACACGATCCCGGCCAGCCAGGCCATGAGGCCCATGCTGTTACGGCGTAGGACGTTCATGCGCGGGAGGCCTCCTCGCGGAACAGGGACGACACCACGCGCAGGGCGAAGGTCGCGATGATGATGGAGCCGATGACGACCAGGACGCCCGCGGCCGAGGCGAGGCCGTTCTCGTGGGCCTGGTAGAAGCTCTGGTAGACGGTGTAGGGGAGGTTGGCGGTGCCCAGGCCGCCGGATGTGATCGTGAAGACCGCGTCGAAGTTCTGGACGATGTAGATCGAGCCCAGCAGGGCGCCCAGTTCGAGATAGCGGCGCAGATGCGGGAGTGTCAGATGGACGAAGATCTGCCAGTCGCTCGCGCCGTCGACCCGGGCCGCCTCGACCTGCTCGTGGTCGCGGCTCTGCAGTCCGGCGAGCAGGATCAGCATCATGAACGGCGTCCACTGCCAGACGAGGGAGGCCTCGACCGCGAGGAGCGGGGTGGTGGAGATCCAGTCGGGTTGTGGGCCGCCCACATAGTGCAACAACCCATTGAGCAGGCCGTATTCAGGGTTGTAGAGCACATGCTTCCAGAGCAGGGCCGCTGCTACCGGGACCACCAGGAACGGCGCGATCAGCAGGGTGCGGACGATGCCCCGGCCTCTGAATTTCCGGTCCAGCAGCAGGGCGAGGACGAGTCCCAGCACCAGGCTGGCCAGGACCACCGCCACCGTCAGCAGGACGGTCGTCCACACCGAGTGGCGCAGGTCCGCGTCGGTGAGGACCTCCTGGTAGTTGTCGAGGCCGGTGAAGTGGCGGGCGTCGGGATAGAGGGCGTTCCAGTCGAAGAAGGAGATCACCAGCGTGGCCACGAAGGGCAGCTGGGTGACGACGACCATGAAGATCAGGGCGGGGAGCAGCGGGGCCCGGGTGGCCCAGGCGCGCAGCCGGGCGGAGGGCCTGCGGGCCGGGGTGCGGAGCTCGGGGGAGGCCGCGGGGGCCGTTGTCGTGGCGGTCATCGTCCCTCGTACTCCTCGGAGATCTTCTCGGCGAGCTGCTGGGACTTCTTCAGGGCCGACTCGACGGACTGGCGTCCGGCGATGGCCGCGCTGATCTCCTGGGAGACCTTGGTGCCGAGGTCGGTGAACTCGGGGATGCCGACGAACTGGATGCCGGGCGCGGGCCGCGGCTGCACGCCGGGATCGTCGGGCCGGGCCCCCTCGATGGCCTCCTTGGTCATCTCCTGGAAGGCGGCGGCCTCCTTGCGGTAGTCGGCGTTGGCGTATGTCGACGCCCGTTTGCCGGCCGGGACGTTGGACCAGCCGGCCTTCTCGCCGACCAATTCCTCGTAGCCCTTGCCGGACGCCCAGGAGACGAACTTCCAGGCGTTGTCGGGGTTGCGGGAGGACTTCTGGATGCCCCAGGCCCAGGTGTAGAGCCAGCCGGACGACTTCGTCTTCTCGACGGGTGCGGGGGCGTAGCCGACCTTGCCCTTGACCGGCGACTTCGCCGCCTCCAGGGATCCGGCCGCGGAGGTGGCGTCGTACCACATGGCGACCTTGCCCTGGGTCATGTTGTTCAGGCACTCGGCGAAGCCGGACTGGGCGGCGCCGGACTCGCCGTGCTCGCGGACCAGGTCGACGTAGAACTTCGTCGCCTTCTCGAAGGCGGGTGAGTCGAGCCGTGCCTTCCAGTTCTTGTCGAACCAGGTGCCGCCGAAGGTGTTCACGACCGTCGTCAGGGGTGCCATCACCTCGCCCCAGCCGGGCAGGCCGCGCAGGCAGATGCCCTTCATGCCCGGTTCGGCGCCGTCCGTCTTCGCCGCGAGGTCCGCCACCTGCTGCCAGGTGGGGTGCGCGGGCATCGTCAGGCCCTGCTTCTCGAACACGTCCTTGCGGTACATCAGGAACGACGACTCGCCGTAGAAGGGCTGGCCGTAGAGCTTGCCGTCCTCCGCGGTGAGGGACTGGCGCATCGGCTTCAGGACGTCCCGCTCGTCGTAGGCCGGGTCCTTGGCGACGTAGCCGTTCATCTCGTGCAGCCAGCCGTTGCGGGCGTAGATCGGTATCTCGTAGTTGGACAGGGTGGCGACGTCGTACTGGCCGGCCTGGTTGGCGAAGTCCTGGCTGATCTTGTCGCGGACGTCGTTCTCGGGCAGGACCGTGAAGTTGACCTTGATGCCCGTCTCCTTGGTGAAGTGGGCGCGGGTCAGCTTCTGCAGCTCGACCATCTGGGGGTTGTTGACCATGAGGACGTTGATGGCGTCGCCGCCGGATCCGGCCCCGCCCGCGCCGACCCAGCAGCCGGAGAGCAGCGGGGCGAGCAGCGTCCCTGCGGCGGCCGCGGCGAGCGTGGCTCGCGGTGGCCGTCGTCGGCTCTGGGTTCGCATGGATCGCTCCTGGATGTATGGGGAGATAAAGGGTGGTTCAGGGCATGGCTGCGCCCGATGGGGGACGTCGGTGTGGTGTCAGACCCGGATGACCTGGGGTCCGAGCAGTGAGTAGCGGTGGGCTTCGGCGGTCGGCAGCAGCGTGCTCGTCACGATCGTCTCCAGTGCGCCGACCTCGGCGAACCGGCAGAAGCTGACCGCTCCGAACTTGGTGTGCACGCCCGCGAAGACCGTGCGGCGGGCGGCCCGGATCGCCTGTGTCTTGACCTCGCTGACGGCCGGGTCGGGGGTGGTGAGGCCGTGTTCGCGGGAGATGCCGTTGGCGCCGATGAACGCCAGGTCGACGACGAAGCCGGCCAGCATCTTCGTCGTCCAGTGGTCGACGGTGGCGAGGGTGCCGGAGCGGACCCGGCCGCCGAGCAGCAGGACGGAGACGGTGTCGGTCTCGGCGAGCGCGCCCGCGACCGGGAGGGACGCGGTGACCACGGTCAGCGGCCGGTCCCTGGGGAGTGCCTCGGCGATGAGCTGCGGGGTGTAGCCCTCGTCGACGAAGACGGTCTCGGCGTCCCCGAGCAGCTCGGCCGCGGCGGCCGCGATCCGGCGCTTCTCGGGGACGTGGCTGGTGGCGCGGAAGGCGAGCGTCGTCTCGAAGCCGGCGCTCTCCACGGGGTAGGCGCCGCCATGCGTACGGCGGAGCAGGCCGTGGTCCTCCAGGACGCGCAGATCCCGGCGTACGGTCTCCTTGGCCACGCCCAGTTCGCCGGCGAGGGCGGTGACGTCGACCGCGCCGTCGCGGCGTGCGACGAGCACGATCTCGCGCTGACGTTCTTCCGCGGTTCTGGTCATGGCCGTCACCCGCCTCCCTGCTGTGCTGCCCGTTCGGGCCCTCGGTCGGGCCATGGGGGAAGTTCTACAGCGGGTCTTCGACGGTGGCCAGGTCTGTTGCGGGCGCGATCCTGCCCGTGTGTGCCCGTTCGGTCGTGAGTTTTCGCGGAGTGCCGCGGGGGCTCGGTAGCCGTCCGCGGGCGCGTTGTGGCTGGTCGCGCGGTTCCTCGCGCCCTTGAGGGTGTTGCCCTGCCGTCTTCCGGGGTGTGCCCGAATGCCCGAGCGGGCGGGCCCGTTCTCTGCCCGCCCGCCGTGTGAGGTGATGTCTTCGGGTCAGTACGGCCAGATCGGCGGGTCCGTCACGAACTGGCCGCCGAGGTAGGCGTGCGCCTCGTTGCCGTCCCGCAGTTCGCCCTGCTCGGCGATCAGCTTCTCGGCGAAGGGCTCGGAGTCGTCCTGGGGGTCGTAGCCGAGCGCCCGTGCCGTGGTGAGGTCCCACCAGAGCCGGGTGTTGGCGGAGGAGCCGTAGACGACGGTGTGGCCGACGCTCTCGGCGGTCAGGCTCGCGTGGAGGAGGCGGGCGCCGTCGGCCGGGCTCATCCACACCGACAGCATGCGCACGCTGGTCGGCTCGGCGAAGCAGGAGCCGATGCGCACCGAGACCGTCTCGACGCCGTGCTTGTCCCAGTAGAACTGCGCGAGGTCCTCGCCGAAGGACTTGGACAGGCCGTAGAAGGTGTCCGGGCGGTGCGGGGTGTCGATGGGGATGAGCGGGTCGGAACCCTGGGGGCGCGGGGTGTAGCCGACGGCGTGGTTCGAGGAGGCGAAGACGATCCGGCCGACGCCCTCCTCACGGGCGGCCTCGTACAAGTGGTAGGTGCCCTCGATGTTCGCTTTGAGGATCTTCTCGAAGGGGGCTTCCAGGGAGATGCCCGCGAGGTGGATGATCGCGTCGACGCCCCGGACCGCCTCGCGCACGGCGTCCTTGTCGCCGAGGTCGGCGACGATCGCGTCCGGCGCGTCCTCGATCGGGCGCAGGTCGAGCAGGCGCAGCTCGTAGCCGTAGGCCGGGAGCAGGTCCCGCATCAGGGTGCCGAGGCCGCCGGCGGCGCCGGTGAGCAGAACGGTGCGGGGAGCGGGCATCCTCGGGTCTCCTTGAATGGGCCGCCGTGTACATGGGCGCACGGCATTCATATGCGTGGACACGCTAAGGAGCTGGGGTGGAGCCCGTCAAGTGTGGCACGGGAGCGGCAAATCCGCTGGTGCGTCGCGGGTTCGCGCGCTTGACCGGCACCAAGGCGGCGCCTTAGCGTGGAGGTGTTCAGAAATATAGACGCCAATCATGAATATGGAACCGGGAGAGCTTGTGACGTCAGCCCCTCTCGCCGCTCGGCTCACCGTCCCCAGCGGACCGCTGTTCTTCCCGGTCACCGCGTACGGCCCCGACGGCTCCGTGGACCTCGACGCCTACCGCACGCATGTACGCCGCGGGGTGGAGGCCGGAGCTGCCGCCGTGTTCGCCTGCTGCGGCACCGGCGAGTTCCACGCGCTCACGCCCGAGGAGTTCGAGCGGTGCGTCCGGGCGGCCGTCGAGGCGACCGAGGGGCGCGTGCCGGTCGTCGCGGGCGCCGGGTACGGCACCGCGCTCGCCGTGCGCTACGCCCGCCTCGCCGAGGCCGCCGGGGCGGACGGGCTGCTCGCCATGCCGCCCTACCTCGTCGTCGCCGGGCAGGAGGGGCTGCTGCGGCACTACCGGGAGGTGGCCGCCGCGACCTCCCTGCCCGTGGTCGTCTACCAGCGCGACAACGCTGTCTTCACCCCGGAGACCGTCGTCGAACTGGCCCGCACGAACGGGATCATCGGCCTCAAGGACGGGCTCGGCGACCTCGACCTCATGCAGCGCATCATCAGCGCGGTGCGCATGGAGGTCCCGGGCGACTTCCTGTACTTCAACGGGCTGCCGACCGCCGAGCAGACCCAGCTCGCCTACCGCGCCCTCGGCGTCACGCTCTACTCCTCCGCCGTGTTCTGCTTCGCGCCCGAGCTGGCCCTCGCCTTCCACCGGGCCCTCGGCAACGGCGACGAGCGGACCGTGGAGAAGCTGCTGGACGGCTTCTTCCGCCCGTTCGTCGAACTGCGCGCCCAGGGCCGCGGCTACGCCGTCGCCCTGGTCAAGGCCGGTGTACGGCTGCGCGGCCTCGACGTGGGCGAGGTGCGGCCCCCGCTGCACGAGCCGACCGGGGATCATGTCAAGCAGCTCGCCGAACTGATCGAACGCGGCTATGGGCTGCTGGAGGAGGCCAATTGAACCCTCCCCCAGTCGTAGCGGGGGGATTCCTGGCTCAGGATGCCCCGCCGGTCAGCGACCAGCGAGGTCTTACTCCCTCGGCACCAGCCGGGACGGAACCTGCCCGGTTGCCCGAAAATGTTGGTGTGCGCCAGCTTGGCTCTCGCTCAGCGCGTTGTGCGTGCTTGGTTCTCGCTACGCACGGTGTGCGGACTACCCGATTGTGTAGGCGGCATTTCGCCCTTGGGGTGAAGCCCCGTCCCCAGCTCTGCTCTGCAGGGGTTCGATTCGTCCCCGGCGCGAAGGCTGGGGCTTCCTGGAAGGAGATGCGGTGAAGGCGTCGGCATTCGTCTACCCCTGGGACGTCAACGGGGATCCGGAGGCGCCCGCGCGGATCGCCGCGCTCGGTGTGGAGCAGGTGACGCTTGCCGCCGCCTACCACTCCACGCGCGCCCTCACGCCCCGCCACCCGCGCCACCGCATCGTCACCGCCGAGCACGCCTCGGTGCTCTATCCGGCGGGCGACCGCTGGGAGGGGCGGGAGCTGCGCCCCTACGCGGCCGGTGCCTGGGCCCCCGGGGACGCCTTCGGGGAGGCCGCGGTCGTTCTCGCGGACGCCGGCCTGGAGGTGCACACCTGGGTCGTCCTCGCGCACAACTCCCGCCTCGGCGCCGAGCACCCGGACACCTCGGTCGTCAACGCCTACGGTGACCGCTACCCCTGGGCACCGTGCATCGCCCAGCCCGCCACGCGCGCGTACCTGACCGACCTGGCGGCGGAGGCGGCGGTACGGCCCGGGGCGCGGGGCACCGAGCTGGAGTCCCTCGGCTGGTACGGACTGCAGCATCTGCACGCCCACGACAAGACCGGCGGCGTCGGCCTCGGGGACGCCGGGGAGTACCTGATGGCGCTCTGCTTCTGCCCGTCCTGCCGGGAGGGCTACGGCCGGCACGGCCTGGACGCCGACGAGCTGGCCGCCGCCGTACGGACCGCGCTGGAGCCGGTCTGGCAGGGGGCGACGCCCTCCGACGGGGGCTGGACCGGCATCGAGAAGCTCCTCGGAGAGACCCTCGCGCACACCACGCGCGCGTGGCGCGACGACACCGCCCGCACGCTCCAGGAGGACGCCGTAGCAGCGGTCCGGGCCGCCGCCCCCGACGGCTTCCAGGTGCTGCTGCACGCGGACCCCGTGTCCTACCACGTCGGCGCCAACCCCGGCGTCGACCCGGCGCACATCCTCTCCGTCGCGGACGGCGTGGTCGTGCCCTGCGCGGGAGGCACCGGCACCCTGACGCCGTTCGCGAGCCAGGGCAAGGACGGCGCCGTCATCGCCGCCAACCTCCCCGTCATCTCGGGCATGGGCGGCAGCCCCGACACCCTCGCCGGCGACATGGCCGAGGCCCGCCGCCTCGGTGCCACGGAGCTGCGGCTGTATCACGCCGGGTTGGCATCGGACGGGGACCTGGAGACGGTCCGCTCCGCTCTCGCGGGTCGCTGACGCGGCGGGGTCGCCCCGGTGGCTCTGTGCCATCGAACGGTGGCTTTGCCAGGCGGGGCGGCGGGCGCCGGGAAGGCTGCGGCCAGGGTCGACGGCACCGGGCGGTGGGGGTCAGTTTGGTCAGGGTTGCCCCAGTGGTTCGGCGAAGCGGAGCCGTGGCTCCCTCACTCCGCGTTGGTGTCCGACGGTGACCTCGACCCGGTCCGTTCCGCCCGGGCCGGGCGGTGGAGCAGTGGGGCCGCTGTTGTCAGTAGGGCCGCGCCCAGGGCCAACAGGATCAGCCGGTGGCCGGTCAGCTCGACCAGGGCCGCCCCGGTGGCCAGGCCGAGCACGTTCGGGGTGTACACCAGCGTGTTGGCCGTGGCGGTGACACGGCCCAGCAGTGGGCCGGGGGTCTCGCGTTGCACCGAGGTCAGGGTGGCGATCAGTACGGCGGGCAGGCCCGCGCCGATCGCCGCGCTGCACAGCAGCGCCAGTGGGTCGGACGGCACCGCGCGCAGGGCCACCGCGACGGCCAGCAGAGCGATGCCGTACGCCGCGAAGCGCCGCGCGCCCAGTCGGCGCAGGGCCGTGCCGGAGAGCAGACCGATCGCGACCGACCCGGCGCCCTGGACGGCGTACAGCACACCGGCGTACGCGGGGGAGTGCCCGAGGCCGTCGACGACGGCGTAGATCATCGCCCCGTTCACCCCGGCGCACAGCATGGTGGCGCCGCCCGCCAGGACCAGGGGGCGCAGCACGGGGTGGGACCAGAGGTGGTGGGCGCCCTCGGCGGTTCGCTTCCGGCGGTTTTCGGTGGGTGGCGCGGGCTGCTGCTCACGGACCCGCAGTAGCGCGTACAGCCCTGTGGCCAGCACGAACGTCGCGGCGTCCAGGAGGGCGACGCTCGCACCGCCGTACGCCGCGTACAGTCCCGCGCCCGCCAGCGGGGCCAGGAGTTTCATGCCCTCGGTGGCCGTCATGCGCAGGCCGTTGAAGTCGCCGAGCAGGGACGAGTCGACGGCGTCGGCCACCAGCGCCGACTCGGCCGCGTCATGGACGACGCCCGCCGCGCCGTACACGAACAGCACCGCGTACAGCAGCCACAGGTCGCCCGGGGCGTCGACGCTCACGAGGGTGAGCAGCAGGGCGCCCAGGAGCACGTTCACGCCGATCAGCAGCGGCTTGCGGCTGCCCCGGTCGGCGAGGGTGCCCAGCAGCGGGCCGGCCAGGGTCGGCACCCACATGGCGAGCATGCACAGCGCGGCCAGGCCGTCCGAGCCGGTGAGGTCCTTGACCCAGACGCCGGACGCGAGCCACAGGGCCGAGGTGCCGAAGCCGGAGACCACCACGGAGGAGAGGTAGAGCCCCGCGTTGCGGTCGCGCAGGACGAGCACGAGAGGCCAGGTCGACTTGGTCGTCATGCCTGGCCATCGTGGGACTAAGGACCATGCTGAGGGATCGGGAGGGTGCCTTAATTTCAGCTCGGGGGCAGTGATCAGTCCCAGGGTGAGGCGAGCATTTCCCCCAGCTTGCCGAGGCTCTGCACCCAGCCTTCCTCGTGGAGGGCCCGCCGCCGCTCGGTGGCGAAGTCGCCCTGGTCGAGGGTGAGCTCGGACCGTCTGACGTCGGTGTCGTGCAGCGACAGTGTCACCACCGTCTCCCGGTCCTCGGGATCGGGATCTTCCCAGCGGAAGGTGTACGACAGGCCTACCGGGGGATCGACGTCGATGTATTCGCCGACCAGGTAGAACAGCTCGCCTTCCGGGGGCTGCATCGCGATCCGGTAGGCACCGCCCGGTCGGAGGTCGATCTCCACACCCGGGGTGCTGAACCCGTCCGGGCCCCACCAGCGTGCCAGTTCCCGGGGCTCGGTCAGCTTGCGGAACACGACCGGGCACAGATCGTCCAGCTCGTACTCCAGATGCAGTCTCAGCGCGCCGTCCTGTGTCATTACGCACCACCTGTCACCGAAGATGACTGGAATAACCCCTATATGTATTTTAGGCCGGGAGATGAGTTCCGCGGTCGCCGTCGGTCTACCTCCCAATACCTCCCAGGAACGGCATCAGGACATCAGAGGGAGCAGCCGATGACCGACACGACCCCGACCCTCGACCTCGGACCGCAGACGGCGGTCGTGGCACGCCTGGCCGAAGCTGTCACCGACGAGCAGCTCGCGGACCCGACGCCCTGCCCCGAGTACGCGGTGCGCCACGTGCTGGGCCACCTGACCGGACTGGCCGCCGCCTTCCGTGACGCCGGCCGCAAGGACCTCGGCGCCACGACCGACACGAACCCGCAGTCCGCGCTCCCGGACATCGGCCCCGGCTGGCGCGAGGAGCTGCCCAAGGTGCTCGGCGAACTTGCCGAGGCCTGGCGCGACCCGGCCGCGTGGACCGGCATGACCCGGGCCGGAGGCCTGGACCTGCCCGGGGAGATCGCGGGCCTCGTCGCCAATGACGAGCTGGTGATCCACGGCTGGGACCTGGCCCGTGCGACCGGTCAGCGCTACGTCCCCGACCCGGCCGCCCTTCAGGCGTGCCACGGCTTCCTCGAGGCGGCCGTCGACGACCCC
Organism: Streptomyces sp. NPDC057099; assembly: GCF_042671245.1. Taxonomy (NCBI): domain Bacteria; kingdom Bacillati; phylum Actinomycetota; class Actinomycetes; order Kitasatosporales; family Streptomycetaceae; genus Streptomyces; species Streptomyces sp. NPDC057099. The sequence continues at coordinate 240,919 of NZ_JBHUTX010000006.1, forward strand.
GGCCGGGGCGAGATCTTCGGACCCGTCGTCCGTGTGGAGGCGGACGCCCCACTGCTGGCCAGGGCGGTGGGACTGAGCGGGCGGGACCCGGAGTGGGCCCCCAGGTCGTAGAAAGCGATTGCTACTTCCTCTGTCAGAAGCATTGACGAAACAAACGCGCCCCTCCTACCGTCATCGCGTCGTACTTCGTACGTCATATATGAGACGCGATACGCGAGATCCGAGAGGCGCGCATGACCTCTGTGCCCACGCCGATCCCCTCCCGCACGCAGTTCGTGCTGGAAGGGATCAAACACCGCATCCTCACCGGGCAGTTGACGCCCGGGCAGGCGCTGGTCGAGACCGAGCTCGCCGCACAGTTCGGGGTGTCGAAGACCCCGGTGCGCGAGGCCCTCAAGACCCTCGCCGGGACCGGGCTGGTCGTGATGAGCCAGTACAAGGGCGTCACCGTGCGCCTGGTGGACGCGGACATGGCACGCGAGGTCTACGACGTACGGCTGCTGCTGGAACCCGAGGCGCTGAAGCGCGCCGTACAGCGCGGGGCCTCCCTGGACGCCGCCCGTGAGGCGCTGACCAGGGCCGACGCGGCCATCGACACCGCCGAACGCTCCCTCGCCAACCGGGAGTTCCACCGCGCCCTGTACCTGCCCTGCGGCAACCCGCTGCTCGGCCGGATGCTCGACGAGGTCCGCGACCAGGCCGCCCTGGTCTCCGCCGTCGCCTGGGCCGCCTCGCCCTCCTGGGAGCGGGAGGCCGGCGAGCACCGCGAGATCCTCCGGCTCGCCCTCGACGGCGACGCCGACGGCGCGGCCCGCGCCCTCCACTCCCACATCGCGTCCTTCGTACGGCGCGCTTTCCCCGAGGCAGGACTGGAACAGGAAGGTCAGCAATGAGCAGCGTGGCGTTCGAGACCCAGCGGGCGGCCCTGGCCGACGTGGTGGCGATCCCGGTGACCCCGTTCGCCGAGGACGGCTCCGTCGCCGAGGACACCTACCGGGCCCTGCTGCGCCGTCTGCTCGACGGCGGCATCACGACCCTCACCCCGAACGGCAACACCGGCGAGTTCTACGCCCTGACCCCCGAAGAGCGCCGCCTGGTCACCGAGTTGACCATGGACGAGGCAGGGGACCGGGCCGTCGTCCTGGTCGGGGTCGGCCACGACGTGCCGACCGCCATCGCCTCCGCCCGGCACGCCCGTGAACTCGGGGCCCGGATGGTGATGGTCCACCAGCCCGTCCACCCGTACGTCTCCCAGGGCGGCTGGGTCGATTACCACCGCGCCGTCGCCGAGGCCGTGCCCGAGCTGGGGGTCGTCCCGTACGTCCGCAATCCGCAGCTCACCGGTGCCCGGCTCGCCGAACTCGCCGACGCCTGCCCGAACGTCATCGGCGTGAAGTACGCCGTTCCGGACGCCGCCAGGTTCGCCGCCTTCGCCCGTGACGCGGGTCTTGAGCGGTTCGTGTGGGTGGCGGGCCTCGCCGAGCCGTACGCCCCCTCCTACTTCTCCGCGGGCGCCACCGGCTTCACCTCCGGGCTCGTGAATGTCGCCCCCGCCGTCTCCCTGAACATGATCGAGGCGCTGCGCTCCGGCGACTACCCGGCCGCCATGAAGGTCTGGGAGCAGATCCGCCGCTTCGAGGAACTGCGCGCCGACAGCGGCTCCGCCAACAACGTCACCGTCGTCAAGGAGGCCCTCGCCTCCCTCGGGCTGTGCCGCCGCGAGGTGCGCCCGCCGAGCAAGCCGCTGCCGGAGAGCGAGCGCGCCGAGGTCGCCGCCATCGCCGCGGGGTGGTCGATATGACCGGCAGGCTGAGCCCCGAGGACCTCAGGAGCCACCAGTGGTACGGCGCCGAGGGCCAGCTGCGCACCTGGTCGCACAACGCCCGTATGCGCCAGCTCGGTTACGAGGCGGAGGAGTACCGGGGCCGCCCGGTGATCGCCGTCCTGAACACCTGGTCCGACATCAATCCCTGCCATGTCCATCTGCGCGAGCGCGCCGAGGCGGTCAAGCGGGGAGTGTGGCAGGCCGGCGGCTTCCCGCTGGAGTTCCCGGTCGCCACGCTCTCCGAGACGTACCAGAAGCCGACCCCGATGCTCTATCGCAACCTGCTCGCGATGGAGACGGAGGAGTTGCTGCGGTCGTACCCGATCGACGCGGCGGTGCTGCTCGGCGGCTGCGACAAGTCGACGCCCGCGCTGCTCATGGGCGCGGCCTCGGCCGACGTACCGGCGATCTTCGTGCCTGCGGGGCCGATGCTGCCGGGCCACTGGCGCGGTGAGACCCTCGGGTCCGGCACCGACATGTGGAAGTACTGGGACGAGCACCGCGCGGGCAACCTGACCGACTGCGAACTGAGGGATCTGCAGGGCGGGCTGGCGCGCTCACCCGGTCACTGCATGACCATGGGGACCGCGTCGACGATGACCGCGGCGGCGGAAGCCCTCGGTATGACGCTGCCGGGCGCCTCCTCGATCCCGGCCGTCGACTCCGGGCACGAGCGGATGGCCGCCGCCTCCGGGCGCCGTGCCGTGGAACTCGCCTGGACCGCGCTTCGGCCGTCCCGGATCCTCACCCGCGAGGCCTTCGAGGACGCCGTCACCACGGTGCTCGGGCTCGGCGGCTCCACCAACGCCGTCATCCACCTGATCGCGATGGCGGGGCGCTGCCAGGTCCAGCTCACCCTCGACGACTTCGACCGCATCGCCCGCACCGTGCCGGTGCTCGCCAACGTCCGGCCCGGCGGACAGACGTACCTCATGGAGGACTTCCACTTCGCCGGCGGTCTGCCCGCCTTCCTCTCGCGGATCACCGACCTGCTGCATCTGGACCGGCCCACCGTCAACGGGACCCTGGGAGAGCAGATCGGGGACGCCGTCGTTCACGACGACGACGTCATCCGCACCCGGGACAACCCGGTGGCGGGGGAGGGCGGGGTCGCCGTGCTGCGCGGCAACCTCTGCCCCGACGGCGCCGTCATCAAGCACATCGCGGCCGAGCGGCACCTGCTCAAGCACACCGGTCCCGCGGTCGTCTTCGACGACTACAAGACGATGCAGCGCACCATCAACGACCCGTCGCTCGGCATCACCCCCGAGCACGTCCTCGTGCTGCGGGGCGCCGGCCCCAAGGGCGGCCCGGGCATGCCCGAGTACGGGATGCTGCCCCTGCCCGACTACCTGCTCAAGCAGGGCGTCCGGGACATGGTCCGGATCTCCGACGCCAGGATGAGCGGCACGAGTTACGGCGCGTGCGTGCTGCACGTGGCACCGGAGTCGTACGTCGGCGGACCGCTCGCCCTCGTCCGCACCGGTGACGCCATCACCCTCGACGTCGAGGCGCGCACCCTCCATCTCCACGTGGACGAAGAGGAGCTGGAGCGGCGCAGGGCGGACTGGACGCCGCCGCCCACCCGGTACGAGCGCGGCTACGGCGCGCTCTACAACGAGCAGATCACGCAGGCCGACACCGGCTGCGACTTCGAGTTCCTGGCCCGCTCGGGCAAGGTGCAGGACCCGTACGCGGGCTGAGCCCCACGGCACGACACGCCCCACGGCACGACCCAGCGCCACGGCACTACCTCAGCGACACGGTACGACCCTCGCGCCACAGCACCACCCTTGCGCCACAGCACCGCACCGCACCGCTCAGGCACCACCCGCGCCACCTCGGCGCGCCCACGCACCACCCGCGCCTCTTCGGCGCGCCCACGCACCTCAGCACGACCCGGCACCACCCTGCTTGGAAAGAAAGCGCTTCACGCGAACCCGTGCGCGAAGTGCGAACGTACTGAGAACGGAGAACACAGTCATGGCCCAAGCCGCAGCCGTGGCGAAACCGCCCGCGCCACCCCGGCGGCGCCGGGCCTCCGCCACGCCGCGCAGGCTCCCGTACCTGCTGATCGCCCCGGCCGCCCTGCTCATGCTGGGCTTCATCGCCTACCCGGTCATCAGCGTCTTCTACTACAGCCTGCAGAACTACAACCCCACCAAGCCGTGGCGGAACGGCTACGCGGGCTTCGACAACTTCGTCCACGCCTTCACCAAGGACCCGATCTTCTGGGACACGCTGGTCTTCAGCGCCAAGTGGGTCGTCGTCGAGGTCGGACTCCAGCTGCTGTTCGGTCTCGCGCTGGCCCTCATCGTCAACCAGACCTTCGTGGGCCGGGGCCTGGGACGCGCCCTGGTCTTCTCCCCGTGGGCCGTCTCCGGCGTACTGACCTCCGCGATCTGGGTGCTGCTCTACAACTCCCAGACGGGCATCACCCGTTACCTCGCGGACATGGGCATCGGCTCCTACGGCACGAGCTGGTTGTCGGACACCTCCACGGTGTTCCCGGCGGCGGTCGTGGCCGACCTGTGGCGGGGCGTTCCCTTCTTCGCGATCCTCATCCTCGCCGACCTCCAGTCCGTGTCGAAGGACCTGTACGAGGCCGCCGAGGTCGACGGGGCCAGCCGCATCAAGCAGTTCTGGCACATCACGCTGCCGCATCTGAAGGACGCCATCATCCTGTCCACACTGCTGCGCGCGGTGTGGGAGTTCAACAACGTCGACCTGCTCTACACGCTGACCGGCGGCGGCCCTGCGGGGGAGACCACGACCCTCCCGCTGTACATCGCCAACACCTCGGTCGACGCCCACAACTTCGGCTACGCGTCCGCCCTGACCACGGTCGCGTTCGTGATCCTGCTCTTCTGCTCGATGGTCTATCTGCGGCTGAGCAAGTTCGGAGGCGACAACAAGTGAGCGTCAAGGAAGCCACCAAGGCGGCGCCCGCTCCGGTGCGAGACGCCCCCGAACCGCCGCGGCCCACGAAGAGGAACCGCGCCTGGGACGAGGCACCCCGCTGGCAGGTCTACCTGCCCCTGGGCATCTACCTGGTCTTCACCCTCATCCCCTTCTACTGGATCCTGCTCTTCTCGCTGCGCCCGGCCGGCTCGACCTCGCTCGTGCCCTGGCCGATGACCTTCGAGCACTTCGAGAAGGTGTGGACGGACCGCAGCTTCGGCACCTACTTCACCAACAGCGTGCTCGTCGGCGTCGCCACCCTGCTCATGACGACGCTCGTCGCACTGGCCGGCGGCTACGCCCTCGCCCGGTTCGACTTCAAGATCAAGCGGGCGTTCATGCTGGCCCTGCTGTGCAGCCAGTTCGTGCCGGGCGCCCTGCTGCTGGTGCCGCTGTTCGAGATCTTCGCCGAACTGCAGATGATCAACTCGCTGGGCAGTGTCATCCTCGCCGAGACGGTCTTCCAGCTGCCGCTGTCGATGATCCTGATCAGCAACTTCATCAAGAACGTGCCGTACTCCCTGGAGGAGGCGGCCTGGGTGGACGGCTGCAACCGCATGACGGCCTTCCGGATCGTGGTGCTGCCGCTGCTGCGGCCCGGCCTGATCGCCGTCGGCTCGTTCGCCTTCGTCCACTCCTGGAACCATTTCCTGTTCGCCCTGATGTTCCTGAACAACCAGGACAAGCAGACGATCCCCGTCGGCCTCAACTCCCTGATGAGCGCGGACAGTGTCGACCTGGGCGCCCTCGCGGCGGGCGGCATCATCGCGGCCGTCCCGGTCGTGATCGTGTTCGCCTTCATCCAGAAGTGGCTGATCACCGGGTTCAGCGCGGGGGCGGTGAAGGGATGAGAGGCAGACAACTGGCCGTCGCCGCTGGGCTGTTGGCGCTGCTCTGCGTCCCCGCCCACGCCGAGGACCGGGACATCAGCCGCGACACCCTGCCCGCGAACGACGGCTGGGCCGCCGAGGGCGCGGGCACCACCGGAGGCGCCGCCGCCGACGCCGAGCACGTCTTCACCGTCACCGACCGGGCCGGACTGGTCCGCGCCCTCGACGGCGGCAGCGACACCCCGAAGATCATCAGGATCGCCGGGACCATCGACGCCAACACCGACGACGACGGCGACCGCCTGGACTGCTCCGACTACGCCACCGGCGACTACGCCCTGAAGAAGTACCTCGCCGCCTACGACCCCCGCACCTGGGGCTCCGCCAAGCCCAGCGGCCCGCAGGAGGAGGCCCGCCAGGCCTCCGCCGCGCGGCAGGCCGAGCGGATCGTGCTGCCCGTCGGCTCGAACACCACCATCGTCGGCCTCGGCGACTCGGCCGTCCTCAAGGGCGCCAGCCTCCAGGTCAAGGACGCGGACAACGTGATCATCCGCAACCTCGACGTGCGCGACGCCTACGACTGCTTCCCCGTCTGGCAGCCCAACACCGGCGGCCTCGGCGACTGGAAGGCGGCCTACGACACGATCTGGCTGACCGGCGCCACCCATGTGTGGGTCGACCACATCACCGCATCCGACCGGGGCCACCCCGACGCGAAGGAACCCACCTACTTCGCCCGCAACTACCTGCGCCACGACGGACTGCTCGACATCACCAACGGCTCCGACCTGGTGACCGTCTCCTGGAGCCGCTTCGCCGACCACGACAAGGCGATGCTCATCGGCAACGGCGACACCGCCACCGGCGACCGGGGCAAGCTCCGGGTCACCCTGCACCACAACGCCTTCGAGTCGGTCGTGCAGCGCGCCCCGCGCGTCCGCTTCGGGCAGGTGCACGTCTACAACAACCGCTACGACGTCACCGGCGACGACTACCGCTACTCCCTCGGCGTCTCCACCGAGTCGAGGATCTTCGCCGAGAGCAACGCCTTCCACGCCCCCGGCCATGTGGAGGTCGCCGACCTGGTCAAGAGCTGGAACGGCAGCGCCCTGCACCAGAGCGGCACCCTCTTCAACGGCTACCCGGTCGACCTGCTCGCGATTTACAACGCCTACAACTCGGGCAGCGAACGCGATCTGACCGCCGACGTCGGCTGGACCCCCACCCTGCACGGGCGGATCGACAGCGCAGCGGCGGCCGACCGGGCCGTGGCCCGCGGCGCGGGAGCGGGGAGGATCCCGTGACCGGTCGCATCATCGACGCCATGAACACACCACTTCCTGTCGTCCTCGCCGGTGCCCGGGGCCACGGCCGCTGGCACGTCGAGAACATCCGCCGGCTCCAGAAGCAGGGCCTCGTGCGGCTGGCCGGCGTCTGCGAGCTGACGCCGCTGACCGAGGAGGAGCTCGGCGACCTGGGCACGCCCGAGCAGTCCGCCGACTTCGGTGCCCTGCTGGACTCCACCGGCGCGCGGATCGCCGTGATCTGCACACCGATCCCGACCCACACCGACCTCGCGCTCACGGCGGCCGAGCGGGGCGTGCACCTCCTGCTGGAGAAGCCGCCCGCTCCCTCCTACGCGGAGTTCCGCCGCATGGCCGACGGGGTCGCGGCGGCCGGGGTCGTCTGCCAGATCGGCTTCCAGTCGCTGGGCTCGCACGCCCTGTCCGCCATCCGCGCGATGGTCGCCGAGGGCGCGATCGGCACGCTGGTCGGGCTCGGCGGGGCCGGTGCATGGGTGCGCGACGAGGACTACTTCCGGCGGGCGCCCTGGGCGGGCAAGCGGCGGCTGAACGGCGTCGACGTGATCGACGGGGCGCTGACCAACCCCCTCGCGCACGCCGTCGCCACCGCCCTCGCCCTGGGCGGCAGCACCCGCGCCGAGCACGTCGTCGGCATCGAGACCGAGCTGCTGCGCGCCAACGCCATCGAGTCCGACGACACCTCCTGCGTCCGCGTCACCACCACGCAGGGCCACCCCGTGACCGTCGCCGCCACGCTGTGCGCCGAGGAGTCGGACGAGCCGTACGTCCTCGTGCACGGCAGCAGCGGCCGGATCACCTTCTGGTACAAGCAGGACCGGGTGCTGCTCCAGCGTGCGGGGCACGGCCCGGAGGAGTCCGAGCACGGCCGGACCGACCTGCTGGAGAACCTCGTCGCACACCTCACCACCGGCGCGGCCCTGCTGGTCCCGCCGGAGGAGACCGGCGCCTTCATGAAGGTCGTGGAGGCAATCCGCACCTCTCCCGACCCGGCGCCGCTGCCCGACACCGCCTGGCACCGCATCCCCGACGAGAACCGCCGTGTCGTCCCCGGCATCGACGGCCTCGTCGCGGCAGCAGCCGACACCCTCTCCCTCTACTCCGAACTCGGCGCCCCCTGGGCGCTGGCCGCGGAGCATCTCTCTAACGAGGTGAGCACCCGATGACCAGCAACGACACCGCGGTCCTGCGCGTCGCGGGCCGGCCGGTCGGCCGGTACGTCACCCGGCCCGAGCTGCCGGTCCGGCTCTCCCCGCGCCCCTATCTGCATCCCGTCACCACCCTGTCCGGTACGGCGGTCACCGAGCTGAGCCCCGCCGACCACGCACACCACCTCGGCGTCGGTGTAGCCGTTCCCGACGTCGAGGGGTTCAACTTCTGGGGCGGGCGCACCTACGTCCGCGACCAGGGCCCGACCGAGCTGGACAACCACGGCTCCCAGCGGCATGTCGCCTTCCAGCTGCGCGACCCGGACGGCTTCGTGGAGGAGCTGCGCTGGGTGTCGGCGGCCGGTGAGCTGCTGCGTGAGCGCCGTACGGTCGCGGCCACCGAACTCACCGACCAGGCCTGGGCCCTGGACCTCACCTTCTCCCTCACCAACGTCACCAAGGAGCCGCTGTCGATCGGCAGCCCGGCGACGAACGGGCGCCCGGGCGCGGCCTACGGCGGCTTCTTCTGGCGCGCCCGCAAGGAGGACACGCCGCCGGACGTCTTCACCTCCGGCACCGAGGGCGAGACCGAGGCGCACGGCAAGCGCGCCGACTGGCTCGCCCTGGCCGGCTCCGGCTGGACGCTGGTCTTCGCCGGGGCCACCGAACAGACCCGCCGCGACCCGTGGTTCGTGCGCACCGGGGAGTACCCCGGGGTGGGTTCCTCCTTGGCCCACGAGGAGCGGCTGCCGATCCCGCCGGGCGAGACCGTCGTCCGCCGGGTCGTCACCGTCGTCGCCGACGGCCGGCTCGGCCGGGACGCCGCGGCGGCCCTCGTCCGCAAGGCGGTGAGCCCGTGAGCACCGGGACCTACCGCAATCCGATCCTCGACGCCGACTGGTCCGACCCGGACGTCGTCCGCGTCGGCGACGACTTCTATCTGACCGCCTCCAGCTTCGGCCGCGCCCCCGGCCTGCCGTTACTCCACTCCCGCGACCTGGTGAACTGGACCCTGGTCGGACACGCCCTCGAACGCCTCGAACCGGCGGAGGAGTTCGAGCGTCCCCGCCACGACTGCGGCGTCTGGGCCCCGTCCCTCCGGCATCACGACGAACGCTTCTGGATCTTCTGGGGCGACCCCGACCAGGGCATCTTCCAGATCAACGCCCCCGAGATCAGAGGCCCCTGGACCCGGCCGCACCTGCTGAAGGCCGGCAAGGGCCTGATCGACCCCTGCCCCCTGTGGGACGAGGAGACCGGCGAGGCCTACCTCGTGCACGCCTGGGCCAAGTCCCGCTCCGGCATCAAGAACCGCCTCACCGGGCACCGGATGCACCCCGACGGCACCCAACTCCTCGACGAGGGCAAGGTGATCGTCGACGCCGACCGCATACCCGGCTGGTTCACCCTCGAAGGCCCCAAGCTCTACCGGCACGACGGCTGGTACTGGATCCTCGCCCCCGCCGGGAGCGTCGAGACCGGCTGGCAGGGCGCCTTCCGCTCGCGCGGCTTCTTCGGGCCGTACGAGGAGAAGATCGTCTTGGAGCAGAAGGACACCGACGTCAACGGCCCCCACCAGGGCGGCTGGGTGCGCACCGCGACCGGCGAGGACTGGTTCCTGCACTTCCAGCAGCGCGGCGCCTACGGCCGGGTCGTCCACCTCCAGCCCATGCGCTGGGGCCGTGGGGGAGACTGGCCGGTGCTCGGGGACGACGGCGCCCCCGTCGCCGTACACGCGCTGCCCGACCTGCCGCCGCAGCCGCCCGCCGCGCCCGCCACCGACGACGACTTCCCCGGCGGACGGTACGGCCGCCAGTGGCAGTGGACGGCCAACCCGGGCGACGGCTGGGCCACCCAGCACTCCGCCGACGAGCTCAGGCTGACCTGCGTCCGCTCGGCCGACGCCCACGACCTGCGCAAACTGCCCAGCGTGCTCACCCAGCGCCTGCCGGGCGCGCCCAGCACCGTCGAGGTGGAGCTGCGGCTCGACAGCGACGAGCCCGGGGCCCGGGCCGGACTCGCCGTCCTCGGGGACGCGTTCGGCTGGATCGGCCTCCAGCGGGGCACGGACGGCACCGCGCACCTCGTGCACCGGTTCGCCGAGGCGGTCGCGGACGCCGAGCGCGACGCCGCCCACCCGCGGCTCGCGCCCGAGGGCCGGGCCCGGCTGCGCATCGAGATCGGAGCGGACGCCCGCTGCCGCTTCTCGGCCGACACCGGCGACGGCTTCCGCCCCTCGGGCCCGGTCTTCGCCGCCACCCCGTGGCGCTGGGTCGGCGCCCTGCTCGGCCTGTTCGCCCTCGCGCCCACCGGTCAAGGACACGCCGGCGCGGCTAGCTTCACCCGGTTCCGGATCAGCCCCTCGTAACGCACCCGTCGTCGTACGCCTGTTGGGAGCCGCAATGACGCACTTCCGTAGCAAGCGCTTGTCGAGACCGAGGCACGGCAAGGTCGTGGCCGCCGTCCTCGGCCTCGTCGCCGCGCTGAGCCTCGGGGCGATGAGTGACGCCCGGGCAGCGCCCTCCACCGGGGCCGTGCCCGCGGCGGACCGCTGGACCGACCGCCCGCACGGCTTCGCCTCCCTCGCCGGCGGAACCAGCGGCGGCGCGGGCGGCAAGGTCGTCACCGTCACCGACCAGGCCGCGCTGGCCAAGTACGCGGCGGCCGAGGAGCCCTACGTCATCCGCGTCAAGGGCGCCCTGGAGATGGACCCGTTCGGCACGGAGATACCCGTCGCCTCCAACAAGACCATCATCGGCGTCAGCGACACCGCCGAGATCGTCCACGGCGGCTTCACCCTCGACCCCGGCACGCACAACGTCATCATCCGCAACCTCACCATCCGCGACACGGCCATCGAGGGCAACTGGGACTGCAAGGACACCGACTACGACGGCATCCGCCTCGACACCGCCCACCATGTGTGGATCGACCACATACGGTTCTCGCGGATCTGCGACGGCCAGCTCGACATCCGCAAGGACAGCGAGTACGTCACCGTCTCCTACAACCGGTTCACCGACAACAACAAGACCTTCGGCATCGGCTGGACCCCGAACGTCAAGACGCAGATCACCGTCGACCACAACTGGTTCAGGGGCACCAAGCAGCGCAACCCGTCCGCCGACAACTGCGCCTACGCGCACCTCTACAACAACTACCTGTCCTCGCAGCTGTCCGACGGCGACCCCGTGTGGACCTACGGGAACTGGTCGCGCGGCCGGACGAAGATGGTCATCGAGAACAGCTTCTACGACGGCGTCCAGCATCCCTACCAGGCCGACGCCGGCGCCGAGCTGGTGCAGCGCGGCTCGATCCTGCGGAAGACGACGGGCCGGCACGACGCGTGGGGCACGGCGTTCGACCCCCGCGAGTTCTACGCCTACCGCCTCGACCCGGCCGCCGCCGTGCCCGCGCTGGTGAAGCGGTTCTCGGGGCCGCAGCAGCGGATCGGCGGCCCGGTCGTGCTGAACGTCCCGGCCGACCATCCGACCGTGCAGTCCGCCGTGGACGCCGTGCCCGAAGGCAACGACACCCCGGTGACGATCGCCGTCGCACCCGGCACCTATCGCGAGAAGGTGTTCATCCCCGCGAGCAAGCCGCACCTCGTGCTGCGCGGGACCGGGCGCGACCGCTCCGACACCGTCATCGTCTTCGACACGCCCGCCGCGCAAGGGGGTTCGACGGGGAGCGCCACCGTCCGGATCGCCGCGAACGACGTCACCGCGCGCAACCTCACCTTCAGCAACGACTTCGACGAGGCCGCGCACGAGCTCAACGGCGAGCAGGCGCTGGCGATGAAGACGACCGGCGACCGGATCGTCTTCGAGGACACCGCGTTCCTGGGCAACCAGGACACCCTGATGACCGACAGCCCCAAGCTGACCACCGTCAGCCGGGTCTACATCCGCGACTCCTACATCGAGGGCGATGTCGACTTCGTCTACGGCCGGGCCACGACGGTGATCGAACGGTCGGTGATCCGGGCGCTGAGCCGCGGCTCGGCCACGAACAACGGCTACATCACCGCCGCCTCGACCTGGACGGGAAACCCGTACGGATTCCTGATCAGTCGGTCGAAGATCGTGAGTGACGCGCCGGACGGGACCTTCCACCTCGGCCGGCCCTGGCACCCGGGCGGTGAGCCGGAGGCGGTCGCCCAGGTGCTGATCCGGGACACCGAACTGCCCGCCGCGGTCAAGTCCTCCCCGTGGACCGACATGAGCGGGTTCTCGTGGAAGGACGCGCGGTTCACCGAGTACCGGAACCACGGGCCCGGGGCGGGCGTGACCGCGGACCGGCCGCAGATGAGCGACGCCGCCGCGCGGACCCACACCGTCGCGCACTACCTCAAGGGCACGGACGACTGGGCTCCCTACGCCCGCCACCACTGACCCCCCGCACCTTCGCAGCACGTTCTCACAGCCAGTTGGATCCAGAAGAAGAGAGCCGACCAATGAAGATCAGCATTCGCAGAAGCAGGCGCGCCGCCACGGCCGTCGCCCTGGGTGCCGCGCTCGCCCTGACCGTCACCGCCTGCGGCGACGACGGCAGCGGGGCGAGCGGTGACAAGGGCTCCGAGGGCAGCGGCAAGGGCGAGATCGTCTTCTGGGACAACAACGGCGGTGTCCGCACCGAGATCTGGAAGAAGATCATCGCCGACTTCGAGAAGGCCAACCCGGACATCAAGGTCGAGTACGTCGGGATCGCCGCCACCGAGTACCAGTCCAAGGTCGACACCGCCCTCCAGGGCGGCGGACTGCCGGACGTCGGCGGTGTGGGCGCGGCGATGCTCGCCGGGTTCGCCGCGCAGGGCGCGCTGGAGCCGCTGGACGAGCGGCTCGGCGAGTCCTCGCTGAACGGCAAGCTCAACAAGGACATGGTCGAGTCGCTGAAGGCGGCCGGCGGTGGCGACGACAAGCTGTACTCGATCCCGACCTCCGCGAACAACGGTGTGCTGTATTACCGCACCGACCTGTTCAAGAAGGCGGGCCTGGAGGAGCCCACGACGTGGGAGCGGTTCTACGAGGCCGCGGACAAGCTCACGAACGTGGGCAAGAACGAGTTCGGCTACACCATTCGCGGTGGCTCCGGCTCCATCGCCCAGGCGCTGGACGCCATGTACGGGCAGTCCGGGATCACGTCGTTCTGGGACTCCAGCGGTGACAAGACCACGGTCAACGACCCGAAGAACGTGGCGGCGCTGGAGAAGTACGCGGCGCTGTACAAGAAGGTCACCCCGGCGGCCGACCTCAACAACGACTTCACGAAGATGGTCGCGCAGTGGGACTCCGGCACGATCGGGATGCTGAACCACAACCTCGGGTCGTACCAGGACCATGTGAAGGCGCTGGGGGGCGAGAAGTTCCGCGGTATTCCGCAGCCGGTGGGTTCCGGTGGCAAGCGGGTGCAGGTGTCCAACCCGGTGGACGGGCTGGGGCTGTTCAAGAGCGGCAAGAACAAGGAAGCGGCCTGGAAGTTCATCGAGTTCGCCACGTCCAAGGCGGAGAACTCGCGGTTCAACGAGGCGGCGGGGCAGGTGCCGTCGAACACGGACGCGGCGTCGGATGCGTGGATTTCTAAGGCGGAGCCTACGAAGCTGGCCGCCGGGGCGTTGTCGGACGGGTCCACGACGATTGTGCAGCTGCCGTACTACCTGCCCGACTGGAACACGATTTCCAAGGCTGACAATGAGCCGAACTTCCAGAAGGTGCTGCTGGGGAAGATGAGTGCGAAGGAATTCCTGGACACGATGGCTGAGCAGTTGAACGCTGCTCAGGAGGAGTGGGATCAGCAGAACGCGTGATTGCTGGGTTCGTTGTGGGGCGGCCTGTTGCTTGCAGGGTGCGGGCCGTCCCTGGCTTGTCGCGCCCACGCGGCGGAGCCGCAAATTGATACAGCCCCGCGCCCCCAAGAAACATGGAGTTGATCCTTATGTCTCTCAGTCGAAGACAGGTCGCTGCCGCCGCTGTTGCCTCTGTGCCTCTCGCCTTGTCCGGTGCCAATGCGGCACTTGCCACCGGGCATCGCAGCCGCACCCTCTACATCGCCGGTGACTCCACCGCCGCCCAGAAATATGCTGCCGCGGCGCCCGAGACCGGGTGGGGTATGGCGCTTCCGTTCTTTCTTCACCGATCTCGGTCCGTTTCCAATCACGCCGTGAACGGGCGGAGTTCCAAGAGCTTCGTGGAGGAAGGGCGGCTCGATGCGATTCTCGATGTGATCGAGCCGGGGGACTTCCTTCTCATCCAGTTCGCTCACAATGACGAGAAGGCGGAGGATCCCACCCGCTACACCGAGCCCTGGTCGACGTATCAGGAGTATCTGCGGATGTACGTCGACGGTGCCCGGGCCCGTGGGGCGCGGCCGGTGCTGGCCACCGCCGTCGAGCGGCGGAGGTTCGACGCGGCAGGGAAGGCCGTGCCGACGCACGGTGAGTATCCGGCGGCCATGCGGGCGCTCGCCGCCGAGGAGCGGGTCGCGTTGCTGGACATCCAGGCGCTGTCGCTCGCCCTGTGGCAGGAGCTCGGGGTCGAGAAGACGAAGACGTACTTCAACTGGACCGCGACCGAGCAGGACAACACGCACTTCAATCCGCCGGGCGCGATCGCCGTGGCCCGGCTGGTGGCACGGGAGTTGCTGCGGGCCCGGGTGCTCGGGCCGCGCGATGTGTGCCGGCTGGAGGCGGAGATCCCGGAGTCCTGGATCAGCTGGCCCGAGTCCGCCGCGTAACACCCCTCGACACAGAAGAAGGAAGAGAGCCGCACCGTGAAGATTCAGAAGTGTCATGATCACGTCATTGGTAGAGTCGCCCTCCTGGTCGGGTGCACCGCGCTCGTGCTGTCCCTGAGCGGCACCACCGCCCAGGCCGGCCCACGGGACGTGACTCGCCAGACCCTCGGGACGAATGACGGGTGGGGCGCGTACGGCACCGGTACCACGGGCGGCGCCGCCGCCGATGCCGCGCACGTCTACACCGTCACCACCTGGGAGCAGTTCAAGGCCGCCCTGAAGGACGGCGGTTCCGCGCCCAGGATCATCAAGGTGCAGGGGATGATCGACGCCGTCTCCCAGGGCTGCGAGGCCTTCGAGGCCGAGGGGTACGACTTCCAGAAGTACCTCGCGGACTACGACCCCGCCGTCTGGGGGCACGACAAGCCGGTCAGCGGTACCCAGGAGGACCTGAGGGCCGCGTCCGCCGCCCAGCAGGACAAGATCATCAAGGCGAGCGTCCCCGCCAACACCACGATCATCGGCGTGGGCAAGAACTCCGGGATCCTCGGCGGCAGTCTCCAGATCAAGGGCGTCGACAACGTCATCGTCCGTAACCTCACCATCGAGGCCCCGGTCGACTGCTTCCCGCAGTGGGACCCGACCGACGACAACAAGACCGGCGCCTGGAACTCCGAGTACGACGGGGTCGTCGTCTACGGATCCACCCATGTGTGGATCGACCACAACACGCTGACCGACGGCCGTTATCCCGACAGTTCCCTGCCGTCCTACTTCGGCAAGACCTACCAGCAGCACGACGGGCTGGCCGACGTCGTGCGCGGCTCCAACCATGTGACGGTGTCCTGGAACTCGTTCAAGGACCACGACAAGACCATGCTGATCGGCAACAGCGACAGCGCCACCGCCGACGACACCGGCAAGCTCAAGGTCACGCTGCACCACAACCGTTTCGAGGGCATCGTCGAGCGGGCGCCGCGGGTGCGGTTCGGGCAGGTCGACTCCTACAACAACCACTTCGTGGTCACCAAGGGCCAGAAGTGGGGCTATGTCTACGGCATCGGCAAGGAGTCCCGGCTCGTCGCCGAGCACAACGCGTTCACGCTCGCGCAGGGCATCAGCACCGGGAAGATCCTCAAGAAGTGGAACGAGGCGCCGGTCACAGCCAGTTCCAACTACGTCAACGGCAAGGCCGTCGACCTGATCGCCGTGCACAATGCCGAGATCCCCGGGGAGACGCTCCAGTCGGGTGCCGGCTGGACGCCGACCCTGCGGGCCGGTGTCGACCCGGCGAAGAGGGTCCCGGGCATCGTCGACGCCGGCGCGGGCGCCGGCCGCGTGCGCTGACCTGACCCGCCCCTCCTGAACGGGCCGGGGCGGCCCGCATCGCACCCCTGGCCCCGGGGTGCGCCCGCCCCGGCCCTTCCCCCCTCCCGCATTCGCCGTACCGCGAAGGAGCAGCCGCATGCTCTCGCAATCCCGTCTCTCCCTCTCCCGCCGGGGATTCCTCGTCGCCGGCGCCTCCGCGGGCGCCGCCCTCGGACTCGCCGCCGGCCCCGCGCGGGCCGGGACCCGTCCGCGTCCGTTCGGCCGGTACGGCTCACCGGCCGCGCGCCTGACCCCGAAGAGCCTGTATGTCCACCCCGGCGGCGCCGGTGACTTCACCACCGTCCGGGACGCCGTGGCCGCCGCGAACGGGAGCGGACACACCCTGGTCATCGCCCCGGGTGTCTACCGTCAGACGGTCGCCGTCGACCCCGCCCGTACGGAGATGACCTGGATCGGGGCGAGCGAGGAACCCCGTGACGTCGTTCTCGTGTACGACAACGCGGCCGGGACCCCGAAGCCCGGCGGCGGCACGCACGGCACCACCGGTTCCGCCACCACCACCGTGCAGGCCGACGGCTTCACCGCCCGCTGGATCACCTTCGCCAACGACTGGCTGCGCGCCGACCACCCCGACATCACCGGCACCCAGGCCGTAGCCCTCAAGGTCCAGGGCGACCGGTCCGCCTTCCACCACTGCCGGTTCCTCGGCCACCAGGACACCCTGTACGCCGACTCCATGGCGCTGGGCACCTTCGCCCGCCAGTACTTCGCCCACTGCTACGCCGAGGGTGACGTCGACTTCGTCTTCGGTCGGGCCACCGCCGTCTTCGAGCACTGCCACTTCCGGACCCTGAACCGGACCGACCTGTCGGCCGCCCCGTACGGCTTCGTCTTCGCCCCCTCGACGGCCGGTGCCAATCCGCTCGGCTACCTGGTGACCAGGAGCCGTGTCAGCAGCGAGGCTCCCGACGGCCACTTCAAGCTCGCCCGGCCCTGGGTGCCCAGTTCCGACACCACCGCCCGCCCGATGCTCACCGTCCGGGACACCCGGCTCGGCCCGGGCATCGACGCGGTCGCGCCCTACACGAACATGGCGAGCGGCCATCCCTGGCAGTCGATGCGGTTCGCCGAGTACCGCAACACCGGGCCCGGTGCCGTCGTGTCCGTCCCGGAGAACCGGCCCCAGCTCACCCGGGCGCAAGCCGCCTCGCACACCAGGCAGACGTATCTCGGCGACTGGCGGCCCTGTGCGTAGGGCCGCTGCGCTCCTGCTCGGTGTGTGCCTGCTCTGGCCGGCTCCCGCGGCCTCCGCCGCCGAACGCGGGCCCGTCGGCTGGGCCTCCACCGGCACCGGCACCGACGGCGGGGCGGGCGGCAGGATCTGGACGGTGGACACGCGGGCCGAGCTGAAGGAGGCTCTCGCCAACGACGGCGATCCCACCGCCCCCAAGGTGATCCGGGTCGTCGGCGCCGTCTCCGGGCACGAGGCCGACGACGGCTCCCTGCTCGGCGAGCAGGACTACGCGCCCGGATACGACCTCGGCAAGTACATGTCCTGCTTCGGCGAGGACGGCGCCGTCTGGTCCGACACCCGCTTCGAGTACTGCAGGCAGCAGCGGCAGTTGCGCCAGACGGGCTCGAACAAGGAGAAGGCGCAGATCCAGCTCACCGTGCCGGGCAACACCACGCTGGTGGGCGTGGGGCGCGACGCCCGGCTGCTCGGGGTGTTCCTGACCGTCAACACCGGCAGCGACATCATCGTGCGCAACCTCCGTCTGGAGGCGCCCGTCGACCACTTCACCAGCTGGTCCCCGGACGACGGCACCCGCGGCAGCTGGAACGCCCGCTTCGACGCGCTGACCGTGATCACCGGCAAGAACATCTGGATCGACCACTGCACCTTCACCGACGGCCGCTTCCCGGACCGCGAGGCACCCCTCGGCTTCCACGGCGAACGCGTCCAGCGGCACGACGGGCTGCTGGACATCGAGGACGGCTCCGACTTCGTCACCGTCTCCGACAGCCGGTTCGACGACCACGACAAGGCGCTCCTCATCGGCTCGGGCGACGGGCGCGGCGACCGGGACCGGGGGCATCTCAAGGTGACCTTCGCCCGCAACCTGTTCAGCGATGTCGTACAACGCGCCCCACGTGTCCGCTTCGGGCAGGTGCATGTCGTCAACAACGTCCACCGGGGGCGGGCGCCGCTCTACGCCCTGGGCGTCGGCGTGGAGTCCGCGATCTTCTCCGAGCGCAATGTCTTCCGGTATCTGGGCGCTTTACCGTCCGCCGCCGTCGCGGACTACGGCGGTGAGCGGTTCCGGGACACCGGCTCCTGGTTCAACGGCCGGCCCGCCCGGCTGAACGACGTGGCGAGCGGGCTCGGTCTCGGGAGCGATGTCGGCTGGGACCCCGCAGATGTCTACGACTACCGCGCCCTCACCTCCCCGGCCGCGGTCGAACGGTACGTGCTGCGGCACGCCGGAGCCGGGAGGCCGTATGGACGCCCATGAGCTGCTCGGCCGGCGCGGCTTCGTGGTCGGGGCGGGTGCGGCGCTGCTGGCCGGGGGAGCGGTGACCGGGGCGGAGGCGGCGGTCGTGGACGGGCCGCTGCCCGACTTCCACCCGGCGCTGAAGGACGCCCTGACCTTCCCGCTCGCCTGGGGGACGTCCCCGATCCGCGACTTCCGCGCCTGGCGGCGTACCGCCCGGGCCACGGTCGAGGAGCACCTCCTCGTCGAACGGCAGGACCGGGTGCCGTTCGCGCCGGAGTACACCGGGCGGACCCAAGGGAACGGCTACACCCGCGCGTTGGTCACCGTCTCCCTCACCCGGTACGAGCGGGTGCGCGGCGCCCTGCTCACCCCGCACGGCGACGGGCCCTTCCCCGCCGTGCTGCTCCTGCACGACCACGGCTCCAGGTTCGACATCGGCAAGGAGAAGCTCGTCCGGCCCTGGTACGACGACACGCGTCTGGCCTCCGCCCAGGCGTGGGCGGACAAGTACTTCAGCGGACGGTTCGTCGGCGACGAACTGGCCCGGCGGGGCTACGCGGTGCTCTGCCTGGACGCGCTCGGCTGGGGCGACCGCGGGCCCCTCGCCTACGAGCAGCAGCAGGCGCTGGCGTCCAACTTCTACAACCTCGGCTCCTCGCTCGCCGGGCTCATGGCCCGGGAGGACCAGCGGGCCGCCGCCTTCCTCGCGGGCCTCGACCGGGTGGACGCCCGGCGGGTCGCGGCCGTCGGCTTCTCGATGGGCGCCTACCGCGCCTGGCAGACCGCCGCCCTCAGCGACCACATCGCCGCCGCCGCGAGCGTCTGCTGGATGACCGGCCTGAAGGAAATGATGGTGCCCGGCAACAACACGCTGCGCGGGCAGTCGGCGTACTGGATGCTCCACCCGGGGCTCGCCCGGCATCTCGACATCCCCGACGTGGCGAGCATCGCCGCCCCGAGGCCGATGCTGTTCCTGAACGGCGGGCTCGACACGCTCTTCCCCGCCGAGGGCGTACGGATCGCACACGACAAACTGCGTGCCGTCTGGCGTTCGCGCCACGCGGAGGGGCGGATACGGACGAAGACGTGGCCGGAGCTCGGCCACGTCTTCACCCACGCGATGCAGGACGAGGTCGTCAACTGGCTCGACGACGTCCTGTGAGGCTCACCGCCGGACCGGCTCGATGCCCTCCAGCGTCGGCACCACCGGCTTGATCGTGCCGTCTGCCGCGAACTCCATGCGGTCGACGGTGGTCTCCCGGTGCATGCCGTCGCCGCCCGGCAGGCCCGGGCCGTTGAGGGCGAAGCGGTGGTAGACCATGTACCAGTCGTCGGTGCCGGGTGTGTTCACCACCGAGTGATGGCCGGTGCCGAGGATGCCGTACTCGGGCCGCTTCTCCAGGATCGTCCCGCGCTTGGTCCACGGGCCGAGCGGGGACGGTCCCGTCGCGTACGCCACGTGGTAGTTCTCGCTGCGGGTGTCGTCCTCCGACCACATGAAGTAGTACGTGCCCTTCCGCTTGATCACGAAGGAGCCCTCGCGGAAGTTGTCCGGGGTGATGTCCTTCACCTTCGACGCGTCGAAGGACACCATGTCGTCGTTGAGCGGCACCACGTACCCGTGGCCGTTGCCCCAGTACAGATACGCCTGGCCGTCGTCGTCCGTGAAGACCGCCGGGTCGATCATCTGGCCCTTGAGCGCCCCGCCCTTGGCGACCAGCGGCTTGCCGAGCGCGTCCTTGAAGGGTCCGGCGGGGGAGTCGGCCACCGCCACGCCGATCTGCTGTTCGGCGCAGAAGTAGAAGTAGTACTTGCCGTTCCGCTCGGCGATCGCGGGCGCCCAGGCGTTCTTGTCGGCCCAGCTCACGTCCGGACCGAGGTCGACGATGACGCCGTGGTCCTTCCAGTTGACCAGGTCCTTCGAGGAGTACGCCTTGAACTTGGTGCCGCTCCAGCCCTCGAAGCCGTCCGTCGTCGGGTAGATCCAGTATCTGCCGTCGAGATAGTGCACGTCGGGGTCGGCGTTCAGGCCGGGCAGGAGCGGGCTGCGGGTGCGGACCGCCTCGACCGTCCAGACGCGCTTGGTGCCGTCGGCCGCTGTGACGGTGTACTTCTGCGGCGTGCGGAAGTCGCGGCGCGTGCCGGACTTCGGGCTCAGCTTGGCACCTTCACCCACCCAGAGCTTCGGGGCGAGGTCCCGCAGGTCGGCCTTGGGCTCCATCGGCAGCACGACCTTCGAGGCGCTGTCCGTGACGATCGAGTAGCCCTTCTGGTGCTTCGCCGTCGCGTCCACCACCGAGGTGGAGGTGCTCGGGTAGGCGGCCAGCAGCCGGTCGTACTCCTTCTGCGTCACCGGGAGCACCGTGCCGTGCCGGGGGCTCGCGGGGAGCTGGTAGTTCGTGGACGGGGTCCACTTGCCCGAGGCGAGGTCGGTGGTCTCGAACGGCAGATAGCCGCGGCCGCCGTACTCGTCGATGAACAGGTACCACTTCTTCTCGGTGTTCGACTTGAACACCGTCGGGCCCTCACCGCGGTCCATCGCGCCCTTGCCGATGCAGTCGGCCACGAAGTCGTACTTCGTCGAGGTCAGGGAGGCCGACTTCTCGCCGGTGATGAACTTCGAGCAGGGGCTGGAGGAGGTGGGGTCCCGCTCGTCCTTGGTGTAGCGGTAGTACTCGTCCTTGTACTTCACGACCGTGGAGTCGATGACCGAGTAGCCGGGGTCGTTCCAGACCTTCGGCTCGCTGAAGGTGCGGAAGTCCTTCGTGGTCGCGTACATCATCTTGTTGTACGTGTCGCCCTTGTGGTCCGGGTCGTCGTCGGCGTAGAGCTTCGACGCCCAGAAGACGACGTACTCACCGAGCTTGTCGTCCCAGTAGGCCTCCGGGGCCCAGGTGTTGCCCGCGGTGTCCGGGGAGACCTTCACCAGCCGCTGGTCGGTCCAGTGGACCAGGTCGGTGGACTCCCAGACCATGATCGACTTGCTGCCGTGCCGCTGGACGTCGTCCCAGCTCCCGCTGGAGTTCTTGTACATCCTGAGGTCGGTGGCGATCAGGAAGAACTTGTCGTCCTTCGGGGAGCGGATGACGAACGGGTCGCGCAGCCCCTTCTCGCCGATCGTCGAGGTCAGGACCGGCTTGCCGGCGTTCAGCTCACGCCAGTGCAGCGCGTCGTTGCCCCGGCTGAGGGCGTAACGGATCTGCTCGCCGTCGGCGGTGCCCTCGCCCGTGAAGTAGGCGAAGAGATAGCCGGCGTACTTGGAGTGCTTCACGGGTGGTGCTCCGGGGTCTGCGGTGCTGGGCGGCGCCGTGAGGAGAGTCAGGAGGAGGCCGGTCAGGGCCAGGAACGGAAGCAGTAGCGTGCGGGGGCGCATGACACTTCCTGTCGGAGTGTGGGGGATTCTGTTGGGTAGCGGCCCTCGGAGTTTCACCGGGCGGGGGCAGTGCGTCAACGGGTGTGCATGAGGCCGGTGGTTCCGAAAGTTTCGGAACCCGGGCGCGGCTCCGCACGTGACGGCGGCAACGGCGGCAACCCTTTCCCGGCGCGGCGGCGACTGCTGGGCGGAAACGGATCGGAGCGGGCCCCTCCGAACCGCTTCCGTCCCTCATTTCCCAGGAAAGGAACGCTCCGTGCTGCTCAGCACCGGACGCCACCGCAGGACCCGTACGCTCACCATCGCCGCCGCCGTGGCCGTGGCCGCGGGGGCGGGCGGCGTCTACCTCGGGCTGTCGAGCGGTGGCGCGCAGGCCGCCTCGGCCGCGGTCACCGTCTCCACCGCCGCCCAGCTCGAAGCGGCCGTGAAGAACGCCACCGCCGGCACCGTCATCCAGGTCCGCGGCGGCACCTACCACCCGGCCGCGACCCTCAAGTCCACGGCGAACGGCACGAGTTCGGCCCGCATCACCCTGCGCCCGTACGGCAACGAGAAGGTGCGGATCGACGGCTCCAAGCTGCCCGCCGGCTCCTGGCTGGCCGGGATCTACGGCGACTACTGGACCGTCCAGGACCTGGCCTTCGTCAACGCCCCGGCCCAGGGCTTCGTCGCCACGTCCTCGGCCGGCGGCGTGTTCAGGAACCTGGTCACCGCCGACAACGGCGACTCCGGCTTCACCCTGCGCGGCGACGGCACCACCGGCAACCTCGTGCAGAACCTGGACAGCCACGGCAACTACGACCCGGCAGGTCACGGCCAGAACGCCGACGGCATCGCCGTGAAGTTCGGCTCCGGTACGGGCAACCGGATCACCGGCGCCCGGCTGTACAACAACTCCGACGACGGCCTCGACCTCTGGCAGTTCTCCTCGCCGGTCACCCTCGAGCACTCCTGGGCCTTCGGCAACGGCAAGAACCGCTGGAACGACCCTGCCTTCGAGGGCAACGGCAACGGCTTCAAACTGGGCGGCGGGGGAGCCTCCGTCGCCCACGTCGTCAACAACAACGCGGCCTGGGACAACACGCTCCACGGCTTCACCGAGAACTCCAACACCGGAGCCATCGCCCTGAACCGCAACACCGCGTACGCCAACGCCCAGAACGGCTTCTACTTCGCCACCGGCAAGGCCCGCCTCGGCAAGAACCTCGCGGTCAAGGACAAGGGCGGCCCCGTGAAGCGGGGTTCCTCGACGGTCTCCGCCGGCAACAACTGGGACAGCGGCGTCGCCACCCCGCCCTTCAGGTCGACGGACGCGGCCGGCGCGTACGGGGTACGCAAGGCGGACGGCTCACTCCCCGCGACGACGTTCCTGACGACCGGCTCCACGACCATCGGCTCGACGATGGACTAGGCGGCCGTCGTGCGGCTGCCCCGGGCGGCATAGAGGAGCAGCCCGCCGACGGCCAGGACGGCGGCGGCCACCGTGGCGGCCGTGCTGTCCGACGGCTGCACGGGCCAGGTCGGGAGCCGCATATCCCTGGCTCCGTCAGCGGCGGAACGACCGCCGCGGCTCCCGCCCGGGCGGTCGGCGGGGTCCAGGCCAGCCGATGGCCCAGCGCGGCCGCCGCCGGCGCGGTGAGTCCGGCGAGGCCGGCCGTGGCGCGCAGGACGACACCGGCCGGGGCGCCGCTCGCCGCGGCCGCCACCGCGCACACCGCGCCGGCGGCCAGCACGAGACGCGCCGTGCGCCGGCGGGCCCAGCGGATCGCCGCCGTCCCCTCCGGCGCGGCGGCGGCCCCGCCGAGCCCGTGGCCGAGCACACCGAGACCGAGCCCCAGGGCGAGCACCGCGAAGACGCGGATCTGCCACTGCTGTGCGGAGGCGTTCCCGAGCAGGTCCACACACCTGGTCGGTCGTCCGGCGGTCCCCGCGGGTTCACCGCCGGCCTGTGATGCCCGCCACGTGTACGCATGAGCGTGGGTTCATGAGCGTGCGCACATGCCGACGCCCCCGCCGGTTCGCACCGACGGGGGCGTCCTGCCGGCCGGCCGAGGGGGGCTCGGCCGGTACCGTTCGACCGTCCGGAGGGGGGCTCCGGAGGGTCGGGTGCCGAAGGTCCGGCTGGGGGACCGGACGTCCGGCGTCCGGCCCGCCCGAGGGATGATGCGGGCGAGCCGGAGGTTCACATGGGCCGTTGCCTCACTGGTAGCTGATGTCGGAGGCCGTGAACTTGCAGGTCTTGCCGTCCGGGCCCGGCGGCTTCAGCTCGGTCGGCTCCTTGCCCGTGTTGTTGCCCTTGAAGCGCACACACGTCTTGATCTTCTTCTTGCTGTCGCCGTGGACGCGGATCTTCGACAGCGTGGCCGTGTCGCCGTAGTTCTCGTTCACGCCGACGATCGAGTTCATCGGGGCCGTCACGTCGATGTCGTTGAGCACGATCGTGCGCTTGTACTGCGTCCCGCAGTTGCCGCAGGAACGGACCAGCTTGCCGGCGTTCTGCACCTGGAAGCCCGACACGTTCAGCGTCCCGGCGCCGTTGAACTGCAGCACCTTGTCATCGGCGTTCTTCGCGCCGCCGCCGATCACCTTGTACACCGCCGAGGCGGACTTGCCCTTGAAGCTGGCCGCGTCCTCGCCGACGTCCAGCCACCACACGTTCTGCAGCGTGCAACTGCCCTTGCAGTGCACGCCGTCCGCGGCCGGGGTGCCGATGATGACGTTCTTCAGCGTGGCGCCGTCGGCCAGCTCGAAGAGAGGGTCCTGGCCCTCGTCCTGGCTGTCGCCGCCGAGCGCGCCGCTGCCGTAGAACTTCTTCATCCCGCCGTCGTGCACGCCGGAGACCGGGATGGTCTTCGACACGGGCTTGCTGCCCGTGTCCGAGGGCCAGGAGGACGCGGCGCCCGCGGTGGACAGCATCGACGTGGTGACGATCGCCGCTCCCGTGATGCCGAACGCGGACAGTCCGGCGATCACACCCCGCCGCTTGGTGACGCTGCGGCGATGGCGGACGCGCTGTTCTGCTGGTGCAGTCATGTACCGATTCCTCGAATGGGGGGTGACTCTTTGCGCCTAGGGGTCGTCACCGGCGAGGAAAGGGTTGCCGCGTCTTCAGATCTTTTTCACGCGCGTGTTTCAGGCCCGGTCGCGCCCGGTCGCCGACGCCAGAGCCAGCCAGCCGCCGCCCGTCGCGATGCCGCCGTTCGGCTCGGGTGTGCCGAAGGGAGGGGTGTCCGTACCCGTCGTTGGTGAGCAGCCGGGCATCGGCCAGTTCGGAGGCCATGGCCTGCGCGGCCGTCAAGGGCGTGGAGGGGTCGTATCTGGTGCCGACGACCAGGATGGGGTAAGCGTCCGGCGACACCCGCGCGGGCGGCGCTCTCCTCCTCGAAGGAGTGGTAGGCCTCGGGGTCACGCGGATTGGGGCTGTCGGCGCAGAACACGGCGGCGCCCTGCTCCTCACCCGCGTACGGGTTCGGGTTCGGCACCGGGGGCGCTGGCGGCGGCGTGGGCGGCTCCGGCGTGCGGCCCTGCCACAGGTCCGCCACGGCGAGGTGCTGCCCGGTCAGTACGGTCGAGCAGCTCACCAGCGCGGCGACGACCGCGGCACCACGCCGTCGGCTCACCCTCGGTCCGGATATGTGCATGGT
Source organism: Streptomyces sp. NPDC057099 (assembly GCF_042671245.1). Lineage (NCBI taxonomy): Bacteria > Bacillati > Actinomycetota > Actinomycetes > Kitasatosporales > Streptomycetaceae > Streptomyces > Streptomyces sp. NPDC057099. The sequence goes on from NZ_JBHUTX010000006.1 coordinate 266,578, forward strand.
TGTGTCCTCCACGGCCGTGCGCCCGACGCCCGTACGCGCTGGAGGCCGGCCCGCATCCGTGTCCACGGCACCCCGTCCCGAAGCCCCGCGCGAGCCGACCGAGGCCGAATGGCCGAACGGGCGACCGGGCGACCGGGCGACCTACGAGTCGCCCCCGGCGTCGTCCGCGCCCTCCTCGTCGTCCACGGCCGCGAAGCCCCCGCCCACCGACAGCCGCTCCGACCCCGCGGCGGCCGTCACCGAGTAGCGGTCCTTGCCCGCGTCACGCCCCCCGCGGTCATGGTCGAACTGGCCGGCGAACACCCACTCGCCCGCCGGGACCTTGCGGCCCTCCTTGAGGGTCCAGGTGTAGACGAGGGAGCCGTCCCGCTCGCCCACCGTGAGCGTGAAGTCGTTCTCGGGCAGTGACCGCCAGGCGCCCGCGTCGGAGACCCCGCCGGTCTGGGCGACGCTCAACCGCACGGTCAGCGCGGTCAGTTCCTCGCGGGTCTTGATCGTGATGTTGCTCTGCGCCCAGAAGTCGTTGCTGTGCGGGTCGACCGAGCCGTCCGACCACAGCGGCCCGTCCTCGGTCGAGGCGGAGGCGGAGGCGGCGGGCGGCCGCGCCGTGACGGAGGCGCTCGGCTTCCCGGAGGGGGGCGGGGCGGACTCGCGGCGCTCCGGCGAGGAGGTCGGCGTCGGATCCACCGGCGGCACGGGGGCCCGGCTCGTCGCAGCCGGCGACGGTGTGGGCGTCGGCGACGTCGCCACCTCCTGCTGCGGCGGGGCGGCCTCGTCCTTCACCGCTGAGGCGACCGCGTAACCGCCCACGGCCAGCACGCCCGCCACCGCGGCCGTCGCACCGGCCACCCGCATCCAGCCGAACACCGGCGGACGCGTCGCCCGATGGGCGGGTACGGCCGGACCGGCCATGCCGCGCTCGACCCGGGCCAGGATGCTCTCCCGGTCGGGCTCGTGCCCCCCGGCCGCCTCGTGCAGCCGGGCGCGCAGCTCCTCGTGCACGTCCCGCCGCATGGTCATCGGTCCCTCCCTCCGCCCTCACCGGTGCGCGCCCGCAAGCCCTCCACGGCGGGTGAGCAACGGGGCGCGCCCACCGCCGCGTGCATGCGCTGCGGCACTCCCTTCGTGCCCAGCAACCGCTGCAGTTCGGCCATTCCCTTCGAGGTCTGGCTCTTCACCGTACCCACCGAGACGCCGAGGGCGAGCGCGGTGTCCTTCTCCGACAGGTCGAACGCGTGCCGCAGCACCACACAGGCCCGCTTGCGGAACGGCAGCCTGCGCAACGCCTCCTGGACGTCGACGACGCCCGCGACGTCCGGGTTCTCGGTGTTCTCCTCGCGCTGCGACCAGAACAGGGCGATGCGCCGCCGCTCACGCACGGCGCTGCGGATGCGGGTGCGGGCCAGGTTGGCGACCACACCGCGGGCGTACGCCGCCGGATGGTCGGCGGCGCGCACCCGGTCCCAGCGGTGCCACAGCGCCAGTAACGCGTCCGCCGCCAGGTCGTCGGCGGTGTCCGACTCGCCCGTCAACAGGTAGGCCAGACGGGAGAGTTCGGCGTAATGGCGCTCGAAGAAGGCGTGGAACTCCACGGAGGCGGCGTCGTCGACGACTGTGCCCACGGGCGACCTCTCCTCGCAGCGGCTTCGGGCACTCCCGGGCGGGGGCGCCTGTGCGTGTCATGTAGATGACATGTGATCATCCGGGGGAGGCCCGGACGAGATCGGGAAGCGTAGCAGCGTTCGTCAGGATGGTTCGTACGGAGCTTCGAACAACGTATGGCGGGCCGGACTTCGATTCCGTAACACGAAGAAAACCTGAACGTGGTTCAACGCGAGGAAAATCCAGCCAGCATCCGCACACCGATCACCCAGGCACCGAGGAGCACTCGTCATGTCCGAATCGCAGAAGGTGGCCGACCGGTCCGACGCCGCACCACCGGCGGTGAACAGCGTCGACCGGTTCTTCAAGATCTCCGAGCGGGGGTCCACCTTCGGCCGTGAGATACGCGGCGGCCTCGCCACGTTCTTCACGATGGCCTACATCCTTGTCCTGAATCCCATCATCCTGGGCAGCGCGAAGGACAAGTTCGGGCACCAGCTGGACGCCGTCCAACTCACCACCGCCACGGCCCTGGTGGCCGCGGTCATGACGATCATCATGGGCGTCGGCGGCAATCTGCCCCTCGCGCTCGCCGCCGGGCTCGGCCTGAACGCCGTGGTGGCCTTCCAGATCGCCCCGCTGATGAGCTGGGACGACGCCATGGGCCTGATCGTCCTCGAAGGCCTGCTGATCTGCGTGCTGGTGGTGACCGGTCTGCGCGAGGCCGTCATGCACGCCATACCCCAGCCGCTCAAGCAGGCGATCAGCGTCGGCATCGGCCTGTTCATCGCCTTCATCGGCTTCGTCGACGCCGGGTTCGTCACCCGCATCCCGGACGCCGCGAACACCACCGTGCCCGTTCAGCTGGGCGGCACCGGCACCCTCACCGGCTGGCCGATGCTCGTCTTCTGTCTCGGCCTGCTGCTGACGATCGGCCTGCTCGCCCGCAAGGTCAAGGGCGCCATCCTGATCAGCATCGTCGGCATGACGGCGGTGGCGATCGTGATCAACTCCATCGCCGACATCAAGACCTGGGGCCTGACCACACCCTCCTGGCCCGACAACCTCGTCGACACCCCCGACTTCGGACTCATCGGCGACTTCGACCTGTTCGGCGCGTTCGGCGCCCCCGGCGTCGGCGTCATCACGGTCGTCCTGCTGATCTTCACCCTGATCCTGTCCGACTTCTTCGACACCATGGGCACGGTCGTCGGCGTCAGCGCCGAGGCGGGTCTGCTGGACGAGGAGGGCAAGGTCCCGAACCTCGGCCGGGTGCTGCTGATCGACGGTGCCGCGGCGGTCGCGGGCGGCGCGGCCTCCGCCTCCTCGGCGACCTCCTACATCGAGTCGGCGGCCGGCGTCGGCGAGGGCTCGCGCACCGGCTTCTCCAACCTCGTCACCGGCGGCCTGTTCGCCCTCGCGCTGTTCCTGACCCCGCTGCTCACCATCGTCCCGCTGCAGGCGGCCGCCCCGGCCCTGGTCGCCGTCGGCTTCCTGATGATGACCCAGGTCAAGCACATCGACTGGGACCGGTACGACATCGCCATCCCCGCGTTCCTCACCATCGCCGTGATGCCGTTCACCTACTCCATCACCAACGGCATCGGCGCCGGCTTCCTCGCCTACGTCGTCATCAAGACCGTGCTCGGCAAGGCCAAGGAGGTCCACTGGCTGCTGTGGGGCACCTCGGCGCTGTTCGTCGTGTACTTCGCGATCGACCCCATCGAGCAGCTGCTCGGCGCCAAGTAGGGCCTGGGGCAAGGCGAAGGGCCGCCCCCGGGGGGAAGGGGGCGGCCCATCTGTCTGTAGAGACGGCTTTCGTACGGCGAAGGTTCAGTCGGGGGTTCAGCCCTTCAGCGCCGCTTCCATCATCGCCTTGGCGACCGGCGCCGCCAGGCCGTTGCCGCTGACCTCCGAGCGGGCGGCGTTCGACTGCTCGACCATGACCGCCACGGCGACCTCCTTGCCCGACGAGTCGGACTTGCCGTAGGAGGTGAACCAGGCGTACGGCACCTGGCTGTTGTTCTCGCCGTGCTGGGCGGTGCCCGTCTTGCCGCCCACGGTCGCGCCCGCGATCTGCGCGTTCGAGCCGGTGCCCTTGTTCACGACCGTCTGCATCGCCGACTGCAACTGCTCGGCCGTCGAGGAGCTGACGATCTCCTTCGAGTCCGCCTCGTCGTCGTAGTCCTCCAGCACATCACCGCCGCTGTTGGTGATCTGCGAAACCATGTGCGGCGAGACCAGCTTGCCGCCGTTGGCGATGGCCGCCGACACCATGGCCATCTGCAGCGGGGTCGCGGTGACGTCGAACTGGCCGATGCCCGTCAGGGCGGTCTGCGACGGGTACATGTCCGACGGGTACACGCTCGTGTAGGCCCGGACCGGCACATCCAGGTTGTCGTCGTTGAAGCCGAACTTCTCGGCCATCGCCTTCACCTTGTCCTGGCCGAGCTGGACGGCCATCTTCGCGAAGACGTTGTTGCACGAGTACTGCAGCGCCGTGCGGATCGTGGCGTCCGTGCAGGGCGCGTTCGGGTTCTCGTTCGACAGCTTCGTGCTGGTGCCCGGCAGCGTGTACGGGTCCGGGCTGTCGGTCTTGTCGTCCACCGAGTCGTACAGGCCGTCCTCCAGCGCCGCCGCGGCCACGACCAGCTTGAACGTCGAGCCGGGCGGCAGCGGCTGCCGCAGCGCACGGTTGGTCAGCGGCTTCTCCGGGTCGCTCGTGAGCTTCTTCCAGGCCACCCCGGCGGTGTTGGCGTCCGTCAGCGACGAGGGGTCGTACGACGGCGTCGACACGACCGCGAGGATCTTCCCCGTCTTCGGGTCGATGGCGACGGCGCCGCCCTTCTTGTCGCCGAGCGCGTCGATCCCCGCCTTCTGCACGCCCGGATCGATCGTGGTGACCACGTTGCCCGGTTCGGCCCGCTGGTTGGTGACGGTGTCCATCACGGACTTCAGACGGTTGTCCGTGCCGTTCAGGAGGTCGGTGTAGATGCCCTCCAGCTGGGTCGGCGCATACGCCTGGGAGGCGTACCCCGTCACCGCCGCGTACCGCTCACCGTCCGTGTACGTGCGCTTGTACTTGAGGTCGCCTGTCTTGGTCGAGGTCGAGCCGGTGACCGACCGGCCGCCCACGATGATGTTCCCGAGCGGCGCCGAGTACGTCTCGATGGCGTTCCGCCGGTTGTCCTTGTCGTCTGCGAGCGCCTGGCCGTCGTAGAACTGCACCCAGGTCGCCCTGACCAGCAGAGCGAACACAAGGAGCAGCGCGAAGACCGATGCGCGCCTGATCGTCTTGTTCATCCCGAACATGAGGACGAACCAGGAGGGGCGGATCGTTCCCACCCGTCCCGTTTTCTCATTCGGCGTTAAGAAAGCCCGCCTCGTACGCCGCGATGACCGCCTGCGTACGGTCCCGGGTGCCCGTCTTGGCCAGGACCGCGGCCACGTGCGATTTCACCGTGGCGGGGCCGACCTCCATCCGGCGGGCGATCTCCGCGTTGGTCAGCCCGCCCGCCATGTGCCGCAGCACCTCCCGCTCGCGTCCCGTGAGCTTCGCCACCCACGCGGGCGGCGCGGGGTGCGCGCGTGCGTGCTCGGTCGCCAGCGTGCGGACGGCAGCCGGGAACAGCAGGCTGTCGCTGCGCGCCACCAGCCGGACCGCCTGGACGAGCGCGTCGGCGTCCGCCCGCTTCAGCAGGAACCCGGCGGCTCCGGCGCGCAGCGCGTCGTACACGTAGGAGTCGTTCTCGAACGTCGTCACGACGACGATCCGGGGCGGCTCGTCCAGCGTGGCCAGGATCTGCTCGGTGGCGCGGATGCCGTCGGTCTCCGGCATCCGCACGTCCATGAGGACGACGTCCGGCCGCAGCTCCCGTACGACCGACACGGCCTCGGCACCGGTGGCCGCCTCGCCCACCACCTCCAGGTCCGGCTCGGCGGAGAGGATGGCGCGCAGCGCGGTGCGCACCATGCGCTCGTCGTCGGCGAGGACGACACGGACGGGTGCCGGGCGGGTCATACGGGTCCTCTCATCGGCAGGTGCACGCGCAGACGCCAGGTCTGTGCGGCGGTCGGTCCGGCCGTCGAGGTCCCGCCCAGCAGCCTGGCCCGGTCCGCGATGCCGCGCAGCCCGTGGCCGCCGCCGGGCCGGGAGGGCGCGGGGCCGGTCACCGGATTCTCCACGGTGATCTCCAACTCCCCGCCCGCCACCGCGATCCGCACCTCCACGGCGACCCGGTGACCGGCGTGCCTGAGGGCGTTGCTCAGCCCCTCCTGCACGATGCGGTAGGCCTCGCGGGACAGCAGCGGAGGCAGCGCCTCCGGGTCGGCGTCGATCGTGGCCGTGACCCGGGCCCCGCTCGCCCGGGTGCGGGACAGCAGGCCCTCGAGGTCGCCGGCGAGGGTGGGTGCCGGGGCGGTTCCGGGGCCGTCGCCCTCGCGCAGCACGCCCAGCACGGCGTCGAGTTCGCCGACGGTACGCCGGGTCGTGTCCTCGATCGCGGCGAGGGCCTCGCGCACGAACTCCGGGTCGGAGTCGAGGACCCGGCGTGCCGCGCTCGCCTGGAGGGTGACCGCGCTCAGCGCGTGACCCACCGAGTCGTGCAGCTCCCGCGCCAGCCGGTTGCGTACGGCGAGGTCGGCGGCGCGTGCCTCGGCGGCCGCCAGCCGGCCCTCGGGAGACGGTCCGAGCAGGGCGGGCGCCCAGCGGGCCAGCAGCACACCGCAGCCGGCCGCGCAGCCCGCGAGGGCGACCAGCATCGCCGCGCCCGCCACCGGCGTGAGCGCCAACGCCCAGGCATGGTCCAGGACTTCGGGCACTCCGGACGGTGTGCCGCACAGCCCGGCGATGAGCGGCAGCAGGATCAGCGCGACGGCGAACGGCGGCACGGCCAGCGACATCCCGGCGATGATCCCGCCCAGCCCGAGATGGAGCGTGAACCAGCCCGCCGTACGCCCCTTCTCGCCCCGCGTCCGGGCCGGTCCGAAGGCGAGCCGGTCCGCGTCGACACCGCACAGCCAGCGCACGGCGGCGGCCTCCAGCGGCCGGGTCAGCGGGAACACGGACGTGACGGCGGCGAGCGGCAGCCCCACCCCGAACGAGGCGAGCTGAAGGGGAAAGGAGCCGAAGACGTCCGTACTGCCGGTGGCCGGGCCGATGATCACCGAGCCCACCAGCACATACGGCATGGCGAGCGCGCCGCCGAGGATCAGATGGATCCAGCGCAGCCGCGCCCGCCGGCCGAACAGAACCCGGGCAGCCGGTCTCACACCGCCCGCCGCGCGGTCCTGGCCGAGCGCTCGGCGAAGTGGTAGACGCCGATGGCGGCGACGAGGAGGCCGACGAGCATCTGCCCAGCGTAGGCGAGGCTCATCAGCGGCGTCGGACGGTCGGCGAGGTCCTCCACACCGCCGAGCGAGGCCAGCGACAGCCAGCCGCCCCAGCAGGCCACGGCACCCGAGCCGACCCAGGCGAGCCCGAGCGGCACCGCCACGGGCAGGGCCCGGCCGCGCCGGAACGCCAGCAGGAGACCACCGGCGACGGCCGCGACGAGGAACAGCACGTACACGGCCTCCAGGACGTGGAAGTCGGCGGTGCGGTCCGCCGCCCGGCCCTCGCCGAGCCCGGCGGTGACACCGCAGGCCCACAACAGATGGACGGTGAGCGGCAGCAGGGCGAGCACGGCGGCCGCGACGGCGAGCGCGCGGTGGGCGGGCCCGACCACTCCGACGGGCAGCTCCCACACCCGGCCGCGCCACAGGTGCCCCCAGCGGTCGCGGGCGTGGAGCACGAACAGGGCGCCGAGAGCGATGCCTTGGAGGATGAACCCGGTGTACACCACGGTGAACACCCATGCGTGGAGGAACGATTCATGCCCCTGGTCCGGCGCGGCTCCGCCGCCGAACGCCTTCACGACCAGCTGCGCCGGGAACCCGGTCATGATCGGCGCGAGCAGCCCGGTGGCGACCCACACGGGAAAGGCGAGCAGCCAGGCAGGCACCTTCAGACCCCACGGCCGGGTCAGCACCAGCGCCAGCACGATCACCGCGCTGTCCAGCAGCACGGACAGACCGTTGATCACGGCCATGCCGACACGGTCGTCGAGCAGGGCGCTTCCCTCGGGGATGCCGACGTGGCTTCCGGCGATCCAGGCGCCCTTGAGCCCGAGGTAGGGCAGGCAGGAGAGGACGGCGACGGCGCGGAGGGCGCGCCGGGGGCGGCTCGGACCGACGGCCGGGTGGGGAGCGCTGAGAAGATCGATCGACTGCGTCATGCGGTCAGGCTCCCGCGCGGGACGCGGCCGGCACCTCCTGCACGGTGACGATCCGCCTCCGCCGCACGGGGGAGACCCTTGGGGAGTTTCTCAGCCCTCCAGGATCAGCACCGTCTCGTCGATCTCGGCATCCCGGGCCTGCGCGTACCCCCTGGCCGCCGCCACGACACGGAACCCGCACTTCTCCAGGACGCGCAGCGACCCCACGTTGTCCGAAGCCGCCCGCGCGTAGAGGGGACGCTCGTCCACCTCCGTCACCAGCGCCCGCAGGGCGTCGGTCGCGAGGCCCTTGCCCCAGTACGCGCGGTCGATCCAGTACGTCACCTCGCGCTCGCCCGGCTCCCCGTACACCGCGGTGCTGCCGACCACGTCACCGTCGGCCAGCACCGTGCGGATCACGGCGGACGAGGAACGGATCCTGGCCCAGTGGGCGTCGAAGGCGTCCCGGTCGGCCGGGTCCTTGGGGGTGAAGGCGGCCATGTGCAGCGCCTCGGGGTCGTTCATCTGCCGGAAGAAGACCGGCAGATCGCTGTCGTGGACCGCGCGCAGCTCGACATTCATGCCTCAGAGCCTACGGGTGGCCAGTGTCAGCCGGTCCCGTGCGTCGAACAGCGCGTCCTTCACCAGCTGTTCGTGCGCCGGCGTCAGCCGGGCCACCGGCACCGAGCAGCTGATCGCGTCCCGCGCCGGAGTGCGGTACGGGATAGCCACGCCGAAGCAGCGCAGCCCCAGCGTGTTCTCCTCGCGGTCCACGGCGAAGCCCTGCTCCCGCACCTGGTGCAGCTCCTCGATGAGCTTCTCCCGGTCGGTGATCGTGTGCTCGGTCAGCGCGGGCAGCGTCTCCGGGAGCATCTTGCGGACCTGCTCGTCCGAGTACGTGCTCAGCAGCGCCTTGCCGAGGGACGTGGAGTGCGCGGGCAGCCGCCGGCCGACCCGGGTGAAGGGGCGCAGATAGTGCTGCGACTGGCGGGTGGCGAGATAGACGACGTTCGTGCCGTCCAGGCGGGCCAGGTGGATGGTCTCCGTGGTGTCGTCCGAGAGCCGGTCCAGCGTCGGGCGGGCCGAGGCGACCACCTCGTCGCCGTCGATGTACGACGTGCCGACCAACAGGGCCCGGACGCCGATGCCGTAGCGCGTGCCCGTCGCGTCCGTCTCCACCCAGCCCAGCTCGACCAGGGTGCGCAGCAGCATGTACAGGCTGGACTTGGGATACCCGACGGCCTCCTGGACCGCCGCGAGGGAGTGCATACCGGGCCGGCCGGCGAAGTACTCCAGCAGTTCCACGGTCCGCACCGCGCTCTTGACCTGCGCACCGCCGCCTGTCTCGCCTGCCGACATCGCCCTTGACCCCTTCGTTCGACGAGAAGCTGGAGATATAGTCTCCGACAGCATTCATCATCAGAGACAGCGTTCAGTATATCGAACATCCCTGGTGATGACGTACATACTGCGGCATTGCATGCGGCAACGAATGTGGAGGGACCCGCGGTGGCAGCAGCACCAGTCTGGAGTGTCGACCCCCGAACCGGGAAGCAGCGCGAGCAGGTTGCGGTGGAGGCCACAGCCCAGGAGGTGGACGCCGCCGTCCGGGCCGCGGACGAGGCGCGGGGCGCACTCGCCGACCGCGCCGTCCGCTCGGCCTTCCTGCGCACCGCCGCCGACGAGCTGCAGGCGGCGAAGGACGGTCTCGTCGAGACCGCCGACGCCGAGTCCGCGCTCGGCCCGGTCCGGCTGACCGGCGAACTCGCCCGCACCTGCTTCCAGCTGCGGGCCTTCGCCGACATAGTCGACGAGGGCGCCTTCCTCGACGTCGTCATCAACCACCCCGACGACACCGCGACCCCGCCGATCCCGGACCTGCGCCGCTACAAGGTGTCGCTGGGTGTCGTCGCCGTCTACTCGGCGTCGAACTTCCCCTTCGCCTTCTCGGTGGCGGGCGGCGACACGGCTAGCGCCCTCGCGGCCGGCTGCCCGGTCGTCGTCAAGGCCCACCCGGACCACCCGGCCCTGTCCGAGTACGTCGCCGTGGTGCTGCGCCGGGCCGCCGCCCGGCACGGCATCCCCGAGGGCGTCGTCGGCCTGGTGCACGGCTTCGAGGCGGGCGTCGAGCTGATCCAGCACCCGCTGGTCGCGGCGGCCGGCTTCACCGGCTCGGTGCGCGGTGGCCGTGCCCTCTTCGACGCGGCGGCCGCCCGCCCCGTCCCGATCCCCTTCCACGGCGAGCTGGGCTCCCTGAACCCGGTCGTCGTCACCGAGGCCGCGGCCGCCGAGCGCGCCGAGGCGATCGGCGCGGGCCTCGCCGGGTCGATGACGCTGGGCGTCGGCCAGTTCTGTGTGAAGCCGGGCCTCGTCCTCGCCCCCGCCGGCGCCGCCGGTGACGCGCTGCTGAAGTCCCTGACCGACGCCGTCAGCGACACCGACGCCGGAGTCCTGCTCGACCACCGCATGCGCGACAACTTCGTCGCCGGTGTCGCCGAGCGCGCGCGGCTGGCCGACGTGGAGTCCCCGGTCACGCCCGGCTCGGGCGGCGAGCACACCGTCAGCGCGGGCTTCCTCACCGTGCCGGCGAGCCGGCTGGCAGCGGAGGGTGAGCACGACCTGCTGCTGGAGGAGTGCTTCGGGCCGGTCACCGTGGTGGCCCGCTATGAGGACGACGCCGAGGTGAAGGCGGTGCTGTCGCGGCTGCCGGGGAATCTCACGGCGACGGTGCAGCTCTCCGAGGAGGAGGCCGCGGGGGAGGGCCGGGGGTCCGAGATCCTGGCGGAGCTGACGCCGCTGGCCGGGCGTGTGCTGGTCAATGGGTGGCCGACGGGTGTGGCGGTCGCGGCCGCGCAGCATCACGGTGGGCCCTACCCGGCCACGACTTCTACGTCCACGTCGGTGGGTGGTACGGCTATCGAGCGGTGGTTGCGGCCGGTCGCTTATCAGAACGCGCCGTCTGCGTTGCTTCCTGCGGAACTTCGGGACGAGAACCCGTTGGGGCTGCCTCGGCGGTTCAACGGGCGTTTGGAGCGGTAGCGCCTTGGGGGTGCGGTGAGTTGCGGGATGCCGGTTCGTTGTGGCTTGTCGCGCAGTTCCCCGCGCCCCTGAGGGGCGGACCTGGAAGAGTTGGCTGGATGGATCTGGAACTTTCCGAACTTCCTTTCGGTCTGCGTACGTATGGGCCTGATGGTCACTGGTCTTATGAGGACGGGGTGCTGTCCGGGTGGGCCGGGCCCAGGCAGGATCGGTTCGTGCCGCCCACGGGGGAGGGGCTGGACCCCGCCGCCGACGCGCCGCGTCTGCTCGGGGCGCCCGAAGGGGACTTCCAGCTGATCGCCCGGGTCACGGTGGGGTTCGGTGCGGCCTTCGACGCGGGCGTGCTCTACGTGCATGTAGGGGAGCGGGCCTGGGCGAAGCTCTGCCTGGAGTACTCCCCGGACGTCCCCACCGTCTGCACGGTCGTCACCCGGGGCCACTCGGACGACGCCAACTCCTTCACCGTGGACGGCAGTTCCGTCTGGCTGCGGGTGAGCCGCACCGGCCGGGCCTTCGGCTTCCACGCCTCCCGGGACGGCGAACACTGGACCTTCGTCCGCCTCTTCACCCTGGGCGAGGAGAAGGAGACGGGCGCTGCCTTGGTCGGCTTCATGACCCAGTCCCCGATGGGCGAGGGCTGCGTGGTGACGTACGACCACATCGAGTTCCGCCCGAACTGGCCGAAGGACCTGCGGGACGGCGGCTGAGGCCCGCCCGTGGAACCGCCCCCTCGTCCGGCGCGTCCTGTGCTGCATGATCGAAACCAACCCGAATGTCGACGGTCTGGAGATCAGGACCGCACTGCCCGCCGAGGCGGGGGAGGTCGCCGCGTTACACCGGCGCGCCCGGGCCACCTACTACCCGGACGGGTTCCCGGATGACGGGGCCGACTGGCAGGGCCGGTGGCGGGAGGCGATAGGGAGGTCCGACGGGCGGGTGCTGTGCGCGGTGCGTGACGGGCGCCTGGCCGGGATCGCCTCCTTCCGCAGGGCGGAGGGGGCTCCCGCCGGCACCGTCACGTTGTTCCAGTTCCACGTCGACCCCGGCCGGTGGCGCGCCGGAATCGGCACCGCCCTGCACATCGCGTGTGTGGAGGAGTGGCGGACCGGCGGGGTGCGTACGGCCTGGCTCGACGTGCATGTGGGCAATGAGCGGGCACGGGGCTTCTACGGTCGGCAGGGCTGGGTAGCGGACCCGGAGTCGCCGGTCGGCCCGGACGATCACCACATGCGGCTGCGGCTCACCGTTTCCGGGGAATGAAGCCGCCTGCTTGAACGTTCATGCACTCGGCGGAGGGAGTCTCCGTAACCCGTACGAGCTGGAGAGAGCCGAGACATGCGCGTCGAGATCTGGAGCGACATCGCCTGCCCCTGGTGCTACGTGGGCAAGGCCCGCTTCGAGAAGGCGCTGCGGGACTTCCCGCACCGCGACGAGGTCGAGATCGTGCACCGCTCCTTCGAGCTGGACCCGGGCCGCGCCAAGGACGACATCCAGCCCGTGATCACCATGCTCACCAGGAAGTACGGGATGAGCCCCGCGCAGGCCGAGGCGGGCGAGGACAACCTGGGCGCGCAGGCCGCCGCCGAGGGGCTGGACTACCGCACCCGGGGCCGCGACCACGGCAGCACCTTCGACATGCACCGCCTGCTCCACCTCGCCAAGGAGCACGGCCGCCAGGAGCGGCTGCTCGACGTGCTGTACCGGGCCAACTTCGCCGAGGAACGCTCGGTCTTCGGCGAGGACGAGCGGCTCGTGGAGCTCGCCGTGGCCGCCGGGCTCGACGCGGACGCCGCCCGTGCCGTGCTCGCCGACCCGGAGGCGTACGCCGCCGAGGTCCGGGCCGACGAGCGGGAGGCCGCGGAGCTCGGCGCGAACGGTGTGCCGTTCTTCGTGCTCGACCGGAAGTACGGCGTCTCCGGCGCCCAGCCCGCCGAGGTCTTCGCCCAGGCCCTGACCCAGGCGTTCGGCGAGCGCGCGCCGCTGAAGATCGTCGACAGCGGAGCCACCGAGGGCGCGGACGCGTGTGGCCCGGACGGCTGTGCGGTGCCCCAGCACTGAAACCCGCAGGTCGGGGCGTATCCATAAGCGCTGCTTGGCGACATCACGCAGACATCGGCAATGGACGGGGGGTTCCCCGGGGACGCAGAGTGGTCCCATGGAGACCTTCGAGAACCTCGTCCGTGCCGAGTTCACCCCGAAGCAGACCTACCTCAACACCGCGAGCAACGGGCTCCTGCCCGCCCGTACCGTCACCGCCCTGCACCAGGCGGTGCGGATGCGTGCCGAGGGCACGCCCCTGGGTCCCCTGTACGAGGAGGTGGAGGCCGCCCGCGCGTCCTTCGCCCGGCTCGCCGGAGTGCCGGCGGAGCGTGTCGCGACCGGGGCCTCGGTCGCCGAGTACGGCGGGCTGATCGCCGCCTCGCTGCCCGCCGGTGCCGAAGTCCTCACGGCGGAGGGCGACTTCGCGTCCCTGGTGAACCCGTTCCATGTGCGCGGCGATCTCAAGGTGCGCGCCGTGCCCCTGGAGCGGCTCGCCGAGTCCGTCCGGCCCGGCACCGCGCTCGTCGCGGTCAGCACCGCCCAGTCCGCCGACGGACGGCTCGCCGATCTGCCGGCCGTGCGCGAGGCGGCCCGGGCGCACGGGGCCCGCACCTACGTCGACGCCTCGCAGTCGGCCGGCTGGCTGCCCATGGACGGTGACGCGGACGACTTCCTCGCCGCCGTCGGCTTCAAATGGCTCATGGGGCCGCACGGGGCCGCGTTCTTCGTCGCCCCGCGGGACTTCGGCGGGCTCACCCCGCTGCTCGCCGGCTGGGTCGCCGGCGAGGTCCCCTGGGACAGCTGCTACGGCCCCGTCGAGCAACTCGCCGACTCCGCACGGCGGTTCGACATCAGCCCGGCCCTCTTCACGTATGCCGGGCTGCGCGCCTCACTGGCGCTGATCGAGGAACTCGGCGTCGACGCCGTGCACGCTCACGATGTCGCGCTCGCGGACCGCTTCCGGGCCGGGCTCGACGGGCTGGGCCACACGCCGGTGTCCGCGCCGGGCTCGGCGATCGTGTCCGTGCCGGGGCTGGGCCACCGGCAGGGCGAGCTGAGCAGGGCGGGCATCGAGGTGTCCGACCGGGCCGGCAATCTGCGGGCCGCGTTCCACCTCTACAACACGCCGTCGGACGTCGACCGTCTCCTGGACGTCCTGTCCGGCTGAGGACATGACCGGGCCGGACCTCCCGTCCCACACGAGGAGGCCCGGCCCGGTGCTCAGAGGGGCGTCACCGCACCGGCGTGAACTCCCTGGCCCCGATGAACTCGGGGCGCCGGACCGGCGCCGCGAACGGCTCGACCGCCGTGTTCTCCACGCTGTTGAACACGATGAACACGTTGCTGCGCGGGAACGGCGTGATGTTGTCGCCGGAACCGTGCATGGCGTTGCAGTCGAACCAGGTCGCCGAACCGGCCTTGCCCGTGAACAACTTGATGCCGTGATGCGAGGCCAGCTGGCTCAGCGCCTCGTCGGAGGGCGTGCCCGCGTCCTGCATCTGCAGCGACTTCTTGTAGTTGTCCTTCGGCGTTTCTCCCGAGCACCCGAGGAACGTCTTGTGCGACCCCGGCATGATCATGAGCCCGCCGTTGGTGTCGTAGTTCTCGGTCAGCGCGATCGAGACCGACACCGTGCGCATCCGCGGCAGACCGTCCTCGGCGTGCCACGTCTCGAAGTCCGAGTGCCAGTAGAAGCCACTGGCCCCGAAGCCCGGCTTGACGTTGATCCGCGACTGGTGGACGTACACGTCCGAGCCGAGGATCTGCCGCGCCCGACCGACGACCCGCTCGTCGCGCACCAGCCTGGCGAACACCTCACTGATCTTGTGCACCTCGAAGACCGTGCGGATCTCCTTGGACTGCGGCTCGACGATCGACCGCTCGTCGGCCCGCATGTCCGGGTCGTGCACCAGCCGGTTCAGCTCGTTCCGGTAGACCGCGACCTCGTCCTCGGTGATCAGCTCCTCGATGGCGAGGAAGCCGTCACGCTCGAACGACAGCAGGTCGGCCGGCGCCACCGGGCCCGGGGCGTCGGGCGCGCCCCAGACGACCGGGTCCTGGCGCGGCGTCAGCACCTCGGCGGCGCCACGACTCGGATAGAGGTCCGGCATACCGGTGGTGGTGTCGTAGGTGGCGGTCATGAAACGTCACACCTCCTCGGTGAGCAGCGGGTATACGCCGTTCTCGTCGTGGTCCTCCCGTCCGGTGACAGGCGGGTTGAAGACGCAGAGGCAGCGGAAGTCCTGCTTGATCCGCAGCGTGTGCTTCTCGTGGCCGTCCAGGAGGTACATGGTTCCGGGCGTGATCGTGTACGACTTCCCGGTCTCGTGGTCGGTCAGTTCGGCCTCACCCTCCACACAGACGACGGCCTCGATGTGGTTCGCGTACCACATCGACGTCTCCGTACCCGCGTACAGGACCGTCTCATGCAGGGAGAAGCCGACCTTCTCCTTGGCGAGGACGATGCGCTTGCTCTCCCACGTACCGGACGCCGACTTCACGTGCCGGTCGGTACCTTCGATCTCCTTGAACGAACGGACAATCACGGTGCTGCGATGCCTCCTCGGTGAGTGATGCTCGGTTGGTGTGTCAGGCGGTCTCTCGGACGGCGCGGGCCAGCGTCCGCAGGCCCTCGTCCAGCTCTTCGGGGGTGATGGTCAGGGCGGGGAGCATCTTGACGACCTCGCTCTCCGGGCCGGACGTCTCGATCAGCAGCCCCAGCTCGAAGGCGCGCTTGGCGACCTTGCCCGCGCGCTCCTTGTCGTGGAACTCCAGGCCCCACACCAGGCCGCGGCCCCGGTACTCCTTCACGTCGGCCAGGTTCTCCTCGGTGATGGAGATCAGCGCCTGCTCGACCTGCTCGCCGCGCTTGCGGGTCTGCTTCTCCATCGCGGAACCGTCGGCCCAGTACGTCTCCAGGGTCGCGGTGGCCGTGACGAACGCGGGGTTGTTGCCGCGGAACGTGCCGTTGTGCTCGCCGGGCTCCCAGACGTCGAGCTCGGGCTTGAACAGGCACAGCGACATCGGCAGGCCGTAGCCGCTGATCGACTTCGAGACGGTGACGATGTCCGGCACGATGCCCGCCTCCTCGAAGGAGAAGAAGGCGCCGGTACGGCCGCAGCCCATCTGGATGTCGTCGACGATCAGCAGCATGTCCTGCCGCTCGCACAGCTCGGACAGGGCGCGCAGCCACTCGGGCCGGGCCACGTTGATGCCGCCCTCGCCCTGCACGGTCTCGACGATCACGGCGGCCGGCTTGTTCAGGCCGGAGCCCTGGTCCTCCAGCAGTCGCTCGAACCACAGGAAGTCCTCGACGGTGCCGTCGAAGTAGTTGTCGAACGGCATGGGCGTGCCGTGCACCAGCGGTATACCGGCGCCGGCGCGCTTGAAGGCGTTGCCGGTCACGGCCAGCGAGCCCAGCGACATGCCGTGGAAGGCGTTGGTGAACGAGACGATCGACTCGCGCCCCTTCACCTTCCGCGCCAGCTTCAGCGCGGCCTCCACGGCGTTGGTGCCCGTCGGGCCGGGGAACATGACCTTGTAGGGCAGGTCGCGCGGCCGCAGCAGCAGGTTCTGGAAGGACTCCAGGAAGGCCCGCTTGGCGGTGGTCGACATGTCGAGCCCGTGCGTGACGCCGTCACGCTCCAGGTAGTCGATCAGCGCGCGTTTCAGGACCGGGTTGTTGTGCCCGTAGTTCAGTGACCCCGCTCCGGCGAAGAAGTCGAGGTACTCATGGCCGTCCTCGTCGTACATACGGCTGCCCACGGCGCGGTCGAAGACAGTGGGCCAGCCGCGGCAGTAGCTGCGCACCTCGGACTCAACGGTCTCGAAGACACTCAGGTCGGGCTGGGTGATGGTCACGACGAATCGCTCCTCGGTACGTGGGGAAAGTCTGCGGGGTGGGGGGTGAGGGTGGGACGGGAAGTCAGTGGGGCAACGGGCCGATGCGGTAGAGGACCTCGGGGTCGTGCGGCCCGTCGGGGAACACGGCCGTGTCGAAGAGCACCTCGCGCTCCAGCCGGGCGCCGTGACGCTCGGCGAACGATGTGAACAGGCGCTCCGAGGCGGTGTTGCCCGGAGTGATGGTGGTCTCCACCGTCGTCACCCCGAGGTCGGCCACGGTCCGGGCGGCCAGACCGTCGAGCAGCGTGGCGGCCAGCCCGCGCCCGCGGTGCGCCTCGTCCACGGCCACCTGCCAGACCAGCAGGGTGCCCGGGCTGTCCGGTCGCACGTAGCCGGTGATGAAGCCCATCGGTTCGCCGTGCTCGTCACGCGCCACGGCCGACGTGGCCGAGAAGTCACGGCACCACAGCAGATAGCTGTAGGACGAGTTCAGGTCCAGAACCTTCGAGTCCTTCGCCATCCGCCACAGCGCGGCTCCGTCGGCCACGGTGGGACGGTCGATTTGCGGATCTGCTTGTACGGCAGTCATGCAATCTGAATTTACCAGAGAAATTTAGAATTGCATCGCCAGGCGGGGTTACGTATGGAGCGCGTCTGTGCTATCGCGCGGGCGCGAGTCTTGGGGAGCGAGGGTGGCGAGATGCCTGGTTTTGTCCCGGAAATATCGGGCAAAGTGGTCACGGTGTGTAACGCGTCACAGCCATGTAATCACCACGAGATCTGCCTGAATTCCCTCGCGGAGTGTCCCCAAAATCTCGTGTTTAGGACCGAGGAAAGCGGGCAGAAGAATACGGGAAGCTGTTCATTGATGAATTCTTAATATGTGCGCCAGCTTACATGCGGGATGTAGCGGAAAGCACGTGTAATTCAGGCCCCGGTCACTCCGTCGATGCGTTCCCGCAAGAGATCGGCATGACCGTTGTGCCGTGCGTATTCCTCGATCATGTGAATCAGCACCCATCGCAGACTGACCTCCATCCCCGGGACCGGCCCCTCGGCGACCCGCCCGACGTGGTCCAGAGGCAGCCCCGCGCACAGCTCCCGCCCCCGCGCGATCTCCCGCCGCCAGATCCCCAGCGCCTCGTCGAGGCCCCGCCCCGGATCCAGCGCGTAGCCGGTCGGGTCCTCGAACAGCGGCGGCACGCCGAGGCCGGCGGTCACCCGCTGGAACCAGTTCCGCTCGACCTCGGCGAGGTGCTGCACCAGCCCGAGCAGCGTCAGCGCGGACGGCTCGGCCGACGGGACCCGCACCTGCGCGTCGTCGAGCCCCGCGCACTTCAGCGCCAGCGTGGCCCGGTGAAAGTCCAGCCAGCTCTCCAGCATGGCCCGCTCGTCACCGCTCAGATGCGGCACGGGGCGGCCGTCGGGGAGCGTCGGGGTGTGTTCGGCGGATGTGTCGGTCGTCATACGCGGAGCATGGCACGGGCCACTGACACCGGCCGGTGCCTGCTTCCAGCCCGTCCGGCGCTTGAGGACGAGGCCGTTCAGGCCGAAGCGGGGGTCTGGGGGCGCGGCCCCCAGCGGGGTCGAAGGGGCGGAGCCCCTGGAGGCAGGGACGGGAAGGGGCGGCGGGGGCGGAAACCGAACACCTCAGCCCCGACCTCAGCCCCCGACGAAGACCTCAGCCCCCGACTACCGCCACGCCCCCTCCACGGCCCGCAGCGCCCCCTCCACGTCCACCTTCAGCCCGTGCGCGGCGAGCGCACCCCCCAGCGCCGCCAGACTCGCCCGCACGGCGCCCGGCGTCGCGTCGGCCCCGTAGTGGTTGACCCGGATCATCTCCTTGGCCAGCGCACCCCCGCCGGCGGCGACCGGCACCGCCGGATCCGACGTCAGCGCCCTGGCCACCAGCTCCGCCGCCACCACCCCGGACGGCGCCCGGAGCGTCGTGGCGACGGGCGCCGCGTCCCGGGCCTCGTACACATACGGTTCCAGACCGCCACCGAGCGCGACCGCCCCGGCCCGCGTGGCCGCCGCGGCGGTGGCGTGCCGGGCCATCACGGCATCGAGCCCGGCCGCCTCGATCCGCTCCACGCACGCCTCGAGCGCCAGCATCTCCAGCTGCGCCGGAGCGTGCGGCAGCGCCTTGCGGCCGCCGTCGATCCACCGCTCCTTCCAGTCGAGGAGCGACAGATACGAGCGGCGCGGCGCCAGCGGGTTCGCCGCCATCCGGGCCCAGGCCCGCTCGCTCACCGACACCGCCGAGACACCGGCCGGACCGCCCATCGCCTTCTGCGCCCCGATCACGCACAGGTCCACGCCCCACGCGTCCGCCAGCACCGGCTCGGCGCCGATCGACGCCACCGCGTCCAGGTAGAACAGCGCCCCGTGCGCCCGCACCACGTCGCCGATCTCCGCGACCGGATTGGTGTTCCCGGTCGCCGCTTCCGCGTGCACCAGGGACACGAAGTCGATCTCCGGGTGCTCGGCGAAGGCCTGCCGGATCTGCTCGGCCGTGACCGCCGTGTGGAAGGGCACCGCCAGGTCGACCACCGTGGCACCGCAGTCCCGCAGCCAGTCGCCGAAGGTCTGCCCGTACGGGCCCGTGATGACGTTCAGCGCCGTGGTCCCCGGACCGGCCGTCGCACGGATCGCGCCCTCCAGCGGCAGCAGCGCCTCGCCCTGCATGATCACGACGTCCTGCTCGGTGCTCAGCAGCCGCGCCACACGGTCCTCGATCGCGGCGAAGCGGTCCGCGCCGAGCGGGGTCAGGTCCAGAAACGGGTGCGTCACGGTGAGGCTCTCTTCGTTCACGGGGCGGGCGCCATCTGCCCGGGGCCGACGGCATCGAGGGTATCCGGCGGGTACGTCCCCCCTCGCAGGTGAGGTCCGCCGCTCACTAGGGTGCGGTGCATGAGCGATCGCACGGTGCTGCACGTGAAGGGACGGGTGCTCGTCGGGCCCGAGGACGTCCGCGACGAACTGTGGGTGGTGGACGGCCGCGTCTCCTACGACCGCCCCGCCGGCGCCCGCGACATCCGCACCGTCAAGGGCTGGGCCCTGCCCGGCCTCGTCGACGCGCACTGCCACGTGGGACTCGACCGGCACGGCGCGGTCCCTCAGGACGTCGCCGAGAAGCAGGCCCTGACCGACCGGGACGCGGGCACGCTGCTGATCCGCGACGCGGGCTCGCCCTCCGACACCCGCTGGATCGACGACCGCGAGGACCTGCCGAAGATCATCCGCGCCGGGCGGCACATCGCCCGCACCCGGCGCTACATCCGCAACTACGCCTGGGAGGTCGAGCCGGAGGACCTGGTCGCCTACGTCGCCCAGGAGGCCCGGCGGGGCGACGGCTGGGTCAAGCTGGTCGGCGACTGGATCGACCGCGACCTCGGCGATCTGTCGGCCTGCTGGCCCCGGGGCGCGGTGGAGGCGGCGATCGCCGAGGCCCACCGCCTTGGCGCCCGCGTCACCGCCCACTGCTTCGCGGAGGACTCCCTGCGGGACCTCGTCGAGGCGGGCATCGACTGCGTCGAGCACGCGACGGGACTGACCGAGGACCTCATCCCGCTGTTCGCCGAACGGGGCGTCGCCATCGTCCCGACACTGGTCAACATCGCGACCTTCCCGCAGCTCGCCGACGGCGGCGAGTCCCGGTTCCCGCGCTGGTCGGCCCATATGCGCCGGCTCCACGAACGCCGCTACGACACCGTACGGAACGCCTACGACGCCGGCATCCCCGTCTTCGTCGGCACCGACGCCGGCGGCAGCATCGCCCACGGCCTGGCGGCGGCCGAGGTCGCCGAACTGGTCACCGCCGGCATCCCGCCCCTCGATGCCCTGGCGGCCGGAACGTGGACGGCCCGCACCTGGCTGGCCCGCCCCGGCCTGGACGAGGGCGCCCCGGCCGACTTGGTCGTCTACGACCAGGACCCCCGGGCCGACGTACGCGTCCTGGCGGCGCCGCGTCGGGTGGTGCTGAACGGGCGCGTGGTCGGGTAGCCGATCGGGTGACGCGAGGGAACGTCAGTGCCGGGGGATTCGAAAACTTCCCCGGTATCGCCACGTTGGAGTGAAGAGACGTCAGATCGCTGACGCCGTACGCCGGGTGCGCGAGTCTTTCCGGGTCCCGAGCCTGTCTCTCCTGGAGTCCCACCGTGAACAGCACTTCCTTCCGCATGCCCGCACGCCGTCTGGCGACCGTGGCGACGGCCACGGCCCTCGCCGCCGGGCCTGTGGCACTGAGCGGAGTGAGCCCGGCGCACGCCACCGGCGATCACGGCCGCGCGAGCGCCGTCGTCCTGCGCACCGGCCTCGATGTGTCCCTGCTGAACAAGTCGGTCGAGGCACCGCTCGCCGTCACGCTCAACGAGGTCCAGGCCCCGCAGAGCGCCGAGAAGACCGCGCTGACCGCCCGCCTGGACGGGGTGAACGGCGGGCAGCCCTTCAGCGTGCTGCGCGCGGACGTGGCCGAGGCGAGAGCGACCGCGACCGCCACGAAGGCCGAGGGGAGCACCACCCTGGCCCGGGCCCGCGTCCATGTCCCCGGCCTGCCGCTGCTGTCGGTCATCGAGATCGAGCAGGTCACCGCGAAGGCCGTCTGCGAGGCCGGGAAGAAGCCCGCCGCCACGACCGACCTGCCCGGCTCGGTCACGGTGCTCGGCAAGCGCGTCACCCTGACCGCCGGCGGCCCGACGGACGTCAAGGTGCCGGGCGTCGGCGACGTACGCCTGGACCTCCGCAAGACGGAGACGACGTCCCGCACGGCAACCGCCACCGCCCTCGAACTCAAGGTGTCCGTCAACCCGTTGAAGCTGAACGTGGCCGAGGTGAACGGCACGCTCACCCTGGCCGAGGCGACCTGCGAGACCCCGAAGGCCACACCCGCCGCACAGCCACCGGCCGCCCCCTCCACCGAGCCGTCCGATGCCCCCGCCGCGATCGAGCCGCAGGGCGCCCCCGCCGAGGAGGGCCTGGCCGAGACGGGCGGCAGTTCGACGACCCCGTACATCATGGGCGGCGCGATCGCCCTGCTCGCCGCGGGCGGGGGAGCGGTGGCCCTGGCACGCCGCCGGGGCTGAGATCCCGGGGCGCGGGGTGTCGGGCGGGGCCGGGCCGGGCCGTTCCACGGGAAGGCGGAGGCGCCAGAGCCCGATCGCACGCCGCCCACCGACCGACGTGGAAACCGCCCCCGCCACACCGGCCGAGGCGGTGCCGGCGGTGCCGCGCAGGCGGGGCAGTCGCCCGGCGAGGCCGGCCCTGCGGCTCGACGAGCCCGGCGGCGCCGACGAGGGCCCCGCCGTCTCCCGGCACACGGCCGAGGCGGAACCGGCGGTACCGCCCAGGCGGGGCAGTCGCCCGGCGAGGCCGGCCCTGCGGTTCGACGAGCCCGGCGGCGCCGACGAGCGCCCCGGCGGGAACCCCCGCACGGGCCCCGTGAAGCGTCAGCCGGTCATCGCACGCTCCAGCGCCCGCAGGAACCCGTCCGACGTCGTCCGGTCCCGTACCGCCAGCCGTAGCCACTCCTCGTCCAGGCCGGGGAACGTGTCGCCGCGGCGCACGGCGTAGCCGAGGTCGCGCAGGCGGTGGCGGACGGCTGCCGCGTGGGGCAGGCGGATGAGGAGGAACGGGCCCTCCGCCGGCTCGACCACCCGCAACCCCGCCGGGGCGAACCGCGCGAGGCCCGCCACCAGGTGGGCGCGGTCCGCCGCGACGCGATGGGCGGCGTGGGCCGCCTCGGCCACGCCCCGGGGTCCCACGCACGCCCGCGCCGCGGCCAGCGCCGGTGTCGACACCGGCCACAGCGGCTGCGCCCGCTCCAGGTCCTCGATGGTCTCGGGCGCCGCCAGCACGTACCCGATCCGCAGCCCGGCCAGCCCCCACGTCTTGGTCAGGCTGCGCAGCACCACCAGACCGGGGACGTCGACGCGGCCCGCCAGGGCCTCGCGTTCGCCCGGCACCGCGTCCATGAACGCCTCGTCCACCACCAGCACCCGCCCGGGACGGGCGAGTTCGGCGATCGTCTCCGCCGGATGCAGCACCGACGTCGGATTCGTCGGATTGCCGATCACCACCAGGTCCGCGTCCTCGGGAACGGCCGCCGGGTCCAGCCGGAAGCCGTCCTCCGCGCGCAGCAGCACCCGGTCGACCGTGTGCCCCGCGTCCCGCAGCGCCGCCTCCGGCTCCGTGAACTGCGGGTGGACGACGACCGGCCGCCGCACCTTCAGCGCCCGCGCCAGCAGCACGAACGCCTCAGCCGCGCCCGCCGTCAGCAGCACCCGCTCCGCCGGCAGCCCGTGGCGCTCCGCCACCGCCGCGCGTGCGGCCCGTCCGTCGGGGTAGGCCGCGAGCCCGCCCAGCGACGCGGCGATGTGCTCCCGCAGCCACACCGGAGGCGTGTCGGCCCGGACGTTCACGGCCAGATCGACGAGCGAGCCGCCGTCGTCCCGGACCTCCGCGTCCCCGTGGTGCCGCAGATCGTGCCCGCTCTCAGTGCGCATCCGAGTCCGCCCCCCGGTGGAGGTCCCCGGACGTGTGGCGGCCCGTGACGGCCTCCTCGTAGCGCTCCCACACCAGGTCCAGCAGCTCCGGCTCCGGACCGATGACGCCGGCCGAGCGCACCTCGATCCCCGGGTGCGCCTCCGCCCAGCCCTCCGTCTGCTGCCGCACCCGGTCCGGCTGGACGCCGGTGAACAGGAAGTACGGCAGGACCACGATCCGCCGGGCCCCCAGCCGCACGCACCGGTCGAGCCCGTTCGGCACGTCCGGCGCCGCCAGCGACGCGAACGCCGTCTCGACCCCCGCGTACCCGCGGCCCTCCCACAGCAGCCGCGCCGCCCTGTGCACCTCGGCGTTGCCGTCCGGGTCCGTGGACCCGGGCCCCACCAGCAGCACCGTCACATCGGCCCGGTCGCCCGGCCTGCGCCCCGCGGTGCCGCCCAGCGCCTCGTCCAGCCGCCGTTCCAGCACGTCCAGCAGCGCCGGGTGCGGGCCGAGCGGGGGCCCGTACGTGTACGAGATCCCGGGGTGCCGCTCCTTCTCCCGGGCCAGGGCCGCCCGGATGCCGCCCTTGGCGTGCCCGGCGGGCACCAGCATCAGCGGAACGGCCGTGAAGTGCCGTACGCCCCGCTCCACCAGTTCGGTCACGGCGTCGCCCAGCGGCGGCCGCGACAGCTCGACGAAGCCGCCCGCGACGGGCAGTTCCGGGCGCCGGGACCCCAGTTCGCGTACGAACGCGCGGAACGCCTCGGATCCGGTGTCGTCGCGAGTGCCTTGGCCGGCGATGAGCAGGGCGGGAGGGGTGGTCACAGGTGCTCCTCGGCGGAAGTGGGGTGGTACGGCGGGACGTTGAGCGCGGCCTCGGACCCGGCCGGACGGGGCGGGCCGGAACCCGGATCGGCGCCCTGCGGGCGCCGTACGACGGCACAGGTCGCCCTCGCGGGGCTCGCGGCCGACTTCCGCTTGGGGACGAGGAGTTCACCACCGCCGGCGAGCGCGGCGGCCTCGGCCACCGACGGGGTGCCGACGGCGGTGAGCGGCGCGTCGGACGGGTTCGGTACCTCGACCTCCGCCAACTCCCCGGCGGAGTAGGTCACCAGGGGCACCCCGAGCCGCCGCGCGGCCTCGACGACGCCCGGTTCCTCGGCCCTGGCGTCGAGGGTGGCGAGCTCGGCGACGCACGCCACGGACAGCCCGGCCTCCCGCAGAGTGTCCTCGACGAGCCCGAGCACCTCCTCGACGGAGACACCCCGCGACGCCCCGATCCCGACGCCGACCGGCGTGCCGCTCATGACGTCCGGCACCTCTCCACGAACCGGAGGGCGACACCGGGCTCGGACGCCCAGTGCGTGTGCAGATAGCTCGCGTGCACACCGCGCCGTACGAACCCCTCGACCCGCCGCTCCGGGGTCCGGAACCCCCAGGCGGGATCAGGCCCCGAGCCGGGCTCCACGGCGGTCCGGTGGAATTCGTGGCCCCGCATCCGGGTCCCCGCCGCCGCGAGCGCACTGTCGCCGACCGCCACGGCGTCCCGGTACCCCAGGGTGAGCCGCCGCGTCATCCGCGCCCCGGCGTCCAGCACCCCGCACATCGGCTGCCCGTCCAGCTCCCGGCACAGATACAGCAGCCCCGCACACTCGGCGGCGACCGGGGCGCCGCTCTCGGCCAGGCCGGCGACGGCCTTGCGCAGGGGTTCGTTGGCCGAGAGCTCGGAGACATACATCTCCGGGAACCCGCCCCCGATCACCAACCCGCTTGTTCCTTCGGGCAGTTCCTCGTCCCGCAGGGGATCGAAGGGCACGACTTCCGCACCGGCGGCGGTGAGCAGCTCGGTGTGCTCGGCGTAGGAGAAGGTGAACGCCTCACCGCCGGCCACGGCGACCCGCGGCCGGGGTCTCTCCTGCGACCGTGCCGGGTGGTGACCGGGCGAGGAGACCGCCTCGGCCGCGTCCCAGGCCGCGCAGGACAACCCGCCCGCCCCCTGGGCCAGCCGCATCAGCGCGTCCAGATCACAACCCTCGGAAACCTGCGCGGCCATGGCCGCGACAGCCCCCAGGGCCTCCTCGCGCCGCTCGGCGACCGGCACCAGCCCCAGATGCCGCGACGGCGTGTCCACCTGCGGCGCCCGCCGCAGCACCCCGAGCACCGGCACCCCGACCTGCTCCATGGCCTCCCGCAGCAGCCACTCGTGCCGGTCCGAGGCGACCTTGTTCAGGATCACGCCCCCGACCCGCACCTCCGGATCCCAGGTGGTGAACCCGTGCACCAGCGCCGCCACCGACCGGGACTGCGACGACGCGTCGACGACCAGCACCACCGGCGCCCGCAGCAGCTTGGCCACATGAGCCGTGGACGCCAGCTCGCCCTCACCGGCCGCCCCGTCGAACAGCCCCATCACGCCCTCGACGACGGCGATGTCACACGCCCGCGCCCCGTGCAGGAACAACGGCCCGACCTGCTCCGGCCCGCACAGATAGGCGTCGAGGTTCCGTCCCACCCGCCCGCTCGCGAGCGCGTGATACCCGGGGTCGATGTAGTCCGGCCCGACCTTGTGCGGGGACACGGCGAGTCCCCGCGCGGCGAACGCGGCCATCAGCCCCGTGGCAACGGTGGTCTTGCCGCTGCCGGAAGCCGGCGCGGCGATGACCAGCCGTGGGACGGACGAGGACATCACCACTCGATGCCCCTCTGCCCCTTCTGCCCGGCGTCCATGGGGTGCTTCACCTTGGACATGTCGGTCACGAGGTCCGCGAAGTCGACGAGCTTCTCGGGCGCGTTCCGCCCGGTGATCACGACATGCTGGGTCCCGGGCCGGTTCCGCAGCACCTCCACGACCTCGTCGGTGTCGATCCAGCCCCAGTGCAGCGGGTAGGCGAACTCGTCCAGCACATAGAGCTTGTACGTCTCGGCCGCCAGGTCCCGCTTGACCTGCTCCCAGCCCTCCCGGGCCTTCTCCTCGTTGTCCATCTGCCCGTCGCGCTGCACCCAGGACCAGCCCTCGCCCATCTTGTGCCAGTCGACGGACCCGCCCTCACCGGACGCCCCGAGCACCCGCAGCGCGTTCTCCTCGCCGACCTTCCACTTCGCCGACTTGACGAACTGGAACACCCCGATCGGCCAGCCCTGGTTCCAGGCCCGCAGCGCGAGCCCGAAGGCGGCGGTGGACTTGCCCTTGCCGATGCCCGTGTGCACGAAGACGAGCGGCCGGTTCCGGCGCTGTCGGGTCGTCAGACCGTCGTCCGGAACGACACTCGGCTGTCCCTGCGGCATTACGCGGCCCTCCTCGAAGTACCCTGCACATCCTTGACCAGCCCGGCGATCGAGTCGGCCCGCAGCTCGTCCAGCGTCACGGCGGTGCCGCCCAGCTCACCCGCGAGCTGCCCGGCGAGCCCCAGCCGCACCGGACCCGACTCGCAGTCCACGACGACGGACGCGACGCCCTCGGCCGCGAACAGCCGCGCCGCACGCCCGGCCAGGGCGACCGGCTCCGGGCCCCCGGTGGCCCGCCCGTCCGTCACCACCACGACCAGCGGCCGCCGCGCGGGATCGCGCAGCCGCTCCACCCGCAGGACGTCGTGCGCGCGCAGCAGCCCGGCCGACAGCGGCGTACGGCCGCCGGTCGGCAGCGACTCCAGCCGGGCCGCCGCCGCGTCCACGGACGAGGTCGGCGGCAGCGCGACCTCCGCGCCCGATCCCCGGAAGGTCACCAGACCCACCTTGTCCCGCCGCTGGTACGCGTCCAGCAGCAGCGACAGCACGGCACCCTTCACGGCGCTCATCCGCTGCCGCGCCGCCATCGACCCGGAGGCGTCCACGACGAACAGCACGAGATTGCCTTCGCGGCCCTCGCGGGTGGCCTGCCGCAGGTCGTCCCGGCGCACGACCAGTCCGGGCCCGGACCGTCCGCGTGCCTTCTGGTGCGGGGCCGCGGCCTGCACGGTCGCCGCCAGGTGCAGCTTGGTGAGGGAGCCCTTCGGCCGCCGGGCGCCCGTGGTCCGGCCGTGTTCGGTCCGGGCCCGCGAACGCCGCCCGGCGGCACCCTCGCCGAGTCCGGGCACGCTCAGCACCTTGGTCCGGAACGGTTCGGAAGCGCGTGCGGCCGACTGCTCGCCGGCACCCGAGGGCTGCGGCTGCGGCTGCCCTTCCTGCTCGCCTTCCGGCCGGGCCTCCTGGTCCCCGCCCTGGGGTCCGTCGTCGGGCGTCGGCTGTCCGCCGCCCCCGCCGGGCCCGTCCGGCCCCGAGCCGGGGTCCGGATCCGGGTCGGGGTCCGGGTCGTCGTCCCCGGAGAACTCCTCCAGGGTCTCGTCCAGCTTGTCCTCGTCAAGTCCCGGCGCGTCGAACGGATTGCGGCGCCGGCGGTGCGGCAGCGCGAGCAGCGCGGCCTGCCGTACGTCCTCGGCGAGCACGTCCGTACGCCCCGCCCAGGCCGCGAGCGCCGTAGCCGTCCTGGCCATCACGATGTCGGCGCGCATGCCGTCCACCTCGAAGGCAGCGCAGGTCGCCGCGATCTGCCGCAGCGCGTCGTCGCCCAGCCGCACCGACGGCAGCAGCTTCTTCGCGGCCACGATCCGGGCCCGTACGTCGGCCTCCTCCTCGGCCCAGCGGGCGGCGAACCCGGCCGGGTCGTCGTCGTAGGCCAGCCGACGCCGTACGACCTCGACGCGCTGATCGGGCTCCCGCGAGGCCGCGACCTCGACGGTCAGCCCGAACCGGTCGAGCAACTGCGGCCGCAGCTCGCCCTCTTCGGGGTTCATGGTGCCGACGAGCAGGAAGCGGGCGGCGTGCCGCACGGAGACGCCCTCACGCTCCACGTACGAGGCGCCCATCGCGGCCGCGTCCAGCAGCAGGTCGACCAGGTGGTCGTGGAGGAGGTTGACCTCGTCGACGTAGAGGATGCCGCGGTGCGCGTCGGCGAGCAGGCCGGGCTCGAAGGCCTTCACGCCCTCGGACAGGGCCCGTTCGATGTCCAGCGCGCCCACCAGCCGGTCCTCGGAGGCGCCGACGGGCAGCTCGACCATGCGGGCCGGCCGGGAGGCGAAGCCCCCCGGCTCGTGCGGCCCGTCCGGGCAGCCGGGGTCGGGCGAGCCGGGGTCGCAGGAGAAGCGGCACTCGGAGACGACGTCCACCTCCGGCATGAGCGCCGACAGCGCCCGCACGGCCGTCGACTTGGCCGTGCCCTTCTCGCCGCGCACCAGCACACCGCCGACCGCCGGTGACACGGCGTTCAGCAGCAGCGCGAGCCGCAGATCGTCCTGGCCGACCACGGCCGTGAACGGAAAGGGGGTGGTCACTTTTCGTCGTCCTCCAAGTCGCCTTCGAGTTGCGGATGGACCGGGCAGCCGTCCCAGCGTCTCAGGTGGCCCGCGGTCGCCGTGCGGGCGGTCCACATCACCGCCACGGCCCTCATACGGGCGCTCCCGGCGGGACGAAGGGCAGCCCCGGCGGCGCGCCGGACTCGATGAGCCGCCACAGCGCGTCCGTGTCCGCGTGCTGTTCGATCAGGTCGCCGAGCCGGTCGAGCTGCTCCTCGCGCAGCGCGGCGAACGAGGTGTCCGGTGCCGGTACGAAACGGCGGCCGGCGGCGGCCGCCACCTCGCGCAGGAAGGCACGCCGGAATCCGTCCGACTCCAGCGAGCCGTGCCAGTGCGTGCCCCAGGTCTGGCCGACCCGGCAGCCGTCCAAGAAGGGCGCCCCGCCGGTGACATCGGCGACCCCGTGGTGGATCTCGTAGCCCTCGACCGGCTCCCCGAGGGCCTCACCCACCGGCCGGGTGAGGGTCTTCTCGCGCGCGAACCGCACCCGTACGGGCAGGACCCCGAGCCCGTCGACATGACCGCGGCGGCTCTCGACGTCGTCCTCGATGTGCTCGCCGAGGATCTGGAAGCCGCCGCAGATGCCGAGGACGGGCCGCTGCTCGGCGGCCCTGCGCACCAGCGCGTCGGCCAGTCCGCGCTCCCTGAGCCACTCCAGGGCACGGACGGTCCCCCGGGTCCCCGGCACGATGACCAGGTCGGCGTCGGCCAGTTCCTCGGGCCGGTCCACGAACCGCACGACGACACCGGGCTCGGCGGCCAGCGCGTCGACATCCGTGAAGTTGGACATGAGCGGGACCGCGCAGACGGCGACGCGCAGCACGTCCTCGCCGACGGGCGGGGCGACGACGGACTCCCGGACCGTCCCCCGCAGCGAGACGCGCAGCCCGTCCTCCTCGTCGATCCCGAGCCCGTGCCGGAAGGGCAGAACGCCGTACGTGTGCCGCCCGGTGAGGCCGTGGAGCATGTCGAGCCCCGGCTCCAGCAGGGAGACGTCCCCGCGGAACTTGTTCACGAGGAACCCGGCGACACAGTCCTGGTCCTCGCGGGACAGCAGGGCGACGGTCCCGAAGAACGAGGCGAAGACCCCGCCCCGGTCGATGTCGCCGACGACGAGCACGGGGAGCCCGGCGCCTCGGGCGATCCCCATGTTGACGATGTCCGTCCGCCGCAGATTGATCTCGGCAGGCGAACCGGCCCCCTCGCAGATCACCGCGTCATACGTGCCCCGCAACCGCTCCAGGCAGTCCAGCACCGTCCCGAGCAGCTTCTGCTGCCGTCCTCCGTGATACCCGCGCGCACTGAGCTCGCCGACCGGCTTGCCCAGCAGTACGACCTGACTGCTCTGCTCGCCGCCGGGCTTGAGCAGCACGGGATTCATCAGCGCGGTCGGCTCCACCCGGCACGCCTGCGCCTGCATGGCCTGCGCCCGCCCGATCTCGGCGCCCTCCCGCGTCACGAACGAATTCAGCGACATGTTCTGCGCCTTGAACGGCGCGACCTTGACGCCCTGCCGCACCAGCCACCGGCAGATCCCGGCGGTCACGACGCTCTTGCCGGCGTCGGAGGTGGTGCCGGCGACGAGAAGCCCCCCGCCCGTCATGACGTACGCCCCTTCACGATGTGGCGCGCGGCGACACAGACGCCGAGCGCGAGCCAGCCGACACGTCTGGACAGCCGTACGGCCCGTTCGATGTCCCCGGTGGCGACGGCGCGCCCCGCGCCGTTGAGGACGGGACGGTGCTCGACGCGTCCGCCGTAGGACAGGGTTCCGCCGAGCCGCACCCCGAGCGCCCCCGCGAACGAGGCCTCCACGGGCCCGGCGTTGGGACTCGGATGCTTGGCGGCGTCGGCACGCCAGGCCGTCACGGCTCCGCGGGGGTCGCCCCCGGCCGCGGTCGCGAGCACGGCGGTCAGCCGGGCCCCCGGCCAGCCCACGACATCGTCCAGCCGCGCGGAGGCCCACCCGTAGCGCCGGTACCGGGCCGACTTGTGCCCGACCATGGCATCGAGGGTGTTGACGGCCCGGAACCCGAGAAGCCCCGGGACACCGCCGACGGCCCCCCACACGAGCGCTCCCACGACGGCGTCGGAGGTGTTCTCGGCAACGGATTCGACGACGGCCCGGGCGATCCCGTCGGCGTCCAGGGCCTGTGGATCCCGTCCGCACAGATGCGGCAGCCGCGCACGGGCCGCTTCTACGTCCCCGGCCTCCAGCGCACGCCCGATGGCCTGCGCCTCCCGGGCGAGCGAAGTCCCCCCGACGACGGCCCAGGTGGCGGCACCGGTCAGCCCGACCGACGCGACAGTGGACGGACGCACGGCACGCGCGGCGACGGCCCCGAGCGCGACGGCCCCGCCCGCGCACACCACGGTGTGCAGCGCGCCCCACCCCCGGTGGTCCCGCCACAACACCCGCTCCACGGCACCCGCGGCCCGCCCGAACGCGGCGACCGGATGCCCCCGGCGAGGATCGCCGAGCAGCAGATCACCGATCAGACCGACGGCGGCACCGTACGCGTGGACGCGACCGGCACCCATGGGCTCAGCCGGCCACGGGGGCGGACAACGGTGGGGAACTGGCCCTCGATCGGCAGCCGAACATGGCGATATGTCCTCACTCAGGGTGTCCACGCCCTGGTTCGACGAGACCGGCGGTGAGAGTTCCTGGCTCCCGGTGAGTGCTACCCCGGTGACAGTGGCGGGACCGCGCCGGACTTCCACCGGCTTCCTCTCCTGCCGCCGCATTGGCCCCGGCAGTCCACCACGGCCGCGAACAACCGTCAACTTGCCGTTGACCTGCGAGGGGAGAGTGTGGACAAGCCCACACCGCCTGCCTCGCAGGGGGTGCCGACGGCTGTCCCGTGAACGGCAACCGGGCGGCCCGGGACCGAAGCCCCGTGCCGCCCGGCAACAGACGATCGTGGTGGTCGTGGTCAGGCCACGATCAGATAGATCCCGTATCCCACAGCCGCCGCACACGCCGCGAAGCACGCGTACGCACCCGTCACCGCGAGCCCCGCCGACCCGCCCGCCGCCACCGCCCGCTCGCGGCGCGACAGGCCGGTGATGCCGAGGGTGAACAGGCCGACGAGGGTCACGGTGGCCACGAGGCTGACGCCGAAGACGGAGCCGAGGGTCGCCCAGTCGATCTTCATCTCAGAGATTCTTCCTTGTCACCGGTGGGCGGGATCAGACCGTGGTGGTCGTGGTGGAGGGCTTCCGGTCGGCCGGGGCCTGGGCCGGGATCGTGGCGGCCAGTTCCTCGGACGGGCCCGCCGGAGGCGGTGTCACCGCGGCGATCGCGGTGGTCACGACACCCGCCGGCTCCTCCTCGACCTCGTTGACGTTCGTGTGGTCGACGACCTCACGGCGCGACAGCTTCCAGATCACCGCGCTGGAGGCGACCAGGAACACCGCCACGACCGCCGTGCCCCAGTTCCCGAAGCCGGTCACGTACTCGGCGAGCGCGCCCACCAGGGCCGCCGCCGGCAGCGTCAGACCCCAGGCGACGAACATCCGCGTCGCCGTCGACCAGCGGACCACGCCGCCCTTGCGGCCGAGCCCCGCACCCATCACCGCGCCGGACACGGAGTGGGTGGTGGAGAGGGAGAAGCCGAGGTGCGAGGAGGCCAGGATGACCGTCGCCGCACTGGTCTGGGCGGCGAAGCCCTGCTGCGGCTGGAGGTCGGTCAGGCCCTTGCCCATGGTGCGGATGATGCGCCAGCCGCCGAGGTAGGTGCCGAGCGCGATGGCGATGCCCGCCGAGAGGATGACCCACATGGGCGGGTCGGAGTCGGGGGCGACGGCGCCGCCGGCGACCAGGGCGAGGGTGATGACACCCATCGTCTTCTGGGCGTCGTTGGTGCCGTGGGCCAGCGAGACCAGGCCGGCGGAGGCGATCTGGCCGGCCCGGTAGCCCTTCTTGGAGGCGTCGCCGTCGGCCTTCTTGCCGAGGGAGTACGTCAGCCGGGTGGCGAGCAGTGCGGCGATGCCCGCGACCAGCGGGGCGGCGATCGCCGGGATCAGCACCTTGGTGACCAGGACGTCACCGTGCACCGCGCCGACGCCCGCCGAGGCGATCGTGGCGCCGATCAGGCCACCCATCAGGGCGTGCGACGAACTGGACGGCAGACCCACGAGCCAGGTCAGCAGGTTCCAGAGGATCGCTCCGACCAGGGCGGCGAAGATGACCTCGGGACGGATTCCGGCCTCGTCGACGAGGCCCTTGGAGATCGTGTTCGCGACTTCGACGGACAGGAAGGCGCCGACCAGGTTGAGCACCGCGGACATGGCCACCGCGATCTTCGGTCTCATGGCGCCCGTGGAAATGGTCGTGGCCATCGCGTTCGCGGTGTCGTGGAAACCGTTCGTGAAATCGAACGCGAGTGCGGTGACCACCACAATCGCGAGGATCAGCGAGAAGCTTTCCATTTACCCAGGCAATCGTTCGGCGTCGTTGGCGGGACGAACGTAGGTAACCCGAGTGAACGGAAGATGAACTGGGAGGGGCGCAGGGGTGTCCGCAACAGAGGAGTGTCATTCCGCCCTGGTGCAGCGGCCCTTGCACCCCAACGATCAAGTGCCCCTTGCGAACTGTTTCAGTCGATCGAGTGACCCGTCGAAGAGATTCTGGTCACCCGGCAGGGTGCCGTCGCCGTTGTCGTACTGCCAGAAGGTCCAGGAGGACCAGCCGGCCGGCAGTGCGCCCGGGCTCGCCGCGTCGTAGCGGGCCACCCACAGGTGGTGGTTCGCGGCGAAGGCACGGCTGTTGCCCGTGCACGTGTTCCACCAGTGGGTGGTCGTGTAGATCACCGGGCGGCGGCCGGTGAGCCGCTTGACCTCGCCGCTGAACGACTTGATCCAGCCGACCATCCCGGCCTTGCTCAGGCCGTAGCACTTGTGCTTCTTGTCGTACGGGTTGTACTCGATGTCGAGCGCCGGCGGCAGGGTCCAGCCGTCCGCGCTCCAGCTGCCGCCGTTGCGTACGAAGTGGGCCGCCTGTGCCTGGCCCGACGACCTGTTCGGCAGCGCGAAGTGGTAGGCGCCGCGGACGAGGCCCGCCGCGCGCGAGCCGTTGTACTGCCGGCTGAAGTAGGGGTTGCGGTACGTGGTGGACTCGGTCGCCTTGACGTAGACGAATCTGGCGCCCTGCGCCTTCGCGCTCGTCCAGTCGACGTTCTTCTGGTGGGACGAGACGTCATGCCCCTTCGGGCGGCTCGCCGCCGCGGCCGGAAACTCCGCGAGCGTGGTCCCTCCCAGCGCGAGCGCCGCCGCGGAGGCCGCCAGTAAGCGGCCGCGGCGGCGGGGCGGTATGTGGTCACGGGCCATGTGATTCCCCCCGGAATGGCTACGTGCACGGCAAATCCCCCAGAGCGTACTGGAGGGGCGTTGAATATCCGATGATCTCCGGCCAAGAGAGATCCATGATGTGTTTGTGCCGGTATGCGCCCTTACGGATGCTCGGTTTCCGGCCTAAAGTGCCCCCGCCCGGCGGCGCGTTGAAGGGCTGCCTGGCAGGATCGCCGCATGGCTGAGCAGCGAGGCGACGAGCGGGACACGGGGGACGTCGGAGGCAGTGGACAGGATGCGGGGGAGTCGCGGCGGAGCGGTGTGCGCCCCGAGGAGGCGCGCGCCTGGGAGGACCTCGTCGCGACGGCCCGCCGGACGGTCACCGAGGGGCTCGTCGTCGGAACGTCCGGCAATGTCTCGGTGCGCGTCGGGGACACCGTGCTGGTCACGCCGTCGGGCGTGCCCTACGACCGGCTCGCGCCGGACGACGTGACCGGGGTCGACCTCGACGGCCGGCAGGTCCTCGGCACGCTCGTCCCGACCAGCGAGCTGCCCATGCACCTCGCCGTCCACCGCACGACCGACGCCCGCGCCGTCGTCCACACCCACGCCGTGCACGCGACGGCCGTCTCGACGCTCGTCAGCGAGCTCCCGCTGATCCACTACATGGCCGCCGCGCTCGGCGGACCCGTCCGGGTTGCCCCGTATGCGACGTACGGCAGTGACGAGTTGGCCGAGAACATGCTCCGCGCCCTCGCCGACCGCTCCGGCTGCCTCCTCCGGAACCACGGCACGATCACCTACGGCGCGACCCTGGACCAGGCCTACGACCGCACCGCCCAGCTGGAATGGATGTGCCGGCTGTGGCTGACCGCCACGTCGGTACCGGGCCTGTCCCCGAGCCTGCTGTCCAGGGAACAACTGGCCGAGGTGGAGGACCGGCTACGGGGGTACGGCCAGCGCGGCTGAGCCCCTCCGGGACCTCACCGCACCGACACCGAGGGCGCCACCCGCCCTACGGCTCCTTCGACGGCCTCCTCCCCGCCCTCACCTGGGCGCCGCTGTCCGCGCGGTTGCCGCGCTGCCGGTCACGGCGTTCCGCCCCGCTCGCGTGGCCACGGCTGCGTCGGCCACCGGGGCACCTCGCCCTGCGGGTGCGGCCACCGCTCCGCCCCGGGTGCGGACGCTGTCGCAGCCCGCGCGGTTACGGCTTCGCCGGTCCCCGGCGTTCCGCCCTGCTCGCGTGGCCACGGCTGCGCCGACCGCCGATATCGCTCGCTCGTGGGGCCACTCGCTCTGCCGGTCGCCGACATCTCGCCCTCCGGGTGCGATCACAGCTCCGCCGGCCACCGGCGTTCCGCCATGCTCGTACGGCATCTCGCTCCGCAGACCACCGGCACCCCGCCCTGCGGAGCGCGGGCCCCGCCCCGCCGACCGCCCGGGCCAGCCCACCGCGCACAACCGCCCCGCCGACCACCCGCGCCCGTCACCCCACCGCCCCCGCCCACTGGTCCCTCGCCCCGTCCGCCGGGACACTGGAGGTGTGCGCACTGTCAAAGCGGCGGCCGCTGCCGCCACCGTCGTGATCGGAGCCGGGGCAGCCGCCGTGGCCGCCGGGCGGTTCGCCAGCGGCGTCGCGCTCAAGGCGCCTCCCGGCAGGCCGCTGCCCACCGAACCCCGGCTCACCGTGCACGGCACCGCCGCCGGTCAGATCATCCTGACCCGGGACCTGGCCGCCCTGCGGCCCGGTCGCTACGGCCTCTCCGGCGACGGCTCCCACGCGGTGGTCGGCCCCGTCCTGACCACCGCCCCGCACACCGCCGACACCGTCGTACGCCGCCTGGAGAGCGTCACGCACGGCACCCTGAAGGCCGGCGACAAGGCCTGGCTCACCCCGAACGTGTACGTCGGCAACCCGAGCGACGCCCTCGGCCTCGACCACGCCGACGTCGACATCCCCGGCGAACTCGGCGCCCTGCCCGCCTGGTTCGTGCCCGGCGCCCGGGACACCTGGGTGATCGCCGTGCACGGCCTGGGCACCACACGGGAACTGGCCATGAACGTCATGGAGTTCCTGCACCGCAACCGCTTTCCGGTGCTCGCCCTCGCCTACCGCGGCGACCTGGGCGCACCCCGCCGGCCCGACGGTCTGAACCACCTCGGCGAGACCGAGTGGCGCGACCTCGACGCGGCGATCCGCTACGCCGTGCGCCACGGCGCCCGGGAGGTCGTCCTGCACGGCTGGTCCACCGGCGCGACCATGGCCCTGCGCGCCGCCGCCCACTCGGGACTGCGCGACCGCGTCTCGGGACTCATCCTGGACTCCCCGGTGCTCAGCTGGCAGACCACCCTGCGCGCCCTCGCCTCGGCCCGCCGCACCCCGGGCGCGCTGCTGCCCCTCGCGGTCCGCGCGGCCCAGGGCCGCACCGGCCTGTACGACGACGGCGTCGCGGGCCCGGCCCCGTTCGACGGGCTCCGTATCCCGGCGCTCGTCTTCCACGGACCTGACGACACGGTGGCTCCCTGGCGGTTCTCCCGTCACCTCGCCGACGCGCGCCCCGACATGGTCGCCCTGTACACCGTCGCCGGCGCGCCCCACGGAGCGATGTGGAACGCCGACCCCCAGGCCTACGAGGAGGCACTGCGACGCTTCCTGACGCCTCTGATGTGACTCCGGCCCTCGTCACGACCCCCTTCCGTCCCGCCCCTACCGACCGGTCGTGATGATTCCGTTTAGCGTCGTACCACTGGCTTGTTCCCGGCCTTCGGCCGCTCCCGGGAACCCGTGCGTTGGCCTTCTCCGTCGCCCGCCGTGACATTCCGTTTGGGTTTTCGGACCGTCAACCGGAAGACTGCACCCGTGACGTCCCGTATCCCGCGCGACTCCAGGCTTCGACTCGTCCGCCCGCGACCCCTGGCCGCCGCCCCCAGAGCGATGAACCAGCGGCGCTCGCGCCGACCCGCACCGCGCCCCCCGGAGGGCACCCCGGCACCGGCGGAGCTGGCCAGAATGGCGCGCTCAGGTCTGGCCGCCGCGGCCCGCGTCGCCCGCTGGGCCGACGCCGCGCTCGGGCCCGGAGGGGACAGCGCCACCGCCGACGGCAAGGCCACCCTCTCCGACGCGACCGCCGAACGGGCCGCCCGTGACCTGGGGCTGACCTCGGCTCAGGTCAGAGGCGACTGGGACACCGCCCGCCTCGCCGGCCTCGTCGAGGTGCACGGCGACAGCGCCCGCCCCGGCTGGCGGCTGCGCGCCTGGGACCGTGACGACAGCGCCGTCCTGCGCGGCTGGGTCGCCCTCTTCGACGCCTGGTCGCTGGCCCATCCGGAGCCCGAGGACCGCGAGGCCGCCGCCGTCGCCGAGGTCGTCTCGGCCATGCCGCAGGCGCTCTCTTTCCTCCAGCTGTCCGCCGGCCCCGTCCCCGTGGAGCAGCTCCTCGACCTCCTGGAACAGCGCGTCACCGAGCTGCGCACCGCACGCTGTGAGATCCCCTACGGTCCCCAGCCCGAGCCGGTGACCGAGCCGGAGCCCACCGACGCCCCGCTCGCCCCCCTCCTCGACTGGGCCCTGCGCGCCCTCGCCTCCGTCGGCGCCCTCACCTACGGCGACGGCCAGGCCACCCTCACCCCGCTCGGCAGCTGGGCGGTCTGGGTCAAGCTGGAGCAGATCTGCGTCGCCGCGCAGAGCCCCGCCGGGAACATCGAGCAGGCGGCCGAGGACATGCTCCGCGGCTGTGCCCAGCTGCGCCCGAACGCGGCCCGCGCCGAGTACCGCGCCTGGCTCGCCGCCCGCCCCGTCGGCAGCGCCGTCACCGAACTCCTCGGTGCCGCCCGTGGCGAGGACGCCCTGCTGCGCGGCCTCGCCTTCGAGGCGCTGCGCGTCGTCGGCGCCCCCGCCGAGCCCGAGGTCCGCGGCGTGGTCGCCGAGCCGACGCTCAGGCCGTACGCCCTGCTGTGGCTGGCCGTGCACGACGGGGCCGACCCGGAGGACGCCCACGAGGTCCTCACCCGTCAGGAGGCGACTTGGCTGTGGGTGGACACCGCGGCCGCCGTCGCCGACCACGGTGAGGCCCCGCTGCTCGTCCGCCATCTGGAGTCCGCCGTGCAGCCGACCATCCCGATGCTCCTCGACGAGGTACGTGCCGTGGGACACCCGCGCACCGTGCAGGTCCTGGTCGCCCTCGCCGCGGCACACCCCGACCCGGCCCTGGCCAAGGCCGTACGCAGGGCCGCCTTCCAGGTGCACACCGGCGGCAGCTAGCAGCCAGGGGCCGGTGGGGCTCTCAGCCCGCTATCTCGGGGGCGTACGTCCCGAAGCTCCACACATTGCCCTCGATGTCCCGGGCCATGTAGTCCCGCGAGCCGTAGTCCTGGTCCGTCGGGGGCATCAGGATCTCCACGTTGTGGTCCACGGCGCGGCGGTGGTGTGCGTCCACGTCGTCCACCACCACGTACACCCCCGTGGTGCCCGCGTCCTGCATGGCCGCGTCGAACACGCCGCCGCGGCCCTTGGTGCCGACCATCACCGCGCCGTTGCCCTGCGTCAGCTCGGCGTGCATCACCGAGCCGTCCTCGCCCTCGTACACCGAGAGCTCCGTGAAGCCGAAGGCCTCCGTGAGCTGCCGGATCGCCGTCTTCGCGTCCGAGTAGAGCAGCGTCGGGTAGATGCTCGGACGTGCGCCGGACGTGCCTGCCATCGCGATCACTTCCTTGTGTCTCGCTGCCTGTCTCGCCGCCGGAAAGCCGGAGTCCGGCCTGCTCCACAGTCTTCCACCGACCACTGACAACGGCCCTCGCCCCGGGATGCGACCCTCGAACACGTACACGCAGAAAAAGTTGGTTGCACCGCCCCGTTAGACTGTCCGCATGGCCATTCTCCTCGCGCATTAGACGGCGGGAACGCCCGCCCGTCGCCCGCCACCGCCCTTCCAACGGCGCGCTACGCGCGGCACCCCCTGATTCGCCCATCCCGCCCCCGTATCCGCCCTGGAGTCTGTCCGTGATCTCCGCCTCCGGTATCGAGCTGCGCGCCGGTGCCCGCGTCCTCATCGAAAACGCCACCTTCCGAGTCGCCAAGGGCGACCGCATCGGCCTGGTCGGCCGCAACGGCGCAGGGAAGACCACCCTCACCAAGTGCCTCGCCGGCGACGGCATCCCCGCCGGCGGCACCATCACCCGCTCCGGCGAGGTCGGCTACCTCCCGCAGGACCCCCGCACCGGCGACCTCGACGTCCTCGCCCGCGACCGCATCCTCTCCGCGCGCGGCCTGGACATACTGATCCGCAAGATGCGCGAGAACGAGGAGCGCATCGCCAACGGCAAGGGCGGCACCCGCGAGAAGGCGCTCAAGCAGTACGAGCGCCAGGAGACGGAGTTCCTCACCAAGGGCGGGTACGCCGCCGAGGCCGAGGCCGCCACCATCGCCGCCGCGCTCAACCTGCCCGACCGCGTGCTCGGCCAGCCCCTGCACACGCTCTCCGGAGGCCAGCGCCGCCGTATCGAGCTGGCCCGCATCCTGTTCTCCGACGCGGACACGCTGCTGCTCGACGAGCCGACCAACCACCTCGACGCCGACTCGATCATCTGGCTGCGGGACTACCTGAAGACCTACCGCGGCGGCTTCATCGTGATCTCCCACGACGTCGACCTGGTCGAGACGGTCGTGAACAAGGTGTTCTACCTGGACGCCAACCGCTCCCAGATCGACGTCTACAACATGGGCTGGAAGCTCTACCAGCAGCAGCGCGAGGCCGACGAGAAGCGCCGCAAGCGCGAGCGGCAGAACGCCGAGAAGAAGGCCTCCGCGCTGCACTCGCAGGCCGACAAGATGCGGGCCAAGGCCACCAAGACCGTCGCCGCGCAGAACATGGCCCGCCGGGCGGACAAGTTGCTGGCCGGCCTGGAGGCCGAGCGGAAGTCCGACAAGGTCGCCAAGCTGCGCTTCCCCGAGCCCTCCCCGTGCGGCAAGACCCCGCTCATGGCCGAGGGCCTGTCGAAGTCCTACGGATCGCTGGAGATCTTCACCGACGTCGACCTGGCCATCGACAAGGGCTCGCGCGTCGTCATCCTCGGCCTCAACGGCGCGGGCAAGACGACCCTGCTCCGGCTGCTCGGCGGGGCCGAGAAGCCCGACACCGGCGAGGTCATCGAGGGCCACGGCCTCAAGCTCGGCTACTACGCGCAGGAGCACGAGACCCTCGACCCGGAGCGCACGGTCCTGGAGAACATGCGCTCGGCCGCCCCCGACCTGGACCTGGTGGAGGTCCGCAAGACCCTCGGCTCGTTCCTGTTCTCCGGCGACGACGTCGACAAGCCGGCCGGGGTCCTCTCCGGCGGCGAGAAGACCCGTCTGGCGCTCGCCACCCTCGTGGTGTCCTCAGCGAACGTCCTGCTCCTCGACGAGCCCACCAACAACCTCGATCCGGCCAGCCGCGAGGAGATCCTCGGCGCGCTGCGCACGTACAAGGGCGCGGTGGTTCTCGTCACGCACGACGAGGGCGCGGTCGAGGCGCTCCAGCCGGAGCGGATCATCCTGCTGCCGGACGGCGTCGAGGACCTGTGGGGTGCCGACTACGCGGACCTCGTCGCGCTCGCTTGATCGAATACGTGATCAACGGCGTATGGATCATTCGGCCTAGCGGTGATCCATCATCTGTGTGAGATCTCCTCGTACCGAGGTGTGTCCTACATCGATTTCGCGGCCGAGCCCCCGATTCTTCCGGGCTCGGCCGCGACGCCTTTCTGACCTGGCATTTTCCGGGGCAATCCGTTCGGCCGTACGGACGCCACTCTTCGGAATTCCGCATTCCGGATGTGGGGATGTGCTCCCGTCGTCACAACCTTGTCTCACGGACCTTGCCGAATGGGTGGCCATCAAGGCCCGGAGGGGTGATCATGAGGAGACCAGAGCGCACTTCCCATGAGGAGGCACGGGTGGCCGAGACTCTGAAGAAGGGCAGCCGGGTGACCGGCGCCGCGCGCGACAAGCTCGCGGCAGACCTGAAGAAGAAGTACGACGCCGGTGCGAGCATCCGGGCGTTGGCCGAGGAGACCGGCCGCTCGTATGGCTTTGTGCACCGCATGCTCAGTGAGTCGGGCGTCACGCTGCGAGGGCGTGGCGGGGCGACCCGGGGCAAAAAGGCCACGGCCTGACCCCGGGTGGCCCCTCGGCTTCGATGGTGGCCACCCGGTCGGTCGTCTGATCGGCCGGGTGGTTACTGTGCAGTCACTTAGCTGACCGCACACATCGGAGGCGTCCATGGCTTCGCCCGACAAGGACCTCGTTCCCGTACTCGACAAGGACGGCGTACGGCTCACCGTCGACGACGCGGTCGCCACGGTGACGCTGACCAACCCCGACAAGCGCAACGCGCAGAGCCCCGCTCTGTGGCGCGCGCTGACCGAGGCCGGTCGGCAGCTGCCGGGCTCCGTCCGCGTCGTGGTGCTGCGGGCCGAGGGCAAGTCCTTCTCGGCCGGTCTCGACCGGCAGGCGTTCACGCCCGAGGGCTTCGACGGGGAACCGTCGTTCATCGACCTCGCGCGTGGTGACGACGCCGAGCTGGACGCGACCATCGCCGAGTACCAGGAGGCGTTCGCCTGGTGGCGGCGCAGCGACATCGTCTCCGTCGCCGCCGTCCAGGGGCATGCCATCGGGGCGGGCTTCCAGCTCGCCCTCGCCTGCGACCTGCGCGTCGTCGCCGACGACGTGCAGTTCGCGATGCGCGAGACCAGCCTCGGACTCGTGCCCGACCTGACGGGCACGCATCCGCTGGTGGGACTCGTCGGATACGCCCGCGCGCTGGAGATCTGCGTGACCGGGCGCTTCGTCACGGCCGAGGAGGCCGTGAACACCGGACTGGCCAACGTGGCCGTGCCCGCCGACCAGCTCGACGACACGGTCCGCGACCTCGCCTCGGCCGTCCTCGCCGCGCCCCGTGACGCCGTCGTCGAGACCAAGGCGCTGCTGCGCGGCGCCCAGGACCGCACGTACGAGGCCCAGCGCGGAGCGGAACGCCAGGCCCAGGCCCGCCGACTGCGGGACCTCGCGGGCATCGGGGACTGAGGCAGAGCCTCCCGGCGCAGCCGGACCTCCTGGCGTATCAGGGATCCCTCAGCCGATCCCGCTCACCAGTACCGCCACCGTCGGGTGGTCCGACAGTGTCCTCCTCACCGCCGTGCGGACCTCGCGGGCCACGTCCCGGGCCCGGTGGTCCGCCGCCACCGCGAGTTCCAGCCGGACATGACGGTGCGGCAGCGCGGCCTCGCCCGGGAGGTGGTCGATGTGCACCGGGTGGCCCAGCGCGCCGGTCAGGTGGAGCACGCCCGGGACTTGGAGGGCGGCGGCCGCCACACGGGCTTCGTCGCCGTCCAATGACCGTGCGGCCCGGGGCGGTTCGGGGAGAAGTACGGCGGGCCCGGGTTCCGCCTCCTCGTCCAGCAGCCCCGTCACGCGCAGGTCCACCTCCGTCACCGCCAGACCCAGCCCTTGCGTCGCGGCGGTCGCCAGCGTCGCCCGCAGCAGGGACACCGTCGTCGGCAGCGGCTGCGAGGCCGTGGCCGCGAACTGCGCCGTCACCCGCAGCGGTCCGGGCGGCTGCGCGCTCGGCGGGGCCGGTACGGCCGGCTCCCCGGTGTCCGCCGGGTCGGCGAGCGCGACACGGAGCGCGTCGACGCGTACGCCCGGCGCGTCCTGAGCCGCGCGCCGCAGCACCGCCTCGGCCGCCTGCTCGGTGATCCACGCACCGTCCCGCGCATCACCCAGCGGCAGGAGCCTGCCGAGGCCCAGCTGATGTCTCACTGCCTGCGTCCACCGGTCACCCGTCATTCCTCCAGCCTGCCGCATAGGAGGCGCGCAACCACGTAGCCGTGCTTACGGTGGTCGAAGGACGACAACCGAAAAGGACGGACGCCGATGACTGACATGACCGAGAACCGGGGCGGGGAGAGCGAGACTCCGGCGGCACGCAGGAGTCCGTTGGCCAAGCGCAGTGGCGGAGACCCGGGCTCGCGCGGGCGGACGACCATCGCGGACGGCGTGGTGGAGAAGATCGCCGGGCTCGCCGCACGCGACGTGGACGGCGTGCACGCCATGGGCAGCGGA
This sequence comes from Streptomyces sp. NPDC057099, assembly GCF_042671245.1. Classification (NCBI taxonomy): domain Bacteria; kingdom Bacillati; phylum Actinomycetota; class Actinomycetes; order Kitasatosporales; family Streptomycetaceae; genus Streptomyces; species Streptomyces sp. NPDC057099. Next base: position 309,561 of record NZ_JBHUTX010000006.1, read on the forward strand.
GTCGCCCGCACCTTCGGAGCCGTGCGCGACCGGGTGCCCGGCGGCACGAAGTCGGTGTCGCGCGGTGTGAAGGCCGAGGTCGGCGAGGTGCAGGCGGCCCTCGACCTGGAGATCGTCGTCGATTACGGCGTGTCGATCGCCGATGTGGCCCGGGACGTACGGGAGAACGTCATCACCGCCGTCGAGCGGATGACCGGACTCGAGGTCGTCGAGGTCAACATCGCGGTGAGCGATGTGAAGCTGCCGGACGAGGAGGAAGAGGAACCCGAGCGGCGGATCCAGTGAGACACGGCCCATCGGACAACACAGCGGCTGAGGAGCTGAGGAGCGCATGAGCATGGCCGTGGTCGGCATGATCGCCGGCATGGCGCTGGCATTCGCCGGATACTTCGGCGGTTTCGGCGCCTTCCTGCTGGTGGCGGCACTGGGCGCCGTCGGCTTCGTCGTCGGCCGGTTCCTGGAGGGGGACTGGGAATTCGGCGACTTCTTCCACACCCGTCACGAACGGCGGCGGTGACGCCCGTGAGCGCGGGGGCCGGTGAGCTCGGCAGACCCATGACGGCCGTCCCGCCGGGTGAGCGGGGCGCGACCCGGATCGCCGACCGGGTGGTCGCGAAGATCGCCTCGCAGGCGGCCCGTGAGGCCGTGGGGACACTGCCGCCCGACGCCGGCCGGCCGTCCGCCGGCGTGGCCGTCCACCACGGTGCCGCCCACGTCCGGGTGAACGTCGAACTCGACTACCCCTGCGACGTCGGCGACCGCTGCCGACAGGTGCGTCGCCAAGTCGTCGAGCGGGTGGGCACCCTGGCGGGCATGGAGGTGCCGGAGGTCGTCGTCCAGGTGGAACGGCTCCATCCGGTCGCCGGGCCCGGAGCGGCACAGGGGAGGACGCGATGAGCGAACCCCGGGGCACCGACCCCACCGAACCGCCCGAGTCCGAGGGCAGCACGCAGCGCCTGCCGGTCCTGGAATCGTCGGAGAACGGCGCCGGACCCGACCAGGCCGCTCCGGCGGACGCCGACGGACAGCCGCCCGCACCCGACGACGAGGCCGGCCGCGAAGGCCGCTTCTGGTCGGCCCGCCGCGTCCCCGCCGGCATCGTCGCGCTGCTGCTCCTGGGCCTCGTCGGACTGTTCCTGTACGACATCGCGTCCGTGCGCGCCGACCGGCCCGCCATGAGCTGGCGCCGGGAACTCGCCCGGCAGCTCGCCGAACGGCCCCTGGACGACGTCTGGGTGCTCGTCGGGGCCGGGGTGGCCGCGGCCCTCGGGCTCTGGCTGCTCGTCCTCGCCGCCACACCCGGCCTGCGCGATGTGCTCCCGATGCGGCGTGCGCACGCCGACGTACACGCCGGGCTGCACCGCGACGCCGCCGCGTCCGCGCTGCGGGACCGGGCCATGGAGGTGTCCGGCGTGCAGTCCGCGGACGTCCGGATGCGCCGGACCAAGGCGAAGGTCCGCGCCGCCTCGCACTTCCGTGAACTGGACGACGTACGAACCGAACTGGACGCCGTGCTCACCGACGCGGTCCGCGGACTGGGGCTGTCCCGGCCGCCCGCGGTGTCGGTGCGCGTACGGCGGCCCGGCAGGAAGGGGTGACGGCGGTGCTCCGGATCGTCAACCGCGTGTTCCTCGGGCTGGTGGGTCTCGTCCTGGTCGTGCTGGGCGGCTCGGTACTGGCCGTCGGCCTCGGCGCCCCGGCACCCACGTGGTGGATCCACGACAGCCGGCACGACGTTCTGCTCAGCTACGCCGAACGCACGCGCTGGCGGGCGGACGGCTGGTGGTGGCCGACCGTCATCGCCGTACTCGCCGTCCTCCTGCTGCTCGCCCTGTGGTGGCTCGTCGCGGTGCTCCGCCGGCGCCGCCTCGCCGAGATCCTCGTCGACACGGGCGACGGCGAGGGCGCGCTGCTGCGCGGCCGGGCCCTGGAGAACGCCCTCGCCCAGGAGGCGGAACAGGCCGACGGCGTGGACCGCGCCGACGCCCGGCTGACGGGCCGTCGTACCACCCCCGAGGCCCGCGTACGGCTCGCGCTGGAACCGCACGTGGACCCGGGAACGGCCCTGCACGACCTGACGACCGGCGCCCTGGCCCACGCCAGAACCTCCGCGGGCCTCGCCTCACTCCCGGCGGAGGTGAGACTGCGGGGCGTCAAGCACCGTGCGGAGAGGGTGAGTTGAGTACGACCGGCTCAGGTCTCAGAACCCGTGCCGCGCTCCGCCGTCCACCGGCACCATGACCCCGGTCAGATACGAGGCCGCCGGCGACAGCAGGAACGCGGCCACCCGCCCGAACTCCTCCGGCGCCCCGTACCGCCGCAACGGGATACGAGACTCCGAAGCCGCCCTGGTCGCCTCGGGATCCGCCGACAGTCCGTCCAGCTGGCGCACCCGGTCCGTGTCGATCCGGCCGGGCAGCACCCCGACCACCCGGATCCCCCGCGGCCCGAGCTCCTCCGACAACGACTTGGCGAATCCCGCGAGCCCGGGCCGCAGCCCGTTCGAGATCGTCAGCCCCGGAATCGGCTCGTACACCGAGCCGGAGAGCACGAACCCGATGACACCCCCGGCCTCCAGCTCGGCGGCCGCGGCGCGCGCCAGCCGTACCGCACCGAGGAACACCGACTCGAACGCCGTCTGCCACTGCTCGTCCGTGTTGTCGGCGACGAACCCGGCCGGCGGACCGCCCACGCTGATGAGGACACCGTTGAAGCGCCCGAAGTTCTCCCGAGCGGCACCGATCAGCCGGGCCGCCGCCTCGGGGTCGGCGTTGTCGACGGCCACCCCGACCGCGTTCGGGCCCAGCGCTTCCGCCGTCTCGGCCACGCTCTTCTCGTCCCTGCCCGAGACGACCACCTTCGCCCCGTCCGCGACCAGCTCGCGCGCGGAAGCGTTGCCGAGGCCTCGCGTGGCCCCGGTGACGACGTACACCCGGTCCTTCAGTCCAAGATCCATGGTCTCTATCCTGCCTCTTCCTCACCGAACAGGGCGAGGGCGGTGTTCACGAGGCCGATGTGGCTGAACGCCTGCGGGAAGTTGCCGAGCTGCCGGCCGCTCACCGGGTCGAACTCCTCGGAGAGCAGGCCGACGTCGTTGGCGAGCCCCACCAGCCGCTCGAACAGCGCGCGGGCCTCCTTCGTCCGGCCGGTCATGTACAGGGCGTCCGCGAGCCAGAACGAGCAGACCAGGAAGGTGCCCTCGGCGCCGGGCAGTCCGTCGACGTCAGCGTCGTCGGTCGTGTAGCGGAGCAGCAGCCCGTGGTGGTCCAGCTCCTCGCGGATCGCGTCGATGGTGCCGATCACCCGCGGATCGTCGGGCGGCAGGAAGCCGAGGCGCGGGATGAGCAGCAGCGCGGCGTCCAGTTCGCGTGAGCCGTAGGACTGCGTGAAGGTGTTGCGTTCGGCGTCGTAGCCCTTCTCGCACACCTCGCGGTGCACCTCCTCGCGCAGCGCGCGCCAGCCCTCCAGGTCGCCGTCCAGCTCCGGATGGTGCTCCAGGGTGCGCACGGCACGGTCGGCGGCCACCCACACCATCACCTTGGAGTGCACGAACTGGCGCCGGCCGCCGCGCACCTCCCACAGCCCCTCGTCGGGCCGGCGCCAGTGGGTCCGCAGGAAGTCCATCAGGGCCGTCTGCAGCGCCCACACGTCCGGCTGGGCGGTCAGGCCCGACTCGCGGGCCAGCGACAGGGAGTCCATGACCTCGCCGTAGACGTCCAGCTGGAGCTGGTTCACGGCGTCGTTCCCGATCCGGACGGGGGCGGACCCGGCGAAGCCGGACAGCCACGGCAGTTCGTACTCGGGCAGCCGCCGCTCACCCGCCACGCCGTACATGATCTGCAGGTCGGCCGGGTCGCCCGCGACCGCGCGCAGCAGCCAGTTCCGCCAGGCCTCGGCCTCGTCCTGGTAGCCGACCGCCAGCAGCGCGCCCAGGGTGAGGGTGGAGTCGCGCAGCCAGCAGTAGCGGTAGTCCCAGTTGCGCACCCCGCCCGGCTCCTCGGGCAGTGACGTGGTGAGGGCGGCGACGATGCCGCCGGTCGGGGCGTAGGTGAGCGCCTTGAGGGTGATCAGGGAGCGGACGACGGCGTCCCGGTACGGTCCGTCGTAGCGGCACCGGGACACCCAGGCCCGCCAGTCCTCGACGCTGTGGCGCAGCGCCTCGTACGGGTCGACGAGCGGCGGGCGCTCCTCGTGGGAGGGGTGCCAGGTCAGGACGAACGCGACCTTCTCGCCCTTCTTGACCGTGAACTCCGCGTGCGTGCCGAAGTCCTCGCCCCAGCTGCGCACCTCCGGCTCGCTGCGCAGCCACGTCGAGTCCGGGCCGGCCACGGCGACGCGGTGGCCGTCGGACCGGCGCATCCACGGGACGATCGAGCCGTAGTCGAAGCGCAGCTTGATGACGCTGTGCAGCGTCACCTCGCCGTCCAGGCCCTCGACGACGCGTACGACGTCGGGGGCCTGGTCGCGCTGGGGCATCAGGTCGGTGACCCGGACCGTCCCCTGCTCGGTCTCCCACTCGGTGTCCAGGACGAGGGTGTCGCGGCGGTAGGCGCGCCGGGTGCACCGGTCCGCTCCCACGGGGGCGATGCGCCAGTAGCCGTTGTTCTCGTCGCCGAGCAGTCTGGCGAAGCAGGCCGCCGAGTCGAAGCGGGGCAGACACAGCCAGTCGACGGAGCCGTCCGTGCCCACCAGGGCCGCGGTCTGTTCGTCACCGATGAGCGCGTAGTCCTCGATACCGGTATGCACGGAGTGCGGGTTCCCGGCAAGTAGGGCCTGCAATCAGGGGTGGAGCCGGGGGAGTGACGGGTTCTCGGCGGCGGAGGAGGCGGTGCCGGTGCCGGAGAAGATGACACCGGGGTCCGACGGTGCCTGGTTGAGCACCCACAGGCCGATCAGCACGGCCAGGGCGAAGACGACCGCGATCAGCACGGCGAGCACGAGCCGCCGCCGGCGTTCGCGCCGCAGCCACTCACCGCGTGCCGTGCGGTAGGCGTCGGGGTCGGGGAGCACCCCGCCGGCCAGGGCCTCGAGCGCCTCGCGCAGTTCGCGTTCGGTGCGGCCGTCGCCGTGGCCGGTCCGGTCCGGGCTGGTGTCCTTCATCGCCGGGCCTCCATCGCCTGGGTCAGGGCGGCGATGCCGCGTGCCGTGTGGGTCTTGACGGAACCTCCGGAGATGCCCATCGCGGCGGCTATCTCGCTCTCCTTCAGACCGAGCCAGTGCCGCAGCACCAAGGCCTCGCGCTGGCGGGGCGGCAACTGCTGGAGCGCGTCGATGAGCACGCGCTGGTCGTCGCGCAGCAGCGCGGCGTGCTCGGCGGAGGCGACCGTCTCGTCCGGCGGGCTCGGCGGGTTCTCCTCGTGCCGGCGGGCGACCTGGAGGTGGCGTATCCGCATCCGCGTCAGATTGCAGACCGTGGACCGCAGATACGCCTCCGCCGCGGCCGCGTCCCGCAGACGCCGCCACTTGCGGTAGATCTGGTAGTACGCCTCGGCCACCACGTTCTCCGGATCGTCGGCGCCCAGCAGGACGGCGAGCCGCAGCATCGAGGAGTAGTGCACCTCGAAGAGGCGGGCCACGCCCGTCTCCCGCTCCAGGTCGGCCGGGTCGGCGGCCACAGGAGGCAGGGGCACGGCGGCGGGTGCCGCGGCTGGGGAGTTCTGGCTGCGTCTCACGGGTTGTTCGCTCCGGTCTCCGGGCGTCGTCGGACGGTCAGGCGGGACGGCAGGTCGGTCGAGTCGGCGCCGCGCGGGACGCCGAGCCGGGTCAGCGCCGCGGTGCCGGCCACCGCGACGGCCAGATTGAGCAGCAGGGCGGCGAGCCCGGCGTAGATCTCCAGGGGCCCGGCGCCGGTGCCGAGCGGCACGATCGAGGAGAACCCCTCGCGCACCACCAGATACGTCCCCGACGCCATGCCCACGGCCCACCCGGCGAGCAGCGCCCGCGGATGCAGCCGCCCGGTGAACAGCCCGACGGCCACGGCCGGGAAGATCTGCAGGATCCACACGCCGCCGAGCAGCTGGAGGTTGATGGCGTCCTGGTCGCGCAGCCCGAACACGAACGCCACGGCTCCCGCCTTCGCGGTGATCGACACCGCCTTGGCGATGCGCACCTGGCGCTTGGGCGTGGCCGTCGGCTGGACGTACTCGACGTAGACGTTGCGGACGAAGCTCGTCGCCGCGGCGATCGACATCACCGCCGCCGGCACGAGCGCCCCCACGGCGATCGCGGCGAACACCAGCCCGGCCAGCGGCGCCGGCATCAGCCGCTCGACCAGCATCGGCACGGCTGCCTCGGCGCCACCGCGCGGCGCCCGCACCCCCGCCGCGAGCGCGGCGAAGCCGAGGAACCCGAACAGTGCGAGCAGCCCGGTCCAGGCCGGCAGCGCCACCGAGACCTTGCGCAGGGTGCGCGGCCCGTCGGCGGCGAAACCGGCGGTGAGCACATGCGGATACATCAGCAGGGCGAGGGCGGAGCCCAGGGCAAGGGTGGCGTAGGCGGGCTGCTGGGCGGGGGACAGAAGCAGTGCCCGGTCGCCCAGCCGCGCCGCGGCGCCGTCGAAGACCGGGCCGGGGCCGCCGAACCGTTCGAGGACCAGCCAGGTCACGGCGGTCAGCGAGACGAACACGGCCACCGCCTTCAGCGCCGAGATGACCGTGGGCGCGCGCAGTCCGTGCCGGTACGTGGCCACCGCGAGCCCCGCGAACAGCGCCACCAGCACCAGATCCCCGGCCACGCCCCGCGGATGGACGCCCCCGGCCGTCAGCACCGCCCGGATGCCGATCAGCTGCAGCGCCAGGTACGGCATCGTCGCGAGGATCCCGGTCAGCGCCACCACCAGGGCCAGCGGCGGCGACCCGTAGCGGCCCCGAACGAAATCGGCGGCGGTGACGTAGCCGTTCCGGCGGGCCACGCTCCACAGGCGGCTCAGCAGCACGAAGGCGAGCGGGCAGACGATCACCGTGTAGGGCACCGCGAAGAAGGCGGGCGCGCCGTTGCCGTACGCGAGACCGGGCACGGCGGTGAAGGTGTACGCGGTGAAGATCGTGCCGCCGAGCAGCAGCCAGGTCCAGCCGGGGCCGAGGCCGCGGTCGGCCAGCGCCCAGCCCTCAAGGGAGGGCAGCCGGTCCACCGGGCGCAGCCGCCGTGCGGTGACCGCGAGCAGCGACGCCCCGCCGATCACGGCGAGAAACGTCGCGGTCATGGCGCCGTCAGCCATGGGTCACCGTCCTTGGTGTGCCTGTGCCCTTGCGCGAGAGTTGCGCGGACGGCCCGTCCGGAGGACAGGGAACCGGCGGGAAATCTTTCGGGAACGCCGTGTCATCCACTTCCGGCGGGAGCGCAACTCTTGCACAGACCGACAGCGAGCGGGAGAGGTGCGCAGGTCGGGGAAGCGCCCCCGCACCGGCCCCCGCGCAGGTCCTGTCGCACACCACCGCCACGGTGAGGAGCCGCCATGCCCGTATCAGTCCTGCCCGAATCCGGCCGGCCAGCGCCCGAAAAGCGTCGAATACCCCCTAAGTCCCTGCTGCTCTGGACCGCCGTCTCCCTGCTCGGCGCGATCGCCTGGGGCGTCCTCGCCCTCGCCCGGGGCGAGGAGATCTCGGCGGTCTGGCTGGTCGTCGCGGCGCTCGGCTCGTACGCCATCGCCTACCGCTTCTACTCCCGCTTCGTCGCCCGGCGGGTGCTGCGGCCCGACGACCGCCGGGCCACCCCCGCCGAGCGTCTCGAGGACGGCGTCGACTTCCACCCCACCGACCGCCGGGTGCTGCTCGGCCACCACTTCGCCGCGATCGCCGGCGCGGGACCGCTGGTGGGGCCGGTGCTCGCGGCGCAGATGGGCTATCTGCCCGGGACGCTGTGGATCGTCGCCGGCGTGATCTTCGCGGGCGCGGTGCAGGACATGGTCGTGCTGTTCCTGTCCATGCGACGGGACGGGAAGTCGCTCGGGCAGATGGCCCGGGACGAGATCGGACGGTGGGGCGGGGCCGCCGCCCTGATCGCCGTGTTCGCCATCATGATCATCCTGCTGGGTGTGCTGGCCCTGGTCGTCGTCAACGCCCTCGCCCACTCCCCGTGGGGCACCTTCTCCGTCGCGATGACCATCCCCATCGCCCTGTTCATGGGCTTCTGGCTGCACGTCCTCCGCCCGGGCCGGGTCGTCGAGACCAGCCTGATCGGCGTCGCGCTGCTGCTGCTCGCCATCGTCGGGGGCAGCTGGATCCAGCAGTCCTCCCTGGCCTCCGCCTTCACTCTCAGCCCCACGACCCTCGTGTTCTGCCTGGTCGGCTACGGCTTCGTCGCCTCCGTGCTGCCGGTGTGGATGCTGCTCGCGCCGCGCGACTACCTCTCCACCTTCATGAAGATCGGCACGATCGCGCTGCTCGCGGTGGGCGTGGTGGTCGCCGCCCCGGTCATGCGCGCGGACGCGGTGACCGACTTCGCCTCGACGGGCGCGGGGCCCGTCTTCGCGGGCTCGCTCTTCCCCTTCCTCTTCATCACCATCGCCTGCGGCGCGCTCTCCGGCTTCCACGCCCTGGTCGCCTCCGGCACCACGCCGAAGCTGATCCAGAAGGAGTCCCAGGTTCGGATGATCGGCTACGGCGCCATGCTGATGGAGTCGTTCGTCGCGATCATGGCGCTGATCGCGGCGGCCACCCTGGAGCCGGGCCTGTACTACGCCATGAACGCCCCGGCCGCCCTCCTCGGCACGACGGCCGAGTCGGCGTCCCACGCGGTCGCCGGCCTCGGCTTCACGATCACCCCCGACCAGCTGACCCAGGCCGCCAAGGCCGTGGAGGAACAGACGCTGATCGCCCGCTCCGGAGGTGCCCCGACCCTCGCGGTCGGCATGTCGGAGATCTTCTCCGGGGTCATCGGCGGCACCGCGATGAAGGCCTTCTGGTACCACTTCGCGATCATGTTCGAGGCGCTGTTCATCCTGACGACCGTGGACGCGGGCACCCGGGTCGGCCGCTTCATGCTCCAGGACATGCTCGGCAACGTCTGGAAGCCGGCCGGCCGGGTCAACTGGAAGCCGGGCATCTGGCTGTGCAGCGCCCTGGTCGTCGCGGCCTGGGGCTACTTCCTCTACACCGGCGCCACCGACCCGCTCGGCGGAATCAACCAGCTCTTCCCGCTCTTCGGCATCGCGAACCAGCTCCTCGCCGCGATCGCCCTGGCCGTCTGCACCACGGTCCTGGTCAAGTCCGGGAAACTGCGCTGGGCCTGGGTCACCGGCGTCCCGCTCGCCTGGGTCGTCGCCATCACCTTCACCGCCGGCTGGCAGAAGATCTTCTCCGACGACCCGAAGGTTGGCTTCTTCGCCCAGCGCGCCCGCTACGCCGACGCCCTTGACGCCGGCCAGGTCCTGCCGCCCGCCAAGAGCCCGGCCGACATGCGGACCGTCGTCACCAACTCCACGGTCGACGGGGTCCTGATCGCCCTGTTCCTGCTGCTGGTCGCCGTCGTGCTCGTGAACGCGGCGGTGGTGTGCGTACGGGCGATCCGCGCCCCGGCTCCACTGCCGACCACCGAGGCGCCGTACGTCGAATCCCGCATCGAGCTGCCGGGCGAGCCGACCGAGCCGACCGAGCCCCTGGCAGGGGCCCGCACATGAGGGCCGTGCGCTGGGGGAGGGCCGTGGCCTGGTACGTCCGCGAACTGCTGCGCACGCTGGACCGGGGGTCTGGGCCGCGGGGGAGGTGCTGCTAGCGGACCGGGGGCGGTCCTGCTGATGGGGCCGGGGACGTGCCTACGAGGGTGCTGCGGGTCGTCGGCCTGCGGGCGGTGTTGTGCTCGCTGGGCCGGCGGTCGGCTCCGCTGGGGTGTTGCCGGTGACGGGCCGGGGGCGGTCTGTGGGGCGGTGCTGCTGATAGGGCCGGGGGACGGGTCTGTGGGGGCGCTGCGGGTCGTCGGCCTGTGGGGGCGGTGCTGCTGATGAGGCCGGGGCGGGCCTGCGAGGGCGCTGCGGGCGGTGTGTGCTCGCTGGGTCGGCGGTCGGGTCCGCTGGGGGGCTGGTGACGGGCCGGGGTCGGCCTGCAAGGGCGGTGCTGCGCTCGCCGGCTCGGGGGCGGCTCCGCCGGAGTGCTGCTGGTGACGGCCCAGGGCTCGGCCCGAGCTGCGCGGCCGCCAGCGGCCCGGGGCGGCCACCGGGGCGTTGCTGTCGACGTGGCCGCGGGCGGCCGTTGACCTGAACCCTGGTGGCTGTCGCCCTGGAACCTGGAGTGGCTGTCGACCTGAACCCTGGGGCGGCCGTCGACCGGGACCCTGGAGTGGCCGTCGACCTGGACCCTGGTGGCTGTCGCCCTGGAACGTGGGCGGCTGCCGACCCGGACCCTGGGGCGGCCGACCGCCGGCGGTCACACGGCCGCCGGCTCCGCTTCTGTCGTGTCGGCGGCCTCGGCCGCCTTCTGGGCCCGGTCGCGGGCCTCGCGGCGGGCCAGGATCACCCAGCCGACCGGGACGGCCGCGGCGAACAGCCACCACTGGTAGGCGTAGGCGAAGTTCAGCGCGGCGTCCTCCTTGCCCGGGTTGCCGAGGAGCTCGGGGGTGTCGCCCTTGGGCTCGGGTGCCGTCTGGGCGATGTAGCCGCCGAGCACCCGGACGTCCAGGCGCCGGGCCTCCTGCTCGCTGTTGATCAGCATGATCTGCCGGTCCGGCAGCCCTTCGAGGTTCTTGATGCCGCTCGCCGCGGTCGTCTCGTCGGGCATCAGCCGCCCCGTGACGGTGACCTCGCCGGCCGGCGGTGCGGGAACCTTCGGGAACGCGGTCTGGCTCGGGCCGTCGGAGGGAATCCAGCCCCGGTTGACCAGCAGGACCTTGCCGTCGTCGAGGACGAACGGGGTCAGGATGTGGTAGCCGACCGCGTCGTCGGAGTTGGTGCGACGGCGGACGACGACCTCGTCCTCCGTGTCGAAGCGACCCTTCGCGGTCACGGTGCGGTACCGCTCGGCGCTGGTGACGGTGTGCCCGGGCCCGGTCAGCTTCTCCACGGGCACCGGGTCGGCCGCCAGCGCGTCCGAGACCAGCTGGTTCCGGGCGGTGCGCTCCTCGTAGCGATGCATCTGCCAGATGCCCAGCCTGATCATCGTGGGGATGAGTAGCAGGGCGATCAGTGTGAGGATCACCCACTGCCGGGACATCAGGAAGCGGTACACCCCACGACCGTACAACTCGGTCGTGGGGTGCGATCAGCCGGGTACGGTTTCACACCTTGTCGACAATTCCCGCCTTTCCCTCCGCGCGTGCGCAGTGCGCGCCGCAGTACCACTGGCCCTCGACCTCCACACCCTGCCCGATGATCTGCACCCGGCAGTGCTCGCAGATCGGTGCCATGCGGTGGATCGCGCAGGAGAAGCAGTCGAAGACGTGCACCGCGCCCTGCGCGTGCACCTCGAAGGTCATTCCGTACTGATTGCCACATACCTCACAGGTCGCCATGCGCCACAGGGTGAGCCGTCACCCCGGCCCGGGCGAGCGGGCGCCGGGCGAGTCGCTCCCCAATCACCCGTCCGTACGGTCACCCCCGCTACGCCGGCTCCACATCCGCGAGGAGTTGCCCGAACGCCGCCTCGTCCACGACCGGCGTGCCGAACTGCCGCGCCTTGACCACCTTGGACGTGCCCGAGTCCGGGTCGTTCGTGACGAGCAGGCTGGTCAGCCGGGACAGGCTGGTGGCCACATGCAGCCCGGCCTCGGTCGCGCGGTCCTCCAGCAGATCGCGCTCCACCGAGGTGTCACCCGAGAAGGCGACCCGCATGCCCTGCCTGAGCCGCCCGCCCACCTCGTAGCGCCCCGGGTTGGGGTAGGGGCAGGCGGGCCGCTTCCGGGCCGGGCGCCAACTGGTCGGCCGGTAGCCGCCGTAGCCCGCCTGCTGCCCGATGCGGGGCGCGGGACCGTCCGACCACTCGGTCAGCGGCCGGCACTCCAGCAGCGGCAGCCGTACGCCGTTCGCCGCCGCGGCCCTGAGGCTGGGCCGGAACGCCTCGGCCAGCACGCGCGCGTCGTCCAGCGCGTGGTGCGCCCGCTGCTGGACGACGCCGAAGTGCGCGGCGAGGGACTCCAGCTTGTGGTTGGGCAGCGGGAGCCCGAGTTCCTTGGAGAGCGCGATGGTGCACAGCCGCTGCCGTACCGGAGCCTCCCGCTTCGCGCGCGCGTACTCCCGGGCGATCATCTGCCAGTCGAAGACGGCGTTGTGCGCGACGAGCACCCGCCCCTCGAGCCGGGTCGTGAACTCCTCGGCGATGTCCTGGAAGAGGGGCGCGCCCTCGAGTGCCTCGCTCGTCAGTCCGTGGATCCACACGGGGCCGGGGTCGCGCTGAGGGTTGACCGTCGAGTACCAGTGGTCCTCGACCTCGCCGCGCGCGTCCAGCCGGTAGACGGCCGCGGAGATGATGCGATCGTCCCGGGCCAGACCTGTGGTCTCCACGTCAACAACCGCGTACCCCTGGGGATACGCGGCCGGCCATGACGTGGGAGAGGGCACTGCGGTCGTCAGGTCATCGAGCATGGTCCCTGAGGATACGGGCCACGACTGACACCGCGGCCCGCCAGGTGCACTCCCTCGCCCCCTTCCGATACTCCCTCAGGCGTCTTGTCCGGTCTGTCCGTTCGCGAGGCGTACGTCTGACCGATGCTCAGTCACTCTGCCGAGCGTCCGGGTGGTCACCGTCGCCCCTGTCGTCCGTTTGTCGACCGTTCCGGATTGGTGGAGATCACCAAGAAGCAAGCGCATACCGTCGGTAATACTTGTGGGTAACAACGTCTAGTCGGGGCCGGACGGGCGGTCCTACGGTGCTTGCATGCCGAACCTGCCCGATGTCGTGCTGTGGTCGATCCCCGCCTTTGTGCTGCTCACCGTGGTCGAGATGGTGAGCTACCGTCTCCACCCCGACGAGGACGCGGAGGGCTACGAGGCGAAGGACGCCGCCACGAGCGTCGGCATGGGCCTCGGCAGTCTCGTCTTCGACTTCCTCTGGAAGATCCCGATCGTCGCCCTCTACACGGCCCTGTACGAACTCACGCCCCTGCGCGTGCCCGTCCTGTGGTGGACCGTCCCGCTGATGCTGCTCGGGCAGGACTTCTTCTACTACTGGTCCCACCGCGGCCACCACGTCATCCGCGTCCTGTGGGCCTGCCACGTCGTCCACCACTCCAGCCGGAAGTTCAACTTCACCACCGCGCTGCGCCAGCCCTGGACGTCCCTGACCGTATGGCCGTTCTACGTCCCCCTCATCGCCGTCGGCGTGCACCCCGCCGCCCTCGCGTTCTGCTCCTCCGCGAACCTCGTCTACCAGTTCTGGATCCACACCGAGCGGATCGACAAGATGCCCCGCTGGTTCGAGTTCGTCTTCAACACCCCCTCGCACCACCGCGTCCACCACGCCTCCCAGGGCGGCTACCTCGACCGCAACTTCGGCGGCATCCTCATCGTCTGGGACCGGCTGTTCGGATCGTTCGCCCCCGAGACCGAACGGCCCGTGTACGGACTGACCAAGAACATCGACACGTACAACCTGGTGAAGGTGGCGACGCACGAATACGTGTCCATCGCGAGGGACTTGAAGGCCGCGCACAGCTGGCGCGAGCGAGCGGGACGCGTGTTCATGGGGCCGGGCTGGGGTCCCACGCCCGCCTCCGCGCCGTCGACGGCCCCCGCGCCGACGGCGACCCTCGCCGGGCCCAGGCCCACGGATCCGCCCCCGGACCCCGCCGCGGCCCCCACCCACGCCGGCGAGAGCACCTCGGCGTGACCCGCTCCCGCCTCCTCCTCGCCGCCTTCGGTCTCACCGCCGCCGTCGACCTCGTCTCCCTCGCGGTCGGTTTCGACGCCGGGCACACCGTGGCCAAGCCCCTGCTGATGCCGCTCCTGGTCCTGTGGGCCGCCCTGGGCCAGGCGCCTCGGCTGCTCCTGGCCGCCCTGCTGTTCGGGTGGGGCGGGGACGTCCTGCTGCTCTCCGACGCCGAGCCGGCCTTCCTCGCCGGCATGGGCTCCTTCGCCGCGGGCCATGTCTGCTATCTCGTCCTCTTCAGGACGTACGGCAGCCGGAACGCGGTCCCACGCGCGCGTGCGGGCCTCCTCGCCCTCGGGTATGGCATCGCCCTCGTCACGACCGTCGCGCTGCTGTGGCCGGACCTGCCCGCGGACCTGCGCGTGCCCGTCGCCGGGTACAGCCTCCTGCTCACGGCCATGGCGTACGGGTCCGCCACCCGGCTCGGCCTCTACGCCGGACTCGGCGGTGCGCTGTTCCTGCTCTCCGACACGCTCATCGCGACCGGCGTCGCCGAATGGCCGCAGCTCCCCAGGCCGGACTTCTGGATCATGCTCACGTACATCGCCGCGCAGGCCCTGCTGGCCGGCGGCGCACTGGGGGCGCTCAACGCGCGCAGGGCACCGGCCGCGACGTACGGGGAGATGCGGGCCGTCTGAGGCTCACCAGCGGATGGGGACCGGAAGGGCCGTCAGCAGCCCGGACGCCGCGACCACCAGGCCCAGCGCGACGACCTCCGCCCGGGCCGGCGCACAGGCGCTCAGCGGATCGGCCGCCCGGCGCAGCCGGCTCCGGGCCCACAGGGCCAGGGCGGCGACGGCGGCCACGAGCAGCACCTTGGCGAGCAGCGCGCGCCCGTACGCCGTGGCCGTCAGCTGCTCCATGATCGTCCCCGGGGGCATCCGGCGCAGCGAACTCCACACACCCGTCGCGGTGATGGCGGCGAGCAGCACGGCCGCCACGCGCGCGTAGAGGCCCAGCAGGGCCGCGCCCGCCCCCGTGTCGTACCGGCCGTGCCACAGACGCAGGGTCCGCAGCGCGTGCAGCAGACCGCCCACCCACAGCGCCGCGCAGGTCAGGTGGACGAGCGTCAGCCCCGAGCCGGTCAGCGGGCTCTGCTCGGTCGGGGGGTGCGCGCGCAGCGCCTCCGCGACGATCACGGCGGCCAGCGGCCATATCTGTGTGGCCGGCCGGCGCGACAGGGTGCACAGCCCCGCCACCAGGAACGCGTTGACCTCGAGCAGGGCGAGCTTGCCGTCCCGGGTCGCGTAGAGCCCGCCGACGTCCATGTCCGACAGACCGCCCGGGACGAGATTCCCCGTGGCGACGACCGAGGCGAGCCCCAGGGCGGCGACGAAACCGACGACGGCGGCGCAGGGCGACCAGCTGCGCGGCACGGCCAGGGGGCGGCCGGGGGCCTCCTCCGCGCCGGGCACGGAACGCGCCAGCCGGTTCACGAACAGCTCACCCACCGGCACGCACAGCGCCGCGAACAGCACCGTACGCAGCAGGGCGATGCCGCCGGCACCGGGCGCGCCGGCCTCCCCGGTGCCGTGCAGCGCGGTGGACGGGCCGAGCAGCGGGATCAGCGCGGCCAGGGCCACCAGGACCAGGACGGCGACGGCCCGGCCCGCACCGGAGCGCCGTACGGGCCCACCGCTGTCGGACACTCCTGTCGTGGGTCTTGTCAAGGTCACCCCAAGATCTTCACCAACCTTCACATGGTCGGGCAAGTCCAGGGGGCCGAACTCAGTCGCCCTTCGACGCGGCCGACCACCACAGCCGCACTTCCTTGCCCACGTCCGTGGGGCGCAGCTCCCATCCCTGTGCGAGCGCGACCTCGGCGACGTACCACCCGCCGACACCGCGGTATTTCCGCATGGGTATCGCGCACTCCACGGGCGGTCGTGGCTTCTGTCGCTCGACCGGGGCCGAGGCCCGGGCGGTCCACTTCGCGACCGCCTTGTCCACGCGCGCCTTGTAGAAGCCGGTGTCACCCTCATGGCGCAGCTCCGGCCAGGACACGCACCAGGAGGCCAGGCGCCCGACGCGCAGAACCGTCCCGCCCACGGTTTCGACGAAGCGGCGTTCGAGGGTGCTGCTGAAAGCCGTGATCACCTCGGCGAACATCCCGACGACGAGGAGCACCGCCGCCACCGCCACCCACAGCACACACACCACCGGGAACCACACCACGCTCCCCGCGAACCGCAGGGCCAACTGCCACCGCGGCCGGACCGGTTCGGCGGTCCAGGTCGCGGGATCCTCGTACACGTCCATGACAGGAGATCCTGCCGCAGGCACGCAGCGGGCCGGGCGGGTGTCCCCGCCCGGCCCGGATCACCTTCACATGAGCTCTACTTGGTCACCGCGTCCAGCGCGTCCGCGATGCCCCAGCCGTAGAAGCCGTTGCGGTTCTTGGAGCCCTCGCACACCGCGTCGATCTTGCCGTCGGCGTCGATGTCGTACGGGTCCGTGCACGGCGTGGCGTCGGCCTCCGCGTACAGCAGGGCCTTCACCAGGGCCGGGGGAGCGTACGGGTGCGTCGACTTGATGAGGGCGGCGACGCCCGCGACATGCGGGGACGCCATCGACGTACCGGCCATGTAGCCCCACTTGCCGCCCGGCAGCGTGCCCAGGATCAGCCCGCTCGTGGCCGGCGCCTCCGGCTTCTGGTACGCGGTCGAGTCACCGCCCGGTGCGGCGATGTCGGCGACGCCCAGCCCGTAGTTGGAGAACGACGACTTGATGCCCTTCGCCCCCGTCGAGGCGACCGTGACGACACCCGGCAGCTGGGTCGGGATGTCGAGGCACTCCGAGGGATCGACGGTCCGGTCGCCCGGCGTGGTGTCGTTCGGGGACGACGGGTCGGTGATCTCGTCGGCCGAGAGGTCGTAGTTCTCGTTGCCCGCCGCCGCGACGTTGACCGCGCCCTTCTTCTCCGCGTACCGGGAGGCCCGGCCGACCGCGTCCAGCAGCGCCTTCTGGTCCGGGTCGTCGCCGCAGTTGAAGTACCAGGGGTCGGTGTAATAGCTGTTGTTGGTGACGTCGACCCCGTGCTCGGCCGCCCACACGAAGCCGCACACCACGGCCTCCGTGTAGAAGAAGCCGTCCGGGTTGGACACCTTGATGCCGGAGACCTTCACCCCGGGCGCGACACCGGTCATGCCGACGCCGTTCTTGGCCGCGGCTATCTCACCCGCCACGTGCGTGCCGTGCGGGCTCTCCGCCGCGCCGGGCCGCCAGGCCCCGTCCGCGGTGTCCGGCTTGCCCGACACGCAGTTGACCGACGCCTTGCGGTCGAAGTTGGGTGCGATGTCGGGGTGCGTGTCGTCGACGCCGGTGTCGATCACGGCGACCGTGACCTTCTTGCTGCCCAGCGACTTCTCGTGCGCCTTGTCCGCCTTGATGGCCGGCAGGTCCCACTGCTGGGGCTGGAGCGGGTCCTGCCCGGCGGGGGCCTCGGCCTTCGCGACCTCGGCCGCGCTCAGTGCCTTCGGTGTGCCCAGGTCGCCCGTCGTCGCCGAGGGCAGCGGCTTGGTGCGGGTGGCCCCGGCCGACTGCACGCCGCGCACCTTGCGGACGGTCTTGGCGAAGTCGGGGTTCGAGGAGTGGACGACGATGACGCCTATCTGGTCGTACGACGTCACGATCGTGCCCCCGGCCTTGCCGACGGCCTTCTTCACATAGGCCGAAGTGCCGTGCCCCGGCTTGACGTTGACCACGTAGCTGAGCGGGGTCGCGTCGGCCGAGACCGCCGGAGTGGCGTCCACGGCGGCCGTGGCCGTGGTGTTCGGCAGGAACGCGAGGGCCGTGGCCATGGCCATCCCGGCCGGGATCGCGACGGCGCGGCGGTAGCGCGCGAGCGGCGCTGTCATGGTGTCTCCAGTAGGTTCGCGGTACGAGCTGACGGTGCGTGAAGTCTCAGGATGTACAAGTCACTTGACCGCGCGCAGCGCATTCACGATGCCGTGTCCGTAGAAACCGTTGACGCGCTTGCCGCCCTCGCACGTGGCGTCCTGGGTGCCGTCGCCGTCCTGGTCGTAGGACTCGGGGCAGGCGGTCCGGTCGGCCTGCGCCTTCAGCAGGGCCTGGAGCCGGGCCGGAGACGCCTTGGGGTGCTCGGACTTCAGCAGCGCGGCGACACCGGAGGCGTGCGGAGCGGCCATCGAGGTGCCCTGGAGGAAGCCCCAGGTGCCACCCGGCATGGTGGACAGGATGCGGCCGTTCTTCGAGGGCGTGTCGGGTATCTGGTAACGCCCGTCACCGCCCGGCGCCGCGACGTCGACGACGCCCTTGCCGTACGTCGAGTAGTACGACTTGAGATGGTTGACGCCCGTCGCGCTCACCGTGACGACACCCGGCAGCTGGGTCGGGACGTCGAAGCACTCGTGCGGGTCGATCGTGCGCTCCACCGGGGTGGAGTCGTCCGGGCTGGAGTCGTCGACGATCGCGTCCGAGTCCAGGTCGTGGTTGGAGTTGCCCGCCGAGGCGACGTGGAGCGTGCCCTTCTTCTGGGCGTACAGCTGCGCCCGGTTGACCGCGTCGACGATGGCCCGCTGGTCCGGGTCGTCCATGCAGTTGTACAGCCACGGGTCGACGTAGTAGCTGTTGTTCGTGATCTCGACGCCGTGGTCGGCGGCGAACACGAAGGCACACACGACGCTCTCCGGGTAGAAGAGCCCGTTGGCCCGGTCGGTGACGTTGATGCTGGAGACCTTCACACCGGGGGCGACGCCCGCCACGCCTGTGCCGTTGCGGGCGGCGGCTATCTCACCCGCGACATGCGTGCCGTGGTAGTCCTCGGGCGTGTACGGCCGCCAGGCGCCCTCGCTGGTGTCGGGCTTGCCGCCGGCGCAGTTGGCGGACTGCGACGCGGAGAAGTTCGGGGCGATGTCGGGGTGGGTGTCGTCGACGCCGGTGTCGATCACGGCGACGGTCACCTTGCGGCTGCCCGGGTTGATCTTCGCGGCCTTGTCGGCGCCGATCGCCCGCAGATCCCACTGGTCGGCCTCGAGGGGCTCGCTGTCGGGCGCCTTCGCCGAGGCGGCCTCGACCCGCGCGGCCTGGGCGTCGGTCAGATACTGCGCCGCGCCCTCCTCCTTCGTCCCCGCGGCGGTCAGCGGCGTCGTCCTGGTCGCACCCGCCGACTGGACGCCGCGCACCTTGCGTATGGACGTGGCGAAGTCGGCGTTCGAGGAGTGGACGACGATCACGCCGATCCGCTCGTACGTGGTCACGACCGAGCCGCCGGCCTTCCCGATCGCCTTCTTCACCGACGAGATGGTGCGACGGTCCACCTTGGTGTTGACGACGTACGCCAGCTGGGGCGCGTCCGCCGAGGGCGCGGACGACTCCGCGCGAGGGGCGGCCGACGCGGCAGCGGGCAGAAAGCCCAACGAGGCCGTCAGCGACAGCACGACGGGCACGGCGAGGGCGAGCCGGCGTCTGGAACGCAGCTGAGACATGGGGTCTCCACATCATCCGGAAACGAAACCGGCCCGAGGCACAGGTGGTGCTCGGGCAGGTACATGACGGGGTGGTTCAGGGCGAAGCTATCCCGCGCTCTCGCTGGCCAGCAACGGTTTGCCGAAACGACTTCGGAAAGAACGCCGGGCAGTTGAACCGGTTCCAGCGTGCCGCCGTGACGTTGAGCAGGGAGCGCGAGGACACTCGCCTCCGCCCCCCGTTCACACCGCTTCCGTCGTCACGAGGAGACTCTCCGTGTCCACCGATGCACCGCCCCCCTCGAAAGAGCAACACAAACTCCCCTCACCCGAGGAGTTCGCCGAGGTGCAGGAGAGCGCGGAGTTCGGTGAACTGCGCCGCTCCTACCGCTCCTTTGCCTTCCCGCTGACCGTCGCCTTCATCGCCTGGTACCTGCTGTACGTGCTGCTGTCGAACTACGCGGGCGGCCTCATGGGCACCAAGCTGTTCGGCAACATCAACGTCGCCTTCGTCCTCGGCATCGCCCAGTTCATCACCACGTTCCTCATCGCCTGGTGGTACTCGCGGCACGCCGCCGCGAAGCTCGACCCCAAGGCCGAGGCCATCAAGTCCCGGATGGAGGGCGGCGCATGAGCTCCGTACAGCACACCCTGCTCGCCGCGAACGAGGCCAGCGAGCACCGGCCGCTGATCATCACCCTGTTCGCGCTGTTCGTCCTGGCCACGCTCGGCATCACCGTCTGGGCCGGCCGCCAGACCAAGGACGCCGCCGACTTCTACGCGGGCGGCCGCCAGTTCAGCGCCTTCCAGAACGGACTCGCGGTCTCCGGCGACTACATGTCGGCCGCGTCCTTCCTCGGCATCGCGGGCGCGATCGCCCTCTTCGGCTACGACGGCTTCCTGTACTCCATCGGCTTCCTGGTCGCCTGGCTGGTCGCCCTCCTCCTGGTGGCCGAGCCGCTGCGCAACTCCGGCCGCTACACCATGGGCGACGTGCTCGCGTACCGCATGCGCCAGCGCCCCGTCCGCACCGCCGCCGGTACGTCCACGATCGTCGTGTCGATCTTCTACCTGCTGGCCCAGATGGCCGGCGCGGGCGTCCTCGTCTCGCTGCTGCTCGGCATCACCTCCGACGCGGGCAAGATCCTCATCGTCGCCCTCGTCGGCCTGCTGATGGTCGTGTACGTCTCCATCGGCGGCATGAAGGGCACCACCTGGGTCCAGATGGTCAAGGCCGTGCTGCTCATCGGCGGCACCCTCCTGATCACCTTCCTGGTGCTGCTGAAGTTCAACTTCAACATCTCCGACCTGCTCGGCACGGCCGCCGAGAACAGCGGCAAGGGCGCCGCCTTCCTGGAGCCCGGCCTCCAGTACGGCATGACCGGCACCTCCAAGCTGGACTTCGTCTCCCTCGGCATCGCCCTGGTGCTCGGCACGGCGGGTCTGCCGCACATCCTGATCCGCTTCTACACGGTGCCCGACGCCAAGGCCGCCCGTAAGTCGGTGAACTGGGCCATCGGCATCATCGGCGGCTTCTACCTGATGACCATCGCCCTCGGCTTCGGTGCCGCCGCGCTGATCTCCCAGGAGGAGATCGTCGCGTCCAACCCGTCCGGCAACACGGCGGCACCCCTGCTCGCCCTGCACCTCGGCGGTGTCGACTCGACCTGGGGCGCGATCCTGCTCGCCACGATCTCGGCGGTCGCCTTCGCGACGATCCTCGCCGTCGTCGCCGGCCTCACGCTCGCCTCGTCGTCGTCCTTCGCGCACGACATCTACGCCAACGTCATCCGCAAGGGCAAGGCGTCCGGCGCCGAGGAGGTCCGCGCGGCCCGCTGGGCGACCGTCCTCATCGGCGTCGTCTCCATCGGCCTCGGCGCCCTCGCCCGCGACCTGAACGTGGCCGGCCTGGTCGCGCTCGCCTTCGCGGTCGCGGCCTCCGCCAACCTGCCGACGATCCTCTACAGCCTGTTCTGGAAGCGCTTCACCACCCAGGGCGCCCTGTGGTCGATCTACGGCGGTCTGATCGTCGCCGTCGGCCTGGTGCTGTTCTCGCCCGTCGTCTCCGGCGACCCCAAGGCGATGTTCCCCGAGGTGGACTTCGCCTGGTTCCCGCTGAAGAACCCGGGCATCATCTCCATCCCCTTCGGCTTCCTCATGGGCTGGCTCGGCACCGTCCTGTCCAAGGAGGAGCCGGACGCCAAGAAGTACGCCGAGCTGGAGGTCCGGTCCCTGACCGGCACCGGCGCCCACTGAGCACCAACCCCCTCACGCGGCCGCGTCGTAGGAACCTCCAGGTCCCTGTGGCGCGGCCGCGTTCCGCGTCGTGGGATCGGGCCTGTGGAGTTGTCGGTGGGGTCACGTAGGCTCGCAGATGTCGGAGAGGAAGTGCTCCGGGCACGATCCGCGTCGAGGGAGGGGGCCCACGTGCTCATCGACACCTACGGCCGAGTGGCCACCGACCTGAGGGTCTCGCTGACCGACCGGTGCAATCTGCGCTGCACCTACTGCATGCCCGAGGAAGGCCTGCAGTGGCTGGCCAAGCCGGATCTGCTCACGGACGACGAGATCGTCCGCCTGATCGACATCGCGGTCACCTCCCTCGGCATAGAGGAGGTCCGCTTCACCGGCGGCGAGCCCCTGCTGCGCCCCGGCCTGGTCGGCATCGTCGAGCGGGTCGCGGCCCTCGACGCGCGCCCCCAGATGTCCCTCACGACCAACGGCATCGGCCTCAAGCGCACGGCGGCCGCCCTCAAGGCGGCCGGCCTGGACCGGGTCAACGTCTCCCTGGACACACTGCGCCCGGACGTCTTCAAGACCCTCACCCGCCGCAACCGCCACCAGGACGTCCTCGAGGGCCTGTACGCCGCCCGCGACGCCGGCCTGACCCCGGTCAAGGTCAACTCGGTCCTGATGCCGGGCCTCAACGACGACGAGGCCCCGGACCTCCTCGCCTGGGCCGTGGAACACGACTACGAGCTGCGCTTCATCGAGCAGATGCCCCTGGACGCCCAGCACGGCTGGAAGCGCGACGGCATGATCACGGCAGGCGACATCCTGGCCTCCCTGCGCACCCGCTTCGAGCTGACCGCCGAGGGCGAGGAGAAGCGCGGCTCGGCCCCGGCGGAGCGCTGGCTGGTGAACGGCGGGCCGCATGTGGTCGGCGTCATCGCCTCCGTCACCCGCCCCTTCTGCGCGGCCTGCGACCGCACCCGCCTCACCGCAGACGGGCAGATACGCACCTGCCTCTTCGCCCAGGAGGAAACCGACCTCCGCGCCGCCCTCCGCTCCGACGCCCCCGACGAGGAGATCGCCCGCATCTGGCGCCTGACGATGTGGGGCAAGAAGGCGGGAGCAGGCTTGGACGACCCGACATTCGTACAGCCGGACCGACCCATGTCGGCTATCGGGGGATAGAGGAGCGCCCCAAAGGGGCGCGGGGAACTGCGCGAACAACCCCCACCGGCCCGCAGACGAAGCCGGAACTCAGCCGTCCCACTCCTCGAAAAGCACCACGTCTTTCAAAAACCCCCGCACCCCGAGAAACTGCGACAAATGCTCGCGATGCTCCTCACACGCCAGCCACGTCTTGCGCCGCTCCGGCGTATGGATCTTCGGGTTGTTCCACGCAAGCACCCACACCGCATCGACGCGGCAGCCCTTCGCGGAACAGATCGGCGTCTCGTCACTCACTGCTTCGTCTCACCACTGCACACAGAAAAGGCGACGCCGAGCAGCCACGGGGGGAGCTGCCCGGCGTCGGTCCGTCGCTCCGACGGGGGATGCGGAGCGCGTACGAAGTATGTCACGGGTAACCCCGAGCCCGGCACCTGAACAACATGATTGATCTGAGCTTTTCTTGAGCTTGGCGGGAAGGTGACGTCCGTTTGTGACCGCCCTCGGGCGTCCCTATCGCTCGTGCGAATCGGGCTTCGCACCCGGCGCGGCCCCGGACCCGGCATCTTCCGCGGCGGATTCCGCGGAGCCGTCCCGAGCGTCCGACGGCGCGATCATCGGACGCGTCGGCGCCGCCACGAACGTCGACGGCAGAGACGGCGCGTTCTCGCGCCCGGCGTTCGCGATCACCACCGCGATGTACGGAAGTACCAGCCCGAGCACCAACGCCACGATGGCGACGTGCCGTTCGACGTTCCACAACGTGGCCGCGAGGATCACGGAGATCGTGCGGACCGTCATCGAGATCACGTACCGGCGCTGCCGCCCGCGTACGTCTTCCTGAAGTCCCGTCCGGGCGCCGGTGATCCGGAAAACCTGGACGTTGCCGTCGCCATGCTGCTTCCGCATCGCATTCCACCATCCGCCCGTATCGGACTCTCCCCGCCCCGTGGCCGTCCCCGGCCGGCCGGGGAACCTGACCAGGACAGCTCCCACGTTACGCCGCGGCTGCGCCCGCTACGAGACCGGGGCCCGTCCGGCCGAGGCGAAGGGCGTGCGCCGTGGCGCGTACGGCCATCCCCGGCATGCGGCGTACGGCACCTGGGCCGACACTGGCCGTAGAGCTCACGTCGAGCCGTACGAGGAGGCAGCGATGGGCTGGTTGTGGGCGATCATCGTGGGACTGGTACTCGGCCTGCTCGCCAAGGCGATCATTCCGGGCAAGCAGCACCTGCCCCTGTGGCTGACCGTCATCCTGGGCATCATCGGAGGCATCGCCGGCAACGCCATCGCCCGGGCGGCCGGCGTCGACGCCACATCGGGCATCGACTGGTGGCGGCACGTCTTCCAGCTGGCGATGGCGATCATCCTCGTCGGCCTCGGCGACAAGGCCTGGACGGCCGCACGGGGAGACAGACAGCGGGCATGACGGCGGGGCGCACGGCGAAGGGGGCCGCCTCCGCACCGGAGACGACCCCCTTCGCAGGCGTGCTCAGCCGCCCGTGACCTCGACCGCCGCCAGGTTCTTCTTGCCCCGGCGCAGCACCAGCCAGCGGCCCTGCAGCAGGTCCTCCTTGGCGGGGACCTCGTCCTCGGCGGCGACCTTGACGTTGTTCACGTAGGCGCCGCCCTCCTTGACCGTGCGGCGCGCGGCCGACTTGCTGGCCACCAGGCCGACCTCGGCGAACAGGTCGACGACCGGGCCGAGCTCGGAGACCTGGATGTGCGGCACCTCCGACAGGGCCGCGGCCAGCGTCCTGCCGTCCAGGTCCGCCAGCTCGCCCTGCCCGAAGAGGGCCTTGGACGCGGCGATCACGGCGGCCGTCTGGTCGGCGCCGTGCACCAGCGTCGTCAGCTCCTCGGCCAGGGCGCGCTGCGCGGCACGGGCCTGCGGGCGCTCCTCGGTCTGCCGCTCCAGCTCCTCCAGCTCCGCGCGGGAGCGGAAGGACAGGATGCGCATGTACTTCGAGATGTCCCGGTCGTCCACGTTCAGCCAGAACTGGTAGAACGCGTACGGCGTCGTCATCTCCGGGTCGAGCCAGACGGCGCCGCCCTCGGTCTTGCCGAACTTGGTGCCGTCCGCCTTGGTCATCAGCGGCGTCGCCAGGGCGTGCGCCGTGGCGTCCGGCTCCAGGCGGTGGATCAGGTCCAGGCCCGCCGTGAGGTTGCCCCACTGGTCGCTGCCGCCCTGCTGGAGCGTGCAGCCGTACCTGCGGTAGAGCTGGAGGAAGTCCATGCCCTGCAGGAGCTGGTAGCTGAACTCCGTGTAGCTGATGCCCTCGGAGGACTCCAGGCGCCGGGCCACGGAGTCCTTCGTCAGCATCTTGTTGACGCGGAAGTGCTTGCCGATGTCCCGCAGGAACTCGATCGCGGAGAGGTTCTCCGTCCAGTCGAGGTTGTTGACCATGAGGGCCGCGTTCTCGCCCTCGAAGGTCAGGAACGGCTCGATCTGGGAACGCAGCTTGGCGACCCAGCCGGTCACCGTCTCCGGGTCGTTCAGCGTGCGCTCCGCCGTCGGACGCGGGTCGCCGATCAGGCCCGTGGCGCCGCCGACCAGCGCCAGCGGCCGGTGACCGGCCTGCTGGAGCCGCCGCACGGTGAGCACCTGCACCAGGTGCCCCACGTGCAGCGACGGCGCCGTCGGGTCGAAGCCGCAATAGAACGTGACGGGACCGTCCGCGAGCGCCTTGCGCAAAGCGTCCTCGTCAGTGGACAGGGCGAACAGCCCGCGCCACTTCAGCTCGTCGACGATGTCCGTCACGGTTCTCGTATCTCCTTGAGCGGGCCCGCGTGGAGCGGGCCCCATTGATTGGGCTCGTAATCAGGTACGAGGTTATACGCCCTGGCTGACAGAGCTCATATTGAAGTCCGGCACTCGCAGGGCCGGCATCGCGGCCCTGGTGAACCAGTCGCTCCATTCCCTCGGCAGCGTCTTCTCCGTCCGCCCGGCCTCCGTCACCCGGCCCAGCAGACCGACCGGCGTCTCGTTGAACCGGAAGTTGTTCACCTCGCCGGTCACCTCGCCGTTCTCGACCAGGTAGACGCCGTCCCGGGTCAGGCCCGTCAGCAGCAGTGACGCCGGGTCGACCTCGCGGATGTACCACAGGCAGGTCAGCAGCAGCCCGCGCCCGGTGTCCGCGACCATCTCGTCCAGGGAGCGGTCCTCGCCCCCGTCCAGGATCACGTTGTCGATGCCCGGCGCCACCGGCAGACCGGTCAGGCCCGCGCTGTGGCGGCTGGTGGTCAGATGCCGCAGCTCTCCCTCGCGCATCCACTCGGTGGCCGCCAGCGGCAGCCCGTTGTCGAACACCGACTCGTCGCCGCCGGAGGAGTGCGCGATCACGAAGGGCGCCGACTCCAGGCCGGGCTCGTTCGGGTCGCTGCGCAGGGTCAGCGGCAGGTCGGTCAGCTTCTCGCCGACCCGCGTGCCCCCGCCCGGCTCGGAGAACACCGTGCGGCCCTCCACCGCGTCCCGGCCCGACGCCGACCACAGCTGGTAGATCAGCAGATCCGCCACGGCCGACGGCGGCAGCAGCGTCTCGTACCTGCCCGCGGGCAGCTCCACGCGCCGCTCGGCCCACCCGAGGCGCACGGCCAGCTCCGCGTCCAGGGCCGCCGGGTCGACGTCCTTGAAGTCACGCGTGGAGCGGCCGGCCCAGGCGGACCGGGTCCGGTCCGGCGACTTGGCGTTCAGCTCCAGCGTCCCGTTCGGCTGGTCGTGGCGCAGCCGCAACCCCGTGGAGGTGCCGATGTACGTCGACACCAGTTCGTGGTTGGCGAACCCGTACAGCTCCCGGCCGCCCGCACGCGCGCGTGCGAAGGACTCGCCGAGCGCCGGGGCGAAGTCGGCGAACACCGCGGAGGAGGTCTCGGCGGGCGCCTCCGTGAACTCCGGACTCGCGGCCACGCCTGTGACCAGCGGCTGCGCGTCCTCGGCGGGGCCGGCACCGCGCGCGGCGGCCTCGGCGGCCCGCACCAGGGGCTCCAGCTCGTCGGACGTCACGGCGGACCGCGACACCACACCCGAGGCCGTGCCCTCCTTGCCGTCGACCGTGGCGACGACGGTGAGCGTGCGCCCGCGCGTGACACCGTTCGTGGTCAGGGCATTGCCCGCCCAGCGCAGATTGGCCGTGGACTGCTCGTCGGCGATGACGACACAGCCGTCCGCCCGGGACAGTTCGAGGGCGCGCTCGACGACCTCGTGCGGCTTGCTGGAACGCGCGCTCATCGACCGGCCTCCTGGGTCGTGTTCAGAATGTTGACGCCCTTGAAGAGGGCCGACGGACAGCCGTGCGACACCGCCGCGACCTGCCCCGGCTGGGCCTTGCCGCAGTTGAAGGCGCCGCCCAGGACATAGGTCCCCGGACCGCCGACGGCGGACATGGAGCCCCAGAAGTCGGTGGTCGTCGCCTGGTAGGCCACGTCCCGCAGCTGCCCGGCGAGCCGCCCGTTCTCGATCCGGTAGAAGCGCTGCCCCGTGAACTGGAAGTTGTAGCGCTGCATGTCGATCGACCAGGACCGGTCGCCGACGACGTAGATCCCTCGCTCCACGCCCCCGATCAGATCCTCGGTCGACATCCCGGCCGGGTCCGGCCGCAGCGACACGTTGGCCATGCGCTGCACCGGCACATGCCCGGGGGAGTCGGCGTAGGCGCACCCGTTGGAGCGCTCGAACCCGGTCAGCTTCGCGATCCGCCGGTCCAGCTGGTAGCCGACGAGGGTGCCGTCCTTGACGAGGTCCCAGGACTGGCCCGCGACGCCCTCGTCGTCGTACCCGATGGTGGCGAGGCCGTGCTCGGCGGTCCGGTCGCCGGTGACGTTCATCAGCTCCGAGCCGTAGCGCAGCTTGCCCAGCTGGTCGAACGTGGCGAAGGAGGTGCCGGCGTAGGCGGCCTCGTAGCCGAGCGCTCGGTCCAGCTCGGTCGCGTGCCCGATGGACTCGTGGATGGTCAGCCACAGGTTGGACGGGTCGACGACCAGGTCGTACAGGCCCGGATCGACACTCGGCGCGCGCATCTTCTCGGCGAGCAGCTCCGGGATCCGCTCCAGCTCGCCCTCCCAGTCCCAGCCGGTGCCCCGCAGGTACTCCCAGCCGCGTCCCACGGGCGGCGCGAGCGTGCGCATCGAGTCGAACTCGCCGCTCGACTCGTCCACCGACACGGCGTTGAACACCGGGTGCAGCCGTACCCGCTGCTGCGTGGTCACGGTCCCCGCGGTGTCGGCGTAGAACTTGTTCTCGTGGACCGTGAGCAGCGAGGCGTCGACATGGTCCACCCCGTCGGCCGCCAGCAGCCGCGCGCTCCAGTCCGCGAGCAGCCCGGCCTTCTCCTCGTCGGGCACGGTGAACGGATCGATCTCGTACGACGAGACCCAGCTCTTCTCGGAGTGCACCGGCTCGCCCGCCAGCTCCACCCGCTCGTCGGACCCGGCCGCCTTGATCACCTGGGCGGACAGCTTCGCCATGGCGACCGCCTGCCCGGCGACCCTGGCGGCGGCGTCCAGGCTGAGGTCGACGCCGGACGCGAAGCCCCACGTCCCGCCGTGCACCACCCGCACCGCGTACCCGAGGTCGGTGGTGTCCGACGACCCGGCGGGCTTGGCGTCCCGGAACCGCCAGGAGGCGCCCCGCACCCGCTCGAACCGGAAGTCCGCGTGCTCGGCGCCCAGCGCACGCGCGCGTGCGAGGGCCGCGTCGGCGAGGGCGCGTAGGGGGAGGGCCGTGAAGGCCTCGTCGATGGTATGAGGCACCGCCGTCTCTTTCTGTCGAGGTGAGCGTGGTGGCCGTACTGCGTGACTGCTCCGATCATGTCGTCCATCCCGCGCGCGGGCCACGAGTTTCCGTACCCCGGGTGCGTGGCTTTCTGTAGGGACCCGACAGTGAGTCCCGTACGCCACTGTCGGTGCCCGATTGTCCGCGGACGTGTCCGGACCGATAGGTTTTCGAGGAAGCCGCCTGTCATCGCCGCCTGTCCTCCAGGCGCCCGGGCGGGCATCAGACCGCTATCGAAAGGGTGATCCGTTGAGCCGCTCGGTTCTCGTCACCGGAGGAAACCGGGGCATCGGCCTCGCCATCGCCCGTGCCTTCGCCGATGCGGGCGACAAGGTCGCCATCACGTACCGCTCGGGTGAGCCGCCGGCCGCCCTGACGGAGCTGGGCTGCCTGGCCGTCAAGTGCGACATCACCGAAGCCGAGCAGGTGGAGCAGGCCTACAAGGAGATCGAGGAGGCCCACGGCCCCGTCGAGATCCTCGTCGCCAACGCCGGCATCACCAAGGACCAGCTCCTGATGCGCATGTCCGAGGAGGACTTCACCTCGGTCATCGACACCAACCTCACCGGCACCTTCCGTGTGGTCAAGCGCGCCAACCGCGGCATGCTGCGGGCCAAGAAGGGCCGCGTCGTCCTGATCTCCTCGGTCGTCGGCCTGTACGGCGGCCCGGGCCAGGCCAACTACGCCGCCTCCAAGGCCGCCCTGGTCGGCTTCGCGCGTTCCCTCGCCCGTGAGCTGGGTTCGCGCAACCTCACCTTCAACGTCGTCGCGCCCGGCTTCGTCGACACCGACATGACCAAGGCGCTCACCGACGAGCAGCGCGAGAACATCGTCAAGCAGGTCCCGCTCGGCCGGTACGCCCAGCCGGAGGAGATCGCCGCGACGGTGCGGTTCCTCGCCTCGGACGACGCCTCGTACATCACTGGAGCCGTCATCCCGGTTGACGGCGGACTGGGAATGGGTCACTGATCACCATGAGCGGAATTCTCGAGGGCAAGCGCGTCCTGATCACCGGTGTGCTGATGGAGTCCTCCATCGCCTTCCACGCCGCCAAGCTGGCCCAGGAGCAGGGCGCCGAGATCATCCTGACGGCGTTCCCGCGGCCCACGCTGACCGAGCGCATCGCCAGGAAGCTGCCCAAGCCCACCAAGGTCATCGAGCTCGACGTCACGAACGACGAGCACCTCGGGCGCCTGGCCGACATCGTCGGCGAGGAGCTCGGCGGCCTCGACGGTGTCGTGCACTCCATCGGCTTCGCCCCTCAGGACGCCCTCGGCGGCAACTTCCTGAACACGCCGTTCGAGTCGGTCAGCACGGCCATGCACGTCTCGGCGTACTCGCTGAAGTCGCTCACCATGGCCTGCCTGCCGCTGATGCAGAACGGCGGCTCCGTCGTCGGTCTGACCTTCGACGCGCAGTACGCCTGGCCGCAGTACGACTGGATGGGCCCGGCCAAGGCCGCCCTGGAGGCCACCAGCCGCTACATGGCCCGTGACCTGGGCAAGCAGAACATCCGCTGCAACCTGATCTCGGCCGGTCCGATCGGCTCCATGGCCGCCAAGTCCATCCCGGGCTTCGGCGAGCTGGCCGCCGTGTGGGACGACCGTTCGCCGCTGGAGTGGGACCTCAAGGACCCCGAGCCGGCCGGCCGCGGCATCGTCGCGCTGCTGAGCGACTGGTTCCCGAAGACCACGGGCGAGATCATCCACGTGGACGGCGGTCTGCACGCCATCGGCGCCTGATCTCCCGTACGTCGTCGACGCCCCGTTCCCCGCAGCGCGCGGGGAGCGGGGCGTCACCCGTTCGGCCCCTCCGGCCGGGCGGGGGAGGCCTGTGACCGGGCATTCTGGAGTACGCGTTCACCACGCGGTCCCCTCCCCAGCACGGCCGAGGAGGTCCCCTTGTGCGCTTGTCCCGCCGAACGGCCTCACTGTCCGTCGCTGTCGCTCTCGTCCTGACCCTGGCGTACGAGGCGGTGCCGCACGCGCGCGTGCCCGCCGACGACGAGCAGGAGCGGGCCGACCTCTTCGGCGCCGCGTGCCGGGTCCGTGTCGACGACTCCAGGGTGACCGCGTTCTGTCACAACCCCTATCCGGAGACCGACCGCGTGAGCCTGCACGTCGAGTGCGCCCGCTGGTGGGACATCGACACCGACGGCTCCCCGGTGGAGGCCGGGCCCGCGCAGACCGTGCGGCTCACGGGACGCTGCTGGGAGGAAGTCGGCGACGCGTGGGTCAGCCACCGGCGGGCGAGCTGATCCCGCCCAGGCGGCACAGGAACGGGTAGCGGGCCGCCTCGGCCCCCGCCCCGTCCGCGTCCCCCGCGCGGATAGCATCGAGCAGCCGCCCGTGGTCCATGTACGTCTCCGGCGTCAGCTTTTCGCCGACGTCCTCGCGCAGCCAGTCCCGCAGCACCTCGCCCAGGTCCGCGTACATGGCGGTCATCACGTCGTTGTGGGAGGCGGACACCACGGCGAGGTGGAAAGTCGCGTCCGCGGTCACGAAGGCCTCCGCGTCACCCGACTCCCAGGCCTCCTCACGCCGCAGCAGCAGCGCGTCGAGCTGCTTGAGGTCCTTCTCGGTCCGCCGCTCTGCGGCCAGCCGGGCGGCGGACGACTCCAGCGTGGAGCGCAGCTCGGCGATGTGCCGGGGATCCGCGCCGGCGAACCGCCGCTGCATCACTCCCGCCAGCTCACTCGTCGCCACGACGTACGTGCCGGAGCCCTGGCGGATGTCCAGCAGGCCGTTGTGCGCCAGCGCGCGGACGGCCTCACGGACCGTGTTGCGGGCGACGCCCAGCTGCTCGACCAGTTCCGGCTCGGTCGGGATACGGGAGCCGACCGGCCACTCGCCCGACGTGATCTGGGCCCGCAGCTCGGCGATGACCTGTTCGGACAGCGCCGAACGACGGGGATGGCTCAGAGGCATGGCTCACCTTCGCACGGCCGGGGCGCCGGACGGCAGCCGAGGAGTGGACGGATTGGACAGTCAATCATCCCATGATTCTATGATGGGCCTCATGGCTAGTGAGGAAACCCGGACGATGACGCCCCCGACCGTTCGCAGCTCGGCCGCGCACGACGCCCGGAAACCGGGCGGCCCGTCCACGCGCGCGTGGACGACACGGCTGCTCGTCCTCGGCATCGTGCTGTCCGCCCTGAACCTCCGCCCCGCCATCACCAGCCTCGGCGCCCTCCTGGAGGAGGTCCGCGACGGGCTCGGCATGAGCGGCAGCGTGGCCGGACTGCTCACCTCCGTACCGCCGCTGTGCTTCGCCGTCTTCGGTGTCATGGCCCCGCGGCTCGCCCGCCGCTTCGGAGCGGGCGCCGTGGTGTGCGCGGGCATGGCCGCCATCGCCACCGGCCTGGCGATCCGGCCGTACGCCGGCGGCACGGCCGGCTTCCTGGCCGCCAGTGCCCTCGCCCTCATGGGCATCGCGGTCAGCAACGTCCTGATGCCGGCCATCGTCAAGCAGTGGTTCCCCGACCGCGTGGGCTCCATGACCGGCGTCTACTCCATGGGACTCGCCCTGGGCACGTCCCTCGCGGCCGCGGTCACGGTGCCCGTGTCCGAGGCGCTGGGCGGAAGCTGGCAGTCGGGCCTTGCCCTGTGGTCGGGGCTCGCCGTCGCGGCGATCCTGCCGTGGCTGCCGTTCGTACGGGGGCGCGCGGCGGCGTCCGCCTCCGCCCGGACGGGAGCCGGGCGCGAGGACCGGTCGGAAACCGGGCTGGAGGACCGGACGGAAGCCGGGACCGAGGACCGGTCGGAAGCCCGCCGCGAGGCGACTCCCGCCCCCGCCCCGGCGGACCCCGCGCGCGGGGAGGCCCCGCCGATGCGGATCACCCGGAGCCGCACCGCCTGGGCGCTGGCCGTCTTCTTCGGGCTCCAGGCCACCGCCGCCTACATCACGATGGGCTGGATGGCGCAGATCTTCCGGGACGCCGGTGTGCCCGCCGGCACCGCCGGGCTGCTGCTGGCCCTCACCATGGCGATGGGCGTGCCCCTGGCCTTCGTCATACCCCGCCTGGCCACCCGCCTGCCGCACCAGGGCCCGATCGTGCTGGTCCTGGGCATCTGCGGCCTGATCGGCTACGCGGGGCTGTATCTCGCGCCGGCCGGCGGCGCCTGGGCCTGGGCCCTGCTGCTCGGCGTCGCGAACTGCGCCTTCCCGCTCGCCCTCACCATGGTCGGCATGCGGGCCAGGACCGGCCCCGGCGTGGCCCAGCTGTCGGCGTTCGCGCAGAGCACCGGCTACCTCATCTCCATCCCGGGACCGCTCCTGGTGGGCGTCCTCTACCAGCACAGCGGCGGCTGGGGCCTGCCGATCACGCTGATGAGCGCCCTGATGGTCCCGCAGATGGTGGTCGGCTGGCTGGCGGGCCGCAACCGCACGGTGGAGGACGAGGCGGGCCGCTGAATCCCGGCCCCGTCGTGTCGCACTCACCCCGAGGCGTACCGCGCCCGGGGTGAGTGCGACACTTGCCCCATGCCAGTGCTCGATCCGAATCCCCAGCATGGTCAGAAGAAGATGCTGCTCGTGTTCGGCGCATTCTTCGCGATCTTCATCGTCATCGGCGTCATCGCGATGATCGCCTCGCCGTGACCGGCCCCGGCCCCGGCCCCGCCGATGGTGGGGCTAGCCCCCCTGTCCCCTAGGGGGTGAGGGTCAGGGTCAAGTGGGTGGGTCACCGGATGGGTTGGCCGGCGCGGATTCCGTAACTTCGAGGTGTGGCCGTGAGACGGGGGCCACCGGCCACTCGAAGAGCGGAGGCACCCATGTCGGCCCCTACGCAGACCCCGCCCCACCCGGCGACCCGGTCCGGCGCCGACAGCCGGCTTCCCTGGTGGGCCCTGGCCCTGCCGGCGCTGCTCTTCACGGCGCTGCTCGCCCTGATCCTCAACCCGTCCGACGCCCACGCGGCCACCGGTGACCCCGTGGTCACCCACCTCTTCGAGCGCCTGCAGCAGCTGACAGCCCGCTGAGCACGGCCGAAGCCGGTGGTCAACTCCCTGCGCCCCATGGCGTGTTTCATGCGAAGCTGGATCTCATGAGCGTCGCAGAACCCCGCACGATTGTCCTCTTCCGCCATGCGAAAGCCGACTGGCCACAGGTGACCGATCACGAGCGTCCGCTTGCCGACCGGGGCCGAAAAGACGCGGCGGAGGCCGGGCGCAGGCTGTCCGACACCGGCATCCCCGTCGACCTGGCCCTGTGCTCCACCGCGGTCCGGACCCGGGAGACCTGGAAGCTCGCCGTCCACGAGTTCCCGCATCGGCCGAAAACCGTCTACGAAGAGCGGATCTACGAGGCCTCGCCGGGCGAACTGATCGCCGTGCTCAACGAGACCCCCGACGACGTGCGGAACGTGCTCCTGATCGGGCACAACCCCGGCGTCCAGGGCCTCGCCGACATCCTGGCGGGCTCGGCCGAGGACGAGGCCCGTGAGTGGATGGACCGCCGCGGGTTCCCGGCCGCCGCCTTCGCCGTCCTGTCGTTCACCGGCTCGTGGAAGAGCGTGGAGCCGGGCGTGGCCGCGCTGCGGGACTACTGGGCGCCGACCGAGTGACCGTCGCCGCGTGACCGCGGGGCAGTGACAGGGGCCCGGCACCGCACGGTGCCGGGCCCCTCCTGCCTGCTTCAGACCGTGTCCAGGGTGTCCGCCGCCTCGACCTCTTCGCGCGTGATGCCCAGCAGGTAGAGGACCGTGTCCAGGAACGGGAAGTTCACCGCGGTGTGCGCGGCCTCGCGCACCACCGGCTTGGCGTTGAAGGCGACGCCCAGACCGGCCGCGTTCAGCATGTCCAGGTCGTTCGCACCGTCACCGATCGCCACGGTCTGCGACAGCGGCACGCCCGCCTCCGCCGCGAACCGGCGCAGCAGCCGGGCCTTGCCCGCGCGGTCGACGATCTCGCCGGTGACCTTGCCCGTCAGCCTGCCGTCGACGATCTCGAGCGTGTTGGCGTGGGCGAAGTCCAGCCCCAGCCGGTCCTTCAGATCGTCGGTGACCTGGGTGAACCCGCCCGAGACGACACCGACTTGGAAGCCGAGCCGCTTCAGTGTACGGATCAGGGTGCGGGCGCCCGGCGTCAGCCGTACCTCGCTGCGCACCTTGTCCACCACCGAGGCGTCCAGCCCCTCCAGCAGCGCCACGCGCGCGTGCAGGGACTGCTCGAAGTCCAGCTCCCCGCGCATCGCGGCCGCCGTCACCTCGGCGACCTTGTCCTCGCAGCCGGCGTGCGCGGCGAACAGCTCGATGACCTCGTCCTGGATGAGCGTCGAGTCGACGTCCATCACGACCAGGCGCTGCGCACGCCGGTACAGACCGGCGGCGACGACCGCCACGTCGATGCCGAGCTTCGCCGCGTCGGGCGCCAGGGCGGTCCGCAGCGGCTCGGCCTCCACACCGGACACGGCGAACTCGACCGCGGTCACGGGGTACTTGGCGAGCCGGAAGATACGGTCGATGTTGCCGCCGGTCCTGGTGATCCGCGCGGTGACCGCGGCGGTCGCCTCCGAGGTGAGCGGATGCCCGAGCACGGTGACCAGGGAGCGGCCCAGTCCGCGCGGCCGGTTGTCGCCGAGGCCGGAGATGATCTCCGCCTGCATCTTCATCGACTCGGCCCAGCTGTGGACGGTCGCCCGCAGATCTCCCTCGAGACCGGGGGGCGGCTCGGTCACGAGCGCGCACAGCACCATCCGGCCACGGGTGACGACCTGCTCGATGTCGACGACGTCGACGGAGAAGGCGGCGAGGGTGTCGAAGAGGCCGGCCGTGATGCCCGGCCTGTCCTTGCCGAAGATCTTGACAAGGAGGGTGGGGACGTCAGAGGACGAGGTCTGCGATGCGCTCATGGTGGTTCCACCGTATCGGGCAGGCAGGTCACACCGCCCGTGAGGTCCGGCTGGCGGACAGCGAACACTGGGTGTCGTGTCGATGGCGTGAATCTTGCGTACCGGTACGGCGTCCCTCCGGGCTCGGGATCACCTCCCGCCCCGGGGCTTCCGCGGCGGCGGGGGAGGAGGCGGGGGCGGCGGCCCGTCGTCCGGCCGGGCAGGCGGCCCGTTCCCGCCCCGCGGCCCGGGCGGCTGGCGGGGGCCTCGCGGCGGCGGCCCGACCGGCCGCGCCACGGTGGGCGCGCCGTACACATCGCCGTTCCCGGGCTCGGTGGCCCCCGCATCCGACCGCTCTTCGTCCTGCCGGCCCCGGCCCGCGTCACCCGGGCCCCTCCAGGCCTCTCCCGGCCGCCCTTCCTCACCGGCGGGCCGCGCGTCCTCCGGTTCCCGCAGTTCGTCCGGCACCCGGAGGTACGGATTGGTGGCCGGGTTCGGCGGCCGGTACGGCGTACCCGGCACGTAGGGCCCCGCTTCCGTCCCGTACGAGACCGGCTCGCCCTGCGGATCACCTCGGTCCCCGGAGCGCCGGGTGCCCTCGCCGTGTCGGCCCTGGCCTTCATCGTGTCGTCCGGCTTGGTCGTACCGGCCCTGGCCCCCGCCGTGTCCGCCCTGGCCCTCATCGTGTCGCCCGGCCTCGTCGTACCGGCCCTGGCTCCCGTCGTACCGGCCCTGGCCATCGCCGTGCCAGCCCTGCCCCCCGCCATGCCCGCCCATGCCCCCGTCGCGCCCGCTCACCCCCGAGCCACCCCCCACCCCCGCCGCCCCATCCCCCCGGGCCAACACCGCCGCCGAGCGCCCCGCGGCCCCGCTCGCCCACGCCAGCAGCGCCCCCACCGCCCCGGCCCCCGCGCCCCACACCGCGCCCAGCAGCAGGGCCATGCCGAGATGCCCGTGCAGTTCGATGCCCGCGCCGAACGCGTCGAAGCCGAGCACGGACAGGGAGGCGGTCACGGACACGTCCGTCAGCCAGGCCAGCAACGGCAGGGCCAGCGCGGTCGCGACCCCCAGCCGCAGCGCGCACCTGCCCGCGAACCCGAGGGCACCGGAACCCCGTACCGCCGCCCCCGCCGCCGCGACGCCCCCCACCGGCGACCGCACCGCCGTCAGCACCCCCGCCAGCAGCATCATCAGCGCCGCCGCCACCCCGAGCAGCCACACCCGCCCGTCCAGCTCGGCCAGCCTCCCCAGCGTCACCTGCCGGTCGGGGCGGGCCACGAGCAGATCGTCCAGCGGGTCCGGCAGGAAACGGGTCAGTTCACCCGTTGCTCGGCCGCCCCACGGCACGAACAGGCCGATCGGCACGCCCAGCCACACCCCGTTCGGCGCCCCGAGCAGCGCCGCGCCGGCGATGCGCTCGGGGTGGTCGTCGCCGCTCGCCGCGTACGCCGCCGCGGCCAACCCCGCCGCCACGGCCACCAGCAGCACGGTCACCACCGCGGAAACGGCAGGCCGTACGACCCGGTGCACGGCCTCCCACCCCCGGGGCAGCGGCGTGCGGCGCGAGGCCAGCAGGGCGACGAGGAGGATCCCGGCCGACCAGCCGAGCCCGCCGAACAGCGTGGGCACGGTGTCGACCGAGAATCCGACCGCCGCCCGCGCGTCGACGAGGTCCCCGATCCGGTCCGGCAGCAGCCCGCCGATGTCCCCGACGTTCCCGAGCCCGGGGATCTCCAGGCCGCCGTCTCCACTCCCGCCCCCGCCGGTCAGGTCGTCCAGCCCCAGCGAACCGCCGTCGATCGTGATGACGTCGTGCCCCGCCCAGGCCAGCCCGCCCAGCATCGCCACGAACAACGCGACCACCGCGCCCGCACGCGCGAGGAGTTCGGCCGGTGAGATCACAACTCCCGCCGCCCGCAAGGACCGCAGGAAGAAGTACGACAGCAGCACCGCCCCGACCAGGCTCACCCCCAGTGGCGTGATCTCGATGGCCGTGTCCGCTTCCGCGCCCGTGAGGCCGAACACCGACACATCTCCGGACGGTGTGACCGAACCACCCGCCCCAAGGGCCACCACCGCCGCGGTCATCGGCCCCAACGAGCCCGCCGTGTCCGCCTCCAGCAGCCGCAGCCCCAGCGCCGCCGTGCCCGCCATCCCGATCAACGCCCAGCTCACAGCGGCGACGGCGGACATCAGCACGTCCCCCCACGGCACGCGCGCGCCGTCACTCGCCCTCTCGACACCTGCACCGGCACCCATGGCAGACCCCCCGATCCGCTACGCGGCGGGAACTCCGCGCATGTCCCCCTCGCGACGAAATACCACTCTCCGGCCCGGTTTCAACCCCGTCAACGGAATCGGCCGAGGTGCCCGTCCGCGGTTTTCACAAGGCCCGACTTTCGGTCAGGGGGCCGCTCCTGAAATAGTTCCCCCCGATGTTCGACATCCCTAGACTCCCCATGTCGGGGGTAACTCGGGGGACAACTCAGTGGGGCATGGAGTGCCGGAACTCGTACTGGAATCAAACGGACGTACCTGGACGCTCGATCCGTCCAGGGCATACACCCTCGGACGTGATCCGCAGGGGGACGTCGTCTTCGACGACGCCAGGGTCTCCTGGCGTCACGCCACGGTCAGCTTCAACGGCCGCAATTGGGTCATCGAGGACCATGGCAGCACCAACGGCACGTTCGTGCAGGGTCAGCGGATCCACCACCTGGAGCTCGGCCCGGGCTCGGCGGTGAACCTGGGCAACGCCACCGACGGACCGCGTCTGAACCTCTCCGACGCCGCTTCCTCCGTCGCCACGCCGCAGCAGGCCCAGCCCCAGCAGCAGCCGTACGCCGCGCAGGGCGCGAACCCCGGCTGGGCCCAGCAGGCGCCCCACCAGCAGCAGGCTCCGCAGGCGGGCTGGCAACAGCAGCAGCCGCAGCAGCCCGGCGGGCACATCCCGCAGCAGCAGGCCCCCGGCGGTGCCGCGGGGGCACCGCCGGCCCACGGCGACCGCAGCCCCACCACGTTCCACCAGTTCTCCCTCGGCCGCGTGATGCGCATCGGCCGCGCCCTGGAGAACGAGCTGGTCGTCTCCGACCTGCAGGTCTCCCGGCACCACGCCGAGTTCCACGCCACGCCCGACGGCCGCATGGAGATCCGCGACCTCGGCTCGCACAACGGCACCTACGTCAACGGCCTGCCGATCCCCAAGGGCGGCGGTCAGTTGCTCGGCGCGGCCGATGTCGTCGGCGTCGGCCACTCGACGTTCCGGATCGTCGGGGACCGGCTCGAGGAGTTCGTCGACACCGGTGAGGTGTCCTTCTCCTCCCGCCATCTGACCGTCACGGTCGACGGCGGCAAGCAGATCCTCAAGGACGTCTCCTTCGGCGTCCCCGAGAAGTCGCTCATCGCGGTCATCGGCCCGTCCGGCTCCGGCAAGTCGACCCTGCTCAAGGCACTCACGGGCTACCGCCCGGCCGACCAGGGCGAGGTCCTCTACGACAACCGGAACCTCTACAAGCAGTTCGCCGAACTGCGCCAGCGCATCGGTCTGGTCCCGCAGGACGACATCCTGCACAAGGAACTGACCGTCAAGAAGGCCCTGAAGTACGCGGCCAAGCTCCGCTTCCCCGCCGACACCACGGCCCGTGAGCGCGAGGCCCGTATCGACGAGGTGCTGCGCGAGCTGAAGCTGGACATCCACAAGGAGAAGAAGGTCACCTCCCTCTCCGGCGGCCAGCGCAAGCGCGTCTCCGTGGCCCTGGAGCTGCTCACCAAGCCCTCGCTGATCTTCCTGGACGAGCCGACCTCCGGCCTCGACCCGGGCATGGACCGCGATGTCATGCAGCTGCTGCGCGGCCTCGCCGACGACGGCCGTACGGTCCTCGTCGTCACGCACTCCGTGGCCGAACTGGCGATCTGCGACAAGCTCCTGGTGATGGCCCCGGGCGGTTCCGTCGCCTACTTCGGCCCGCCCGAGGAGGCGCTGAACTTCTTCGGCTACGACACCTGGGCCGATGTCTTCTCCGCCTTCGAGAACTACCGGGACTACGACTGGGCGGGCCGCTGGAAGGGCTCGCAGCACTACCAGATGTACGCAGCGGACATCGACGCCGTGGCGCCGCAGTCCGTACAGGTTCCGCCCATGCAGGCGATGAAGCCGCCGAAGCCACAGGGCTGGATGTCGCAGTTCGTCACGCTGGTGCGGCGCTACGTCTCGGTGATCGTGTCCGACAAGGGCTTCCTCGCCCTGATGGTGATCCTGCCGGCCGTGCTCGGCGCGGTCAGCCTGCTCATCGACGCGGACAAGGGCCTGCTGCCGAACCCGGCCAACCCGCAGACCGGCCGGATCATCCCGAACGGCACCGCCACCACGGTCCTGCTGATCCTCGCGGTCGGCGCCTGCTTCGCGGGCGCGGCGAACTCCGTCCGTGAGCTGATCAAGGAACGGGTCATCTACGAGCGGGAGCGCGCGACCGGCCTGTCCCGCTCGGCGTATCTGATGTCCAAGGTGTTCGTGCTCGGCATGATCACCGTGCTGCAGGGCCTGCTGGTCGGCGTCATCGGCTTCTCCAGCCGGGAGATCCCCGAGGAGGGCCTGGTCTTCGGCAGCGCCACGCTCGTCGAGCTGTCCGTGCCGATCATGGCCCTGGGCTTCACCTCGATGATGTTCGGCCTGATCATCTCCTCGCTGGTGAAGACCGCCGAGAAGACCATGCCGCTGCTGGTGATGTTCGCCATCATCCAGGTCGTCTTCACGGGCTGCCTGTTCACGCTGCACGGCTCGATCGGCGTCAACCAGTTCTCGTTCCTGATGCCGTCGCGCTGGGCGGTCGCCGCCTCCGGTGCCACGCTGGACTTCAACAAGATCGCTCCGCCGGAGACCGCCGGCGACAACGATCCGCTGTGGGAGCACACGGTCGGGGCCTGGGCCATGGACATGGGCGCGCTGCTCGCGCTCGGCGTGCTCTGCGGCTTCTTCGTGGCCCGCTTCCTGCGCCGCCACGAGCCCGAGGTCATGCGCAAGTAGTCATTGCCTCACGTACGACGCCCCGAAGGGCGGCACCTCGTCAGGAGGGTGCCGCCCTTCGGCGTTTTCTCGTTCAGCGAGCAGAGGTCCCGCGCTACCTCAGTACGCGCTGTCGACGTTGTCCATCGAGCCGTACTTGTCGGCCGCGTAGTTGCAGGCGGCGGTGATGTTCGCGACCGGGTCGTAGATGTCCCAGGAGGTGCCGGGGACGTGCCAGGTCTTGAACGTCGGCGGGATGACCTGCAGCAGGCCCTTCGACGGGACGCCGTTGATGGCGTTGATGTCCCAGTCGTTGATGGCCTTCGGGTCACCGGCCGACTCGCGGATGATGTTGCGGTGGATGCCGTCGTAGGACGCCGGGATGTCGTGCTTCTTCAGGACGTCGAGCGACTCGCGGATCCAGCCGTCGAGGTTGTTCGGGTAGGTCTTCTTGGCGGCCTTCTTGGCCTCGGCGCGCTTGGCGTCGCGGCTCGCGGCCTCCTTGGCCTCGCGCGCGGCCTCGGCCTTCTTCTTCGCGGCCTCGGCGGCGGCCTTCTTCTTGGCGGCAGCCGCGGCGTCGGCCTTCTTCTTCGCCTCGATCTGCTCGGCCTTCAGGCTGGCACCGGCCATCTGGTCGGTGACGCTCGCCTTCACGTCCTTGATCTGCTGGTTGCTGAACGCCACCGGAGCCGACTGAGCGGCTTCCGTCGTGGTCTTGGTCGAAGCGCCGCTCGGCACCGCGGAGAACCCGATGGCGGCGGCGCCGAGGGTGGCGACACCCGCCATGGCGATCTTGTGGTGACGGGTGAGGTTACGACTGGGGCCACGGCTGAAGATGTTCTTGGGCATGGTGGTTGGACCTCTTCGAATAGCGCGGGAGTCGCTCGGCGTCCGGCGTTGGACTCGGTGTGTTTCCGACACAAACGCCGCGGAGGTGAACCCACGGCGCTGAGCGACGGCAGCCATTCTTAGCGGCCGCAAAATGGCGTGGCAAAGGTGTGACGTACGAAGGGAGATAGTGGATCAGGGAGTAGCAAATCGGGGCAGACTGGACTGTCGTTGCCGCTCAATAGGTCGAGTTTGTCTCCTACGTCCGTTCGTACGTGACGTGGCTCCTATGCGAGGGGTCACATTGGGCGAAGATCTGCTGCACTGTCAGTTGCTTGAGCAATGCACTGTGTGAGCGGTCTTTCCGGGCAGGACGAGGTGCACGTCCCCGAACTCGTGCCACAGGTAACGGCCCTGCAGCGCGGCCTCGTAGCCACGCTCTACGGCAGCCCGCCCCGCGATCGCCTCCAGCATCAGCAGATGCGAGGCCTCCGGCTCGTGCAGCCCGGTCAGCAGCCCGTCCACCACCCGCACCCCGCGCTCCGGGGTCACCACGAGCGAGGTCCACCCCGCCCGCGGCCGTACGACCCCGTCGGCACCCGCCGCCGACTCCACGGCCCGCACCGCCGTCGTCCCGACCGCGAGAACCCGGCCCGCACCGGCCCTCGCGGCGTTGATCAGCCGCGCCGACGCCGAAGACACCGCGAAGCGCTCCGGACAGGGCGGCTCGTGCGCCTCCGCCGACGCCACCCCCGTGTGCAGCGTGACCGGCGCGAACCGCACCCCCCGGCCCACCAGCTCCGCCACCAGCCGCGCCGTGAAGGGCCGCGCCGCACTCGGCATCTCCGCGGAGCCCGCCCCGTCCGCCGACGGCAACGCGAACACCGTCTGGTAGACGGACAGCGGCTGGTCCCGCTCCGTGTAGGAGTAGCGAATGGGCCGCCCGTACTCCCGCAGCAGCCCCGCGACCCCGGGCCCGGCCACCCGCGCCCACCACAGCCGCCCGCTCCGCCCGCTCAGCGGCTCCTCCAGCACCAGCCGTACGCCTCTCGGCAGACGCACCTCCGTACCCACGGGCCCTCCCGCCCGTCTCCCGCCACCACCCTTCCAAGGAGCGCTTCGCGCACTGTCTGACTTCCGCGCACGCGTGGTGCCCCGCCCGTCGGGCTCCCGCAGCTCCACCGCCCAGCGGCCGTCGTCCCCGGAGGTGGAGAAATGCACCACCACGCGTGCGTGCCCGATCCACCCGTCGACGGCCGCCGCCAGCGTGGCCGAGGTGTTGACCACCAGCAGATCCCCCGCCCGCAACAGCCGCGGCAGCTCCGAGAACGTGTGATGCGCCACCCCGGACCCCCGCGACACCAGCATCCGTACGGCGTCCCGGTCCAGCCCCGGCCCCCGCTGCTCGACCGGCACCCGGGCCGACAGCTCCTCCGGTACGCGCACCGCCGGTGTCATCGGGCCCCGTCCAGCAGGGCCGGAGCCCCGTACCGCCCGCTCGCCGGACGCTCGTCCAGCAGCCGCAGGAACCCCGGCACCACAGCCGCCGGCTCCGGCCGCGGATCATGATCGTCCGGTACGGCCGCCGCATACAGGTCCGTGGTCATGTCCCCGGGATCCACCGCCCAGACCCGCAGCCCCGGCTCCTCCACGGCGAGCACCGCCCCCAACTGGTCCAGAGCCGCCTTGGACGCCCCGTAGCCGCCCCAGGTCTCGTACGCCTCGGCCGCCGCGTCCGAGCTGACGGCGACGACCGTGCCCGCCGCAGAAGCCCGCAGCAGCGGCAGCGCCTCCCGGACCAGGCCGAGACCCGCCACCAGGTTCACCTCCAGCGCCCGGCGCAGCCCATCGAGGGGCAGCTCCTCCAGCCGCACCAGCGGCTCGGCGCCCAGCGCGCTCGCGTTGTGCACCAGCAGGTCGACGCCGCCCAGCCGCCACGCCGCCGACACCAGCTCCGCCCGGTGCCCGGCGTCGGTGACGTCCCCGGGCAGGGCGGTCACGCGCGTGCCGTGCGCGGAGACGGCCTCGGCCGCCTCCGTCAGCGTCTTGGCGCCCCTGGCATCGAGCACCAGGTCCCAGCCACGCCCGGCCAGGGCATCGGCGAGCGCACGGCCCAGGCCCTTCGAGGCCCCGGTGATGATCGCAACCGGCATGATCGGCTCCCTCGTCGTGATCGCGTGCCCTCAACGTAGGAACGGAGCCGCCTCGACCACCTCGGACGCGGGCCGCAATCCACCGGGTCCCTTCGCCCTACGCCACCGGCCCGGCGCCCCCAGTCGTACGCCGCACCGCCCTGCCGACTCGGCCTCGCGACCTAGGCCCACCGGACCGGGCACCCGCCGCCACTGGTCCGATCCGCGCTGTCACAGCCCGCCGGTACCGTGATGACATGAGTCACGGTCCCCGGTCCGGCCTCGCCGCGGTGAGTTCCGCGTTGCTGGCCATGAGCAGGCATCTCGAGGTGCGCGACGTCCTCAAGACGATCGTCGCCTCGGCCCGCGAGCTGCTCGACGCGCAGTACGCCGCGCTCGGCGTGCCGGACGATCACGGCGGCTTCGCCCAGTTCGTGGTCGACGGCGTCAGCGAGGAACAGTGGAAGGCCATCGGCCCCCTCCCGCGCCAGCACGGCATCCTCGCCGCGATGCTGCACGAGGCCAGGTCCGAGCGCCTCGCCGACGTCCGCAAGGACCCCCGCTTCGAGGGCTGGCCTAAGGCCCACCCCGACCTGGTCGACTTCCTGGGCCTGCCGATCCGCGACGGCGACGAGGTCATCGGCGCACTGTTCCTCGCGAACAAGAACTGCGAGAAGCCCGAAGGCGGCTGCGGCTTCACGGCGGAGGACGAGGAACTCCTCGGCATCCTCGCCCAGCATGCCGCGATCGCCCTCACCAACGCCCGCCTCTACGAACGCAGCCGTGAGCTGACCATCGCCGAGGAGCGCTCCCGCCTCGCCCACGAACTGCACGACGCGGTCAGCCAGAAGCTCTTCTCCCTCCGCCTGACGGCCCAGGCCGCGGCCCGCCTGGTGGACCGGGACCCGTCCCGCGCCAAGGGAGAGCTCCATCAGGTGGCCGTGCTGGCCGCCGAGGCCGCCGACGAACTGCGTGCCGCGGTCGTCGAGTTGCGCCCCGCCGCCCTCGACGAGGACGGCCTCGTGGCCACCCTCCGCACGCAGGTCCAGGTCCTCGACCGCGCCCACACCGCGCGCGTGACCTTCGCCTGCCATGGCGTCAAGGCCCTGCCCGCTTCCCAGGAGGAAGCCGTCCTGCGCGTCACCCAGGAGGCCCTGCACAACGCCCTGCGCCACTCCGGCGCCGACCATGTCGACGTGACCCTGGACCGCCGCGACGGCGGAGCCGTCCTGCGGGTCACGGACGACGGCTGCGGCTTCGACCCCCAGGCGGTGCGCCGCGCGGGGCGCCATCTGGGCCTGGTCTCCATGCGGGACCGGGCGAGCGGGGCCGGCGGCACACTGACCGTGGAATCGGTGGCCGGCAAGGGCACCACGATCGAGATGGAGGTCCCCGGTGGCTGACGCAATCAAGGTGCTGCTCGTCGACGACCACCAGGTCGTACGCCGGGGTCTGCGCACGTTCCTCGAGGTGCAGGACGACATCGAGGTCGTCGGTGAGGCAGCGGACGGCGCCGAAGGAGTGGACCGCGCCGAGGAGTTGAAGCCCGACGTCATCCTCATGGACG
Organism: Streptomyces sp. NPDC057099; assembly: GCF_042671245.1. NCBI lineage: Bacteria > Bacillati > Actinomycetota > Actinomycetes > Kitasatosporales > Streptomycetaceae > Streptomyces > Streptomyces sp. NPDC057099. Next base: position 354,303 of record NZ_JBHUTX010000006.1, read on the forward strand.
TCAAGATGCCGGGCATGGACGGCGTCGACGCCCTGCGCAGACTCCGCGAACTCGACAACCCCGCGCGCGTGCTCGTCGTCACCAGCTTCACCGAGCAGCGCACGGTGGTGCCGGCCCTGCGCGCGGGCGCCGCCGGATACGTCTACAAGGACGTCGACCCCGAGGCCCTCGCCGGAGCCATCCGCTCCGTCCACGCCGGGCACATCCTCCTCCAGCCGGAGGTCGCGGGCGCCCTGTTGTCCCAGGAGGAGGCCAACTCGGGGCCGGGAAGGGCCGGCTCGCTCACCGACCGGGAGCGTGAGGTGCTCGGCCTGATAGCGGACGGCCGCTCCAACCGGGAGATCGCCCGCGCGCTCGTCCTCTCCGAGAAGACCGTCAAGACCCACGTCTCGAACATCCTGATGAAGCTCGACCTGTCCGACCGAACCCAGGCCGCCCTGTGGGCCGTTCGCCATGGAATGACCGGCTGACACCCTCAGCCCACCCCAGCGCGGAAGGTTCCAGTCCGGACCGAGATTCATACTGTCGTGGGAATGTCCCTCGTATGGCGCATCCTCGACGGATCTCCGCCGTTCTCCAGTGCGTGCCGCGGCGCCTGCCGCGGCGATCGCAAGGAGGGCTCAGAAGTGAAGAACCTGAAGAAGGCCGCTGCCGTGACGATGGTGACCGGTGGACTGCTGGCCGCCGGTGCGGGCATGGCCTCCGCTACGAGTGCGCACGCCGACGGCAGCGCCGTGGGCTCGCCGGGCGTCGCCTCGGGCAACGTGGTCCAGGCCCCGGTGCACGTCCCGGTCAACGTCTCCGGCAACAGCGTGAACGTCATCGGCGTCCTGAACCCGGCGTTCGGCAACCTCGCCGTCAACCACTGACTTCACCTCCGCCTCCGAGCCGAAGGTGACCCCGGCCTCCCGGTCCTGCCCGGGAGGCCGTCAGTCGTTTACGGCCGCGCCCAGCCTGCGGGCATGCGTGCCGCCAGGGGCGGCACGGGTGGGCGCAGGCGGCACCCCGCTACGCCGGGCCGCGCACCCACCCGCCCTCAGCCCAAACGCCGAACACCATCACAACCCCCAGTCAGCACCCCGCCCCAGCCCAGCACCACCGCCGAGCATCCGACACCCGACAGTCAGCGCACCCCCCGCTCCCGCTCCTCCACAACGGAGTTGTACGCAGCGACCTGCGCCCGCCGAGCCGTCCGCTCCACCGGCCGCAACGCCTCCCGCCGCGCCCCCATCTCGGACGCACTCACCGCACCCCCGTGCCCACTCTCCGTCGCCACCACGATCAACGTCCCCACCCGCTGCGCGAGCTCCAGCACCCGCACCGCCCGCGGCGGATACCCCGGCGCCAGCACCTCCCGCCCCCGCTCGGCCCGCGCCCGATACGCGTCGACCGCCGCCTCGGCCACCGGCCCCGACCCGGCCACGTCCAGCCGCGTCAGCACCTCCGTCGCCTCCCGCAGGGCCTCCGCCAGCTCCCGCTCGGCCTCACCCAGCGACGGCACATCCGCGGGCGGCGCCTCCCGCACGGGCAGCACGTGCCACACGACCTCGACATGCACATCACCCTCGGGCCCGGCCTCGTACACCTCCGGCACCAGCCCGAACGAGGCGCCGTAACAGACCACCGCCTGCTCGGCGTCCAGCGCCCGCGCGTTGAACTCCGGCGGCCCGCTCAGCCCCAGCGGATGCCCGGGCGCGGGCAGCGCGAGCCGCAGCCCGGTCACCCCGAGCGTCCGCAGCCGCCCCAGCGCGAGCGTGAGCCCGACGGGCGCCGACTCCCCAGGCAGCCCCTCCACCCGGTGCACCGCGTCCTCGCCGACGATGGCGAGCACGGCGTCATCAGGTGAGACAAGTCCGGCCAAAAGGGCATTTCCCCAAGCTGCGAGACGTCCAGCACGCGGTTCCGAGAGCATGCCTCCACCCTAAGAGAGCCCAAGACCCGGACCGAGGGAATGTCCGGACCGACCGGTGGCGTAGATTTCATGGAGGGCTGCGCCCACCGGCGCGGCGGACCGAGCCACAGGCTTACGCGACAGCCGAGACCGGCCACACTGCAAGGGGAGACAACGCGCTCATGAGCGATGTTCTGGAGCTTCAGGACGTATCCGTGGTCCGCGAGGGCCGGGCTCTGGTGGACCAGGTCTCCTGGTCGGTCAAGGAGGGCGAGCGCTGGGTCATCCTGGGCCCGAACGGCGCCGGCAAGACCACCCTCCTCAACCTCGCTTCCACCTACCTCTTCCCCAGCTCGGGCACCGCCGCCATCCTCGGCGAGACCCTCGGCAGGCCCGGCACCGACGTCTTCGAGCTGCGCCCGCGCATCGGCATGGCCGGCATCGCCATGACCGAGAAGCTCCCCAAGCGCCAGACGGTCCTGGAGACCGTGCTGACCGCCGCATACGGCATGACCGCCACCTGGCACGAGGACTACGAGGAGATCGACGAGCGGCGCGCCCGCGCCTTCCTCGACCGCCTCGGCATGAGCGACTACCTGGAGCGCAGGTTCGGCTCGCTCTCCGAGGGCGAGCGCAAGCGCACCCTCATCGCCCGCGCCCTGATGACCGACCCCGAGCTGCTCCTCCTCGACGAGCCCGCCGCCGGACTCGACCTCGGCGGCCGCGAGGACCTCGTCCGCCGCCTCGGCCGGCTCGCCCGCGACCCCATCGCCCCCTCGATGCTCATGGTCACCCACCATGTCGAGGAGATCCCCCCGGGCTTCACCCACGTCCTCATGATCCGCCAGGGCAAGGTCCTCGCCGCCGGCCCGCTGGAGCTCGAACTCACCTCCCGCAACCTGTCCCTCTGCTTCGGTCTCCCGCTCGTCGTCGAACAGGCGGGCGAGCGCTGGACCGCACAGGGCCTCCCGTTGTCCTGACCCGGCCCCACGCCGCACAAGTGCCAGAGTAAGAACGGCATTTCACACGCCGGGCGCCCTGTCGGCGACAGGGGCGTCGGACCTACCATGACCATGTGGAAATCGACGCATGGCTGTGGTGGCTGATAGGCGCGGCAGCGCTCGGCATCGCGCTCGTGGTCACCGCGATGCCCGAACTCGGGATGCTCGCGGTGGGCGCCGTCGCCGCGGCGGCGGTCACCGGCGTCTTCGGAGGCGGAGCCGTCGCCCAGGTCGCGGTCTTCGCCGTCGTCTCGACCGCCGGCATCGCCGTCGTACGGCCCATCGCGAACCGGCATCGCGCCCAGCGGCCCCAATTCGCCACGGGCGTGGACGCGCTGAAGGGCAGACAAGCCGTCGTCCTGGAACGCGTCGACGCCTCCGGCGGCCGGATCAAGCTGGCCGGAGAGGTCTGGTCGGCCCGCGCCCTCGACACCGACCGCGCTTACGAAGTAGGCCAGGAAGTGGACGTCGTGGACATCGAGGGAGCCACTGCGATCGTCATGTGACCTCGCAGGACGTAACTGGAGTGAACTCCTCGCCAGCTACGCGACGGTCTGACAGACTCGACCAGCAAGATCTTCAACAACCATAAGATCTGCCGAAGTCGCCGAGGCGGAGAAGGGTACGGGGAACGACGATGGAACCGGTCATCATCGTCCTGATCATTCTGGTGGTGTTGGTCTTCATCGCCCTGATCAAGACGATCCAAGTCATCCCGCAGGCCAGCGCGGCCATCGTCGAGCGGTTCGGCCGCTACACGCGGACACTCAACGCGGGCCTCAACATCGTGGTCCCGTTCATAGACACCATCCGCAACCGCATCGACCTGCGTGAACAGGTCGTCCCCTTCCCGCCGCAGCCGGTGATCACCCAGGACAACCTGGTGGTCAACATCGACACCGTCATCTACTACCAGGTGACCGACGCGCGGGCCGCGACCTACGAAGTCGCCAGCTACATCCAGGCGATCGAGCAGCTCACCGTCACCACGCTGCGCAACATCATCGGCGGCATGGACCTGGAGCGGACCCTGACCTCCCGCGAGGAGATCAACGCGGCCCTGCGCGGCGTCCTCGACGAGGCCACCGGCAAGTGGGGCATCCGCGTCAACCGCGTCGAGCTCAAGGCGATCGAACCGCCCACCTCCATCCAGGACTCGATGGAGAAGCAGATGCGCGCCGACCGCGACAAGCGCGCCGCGATCCTCCAGGCCGAAGGTGTCCGGCAGTCGGAGATCCTGCGCGCCGAAGGTGAGAAGCAGTCCCAGATCCTGCGCGCCGAAGGTGAGGCCAAGGCGGCCGCCCTGCGCGCCGAGGGCGAGGCCCAGGCCGTCCGTACGGTCTTCGAGGCCATCCACGCCGGAGACCCGGACCAGAAGCTCCTCTCCTACCAGTACCTCCAGATGCTCCCGAAGATCGCCGAGGGCGACGCCAACAAGCTCTGGATCGTCCCCAGCGAAATCGGCGACGCCCTCAAGGGCCTCTCCGGCGCCATGGGCAACTTCGGCGGCCTCGGCGGAGGTTCAGGCGGCAACGGAGGCGGCTCCGGAGCCGGCATCCCCGCTCAGGAACGCCGCGAGAAGCCGTCCATCGACTGACCCGGCACATGCGAAGGGGCCCGCTTCCCGGAGTCGCGGGCCCCTTCGCATGACAGCTAGGC